>CAJOKD010000017.1 GCA_905235085.1 uncultured Bacteroidales bacterium | reverse complement strand
CGAAGGCGATTCAGGGAGTCATGAACGTAATGTCTCATATCACGCTTAACCACAGGCAGATGGACTTTGTCAAGGCTGCGAACTGCAAGTTCACGGCCAAGGACTGCCTCGGATCGGAGAGGAGCGTGGTGGACCTGTCCGACGGGAGGGTCCTCGAGCAGAACGACTATTATGCCTACGGGGAGAGGGTAGCAGACAGCACTATGCAGACGACATCATTTCTCCATACACTAATGTATTGCCACCCCATCTAGGGAACACTTATATTCCTGCCTTCTGAATCCAGTTGCGGTAGGTAGGATAGTCGAACGGTGGTTCGCCGTAAAGGTAGTGGTTGCGGTAGGCGCCGTCGGCGGTCTCATATTCGATCAGAAGGAGGCCCTGGCCGGCAGGGACAGGAAGTTCGGCTATGGTGACGCGGCCGTTGGCCGGAACCTTGAACTTGCCCTTGAAAACCACCTTCCCGGAACCGATGTCGGTGACCTTGACCTTGCCGGAAGCGTCTGAGCGCGAGTCGTTTACGGCTTTGAGAGGGAGGAGATCCCCGGTCGGGCCGGGGATGACGTCAGAGCCGGTGATGACTTCCGGGTCGTTGATCAGGACGCAGACGTTCCGCTGGGCGTTCCAGATGTAATTGTAGGCCAGCTTCTTGGAGTTGTAATAGTCCACGATCGCATCGGAAACGATCGGCCATCCGTCACGCACGTTCCACCACAGGATGCCCGTGCGCAGGAACTTGTCCCCGCGGAACTTCTCCACGAAATACTTCATAGCCTCCGCCTGCGTGCTCTGGGAAGCCCCGATGAAATCCTCCAGTGTCTTCGGCCGGAACCCGAAAAGCAGACGTATCTGGTTGGTCATCAGGTCATTCCTTCCCACGAACTCGATGAAGTAAGGAAGCGGCCTGACGGACTTGGTCAGCCATTCCTCGTTCCAATCCCCATCCTCTTTCCAAGGGTAGCGGCAATCCTTGGTGAACATCTTGTCGATGGACTCCTTGTTCGGACATCCGTGATACCCTATCTCACTTACGAATATGGTCCTGGCATCCTTGTAATACGGATCCTTGTAATACCCGCGAGGGCCCCAGAGATGGTTCTCAGGAATATCCTCCTTCTGGCATCCGGCCTTGTAGGCCTCCTCGCTGAAATATGGCGAACTCGGAAGGTAAGGACGCGTAGGGTCATATTCATAAAGGATCTCAGGGATTACCTTGCGGCTGATGACGTCCCGGTTCGGGTCGACGCGGAATTTCGGCAGCATCCAGAGGAGAGAGTTGTCGTTCTCGTTGTTGCCGGACCAGATCGCGATGCTCGGATGGCTGCGGAACTTCAGCACCACCTGGGTAATCTCGTCCCTGATCTTCGAGGTGAATTCTTCGCTCTGCGGGTATATGATGCCGGCCATCGAGAAGTCTTGCCATATCATTATGCCCTCCCGGTCGCACCTGTCGTAGAACGGCTCGTCTTCATAGACATTGCCGCCCCAGCAGCGTATCATATTGCAGTTGAGATCCACCACCATATCTATGGTGCTGTCCACCCATTTCCAGTCGCGGCTGTGGAATCCGTCGAGCGGCACCCAGTTCGTTCCTCGCGCGAATATCTTCTCACCGTTGACATAGAAGCAGAACCTTCCGGAGGTGTCCCTGTTGATGTCGGTCATCTCCAGACGCACCGTCCTAAGTCCCACCTTCCTGGTGTCCTTGGCGAGCACTTTGCCGCTGTCATCCAGAAGGGTGACGGTGCCGTCGTACAAGGCCGGGTCACCGTATCCCTTAGGCCACCAGAGTTCTGCACCTTCGATGGAGAACTCGGTCCTCCAGGCGAAGGTCGGAAGGAGCCGCCGGTTGTGATAGACTTCCTTCCCGTCCTTGGACAGGGATATGTCCACCGTGATCTTGTCCACCATCGTGACGGGATACTTGGCTTGAAGGTCCACGAATATCTCGGCGTGGCCGGTCGTCGAATCGGTGTCTACCGTCATCCAATGCACATCCGTCAGGCTTACCGGATCCTTCACGACCAGGTTGACGCTCCTCCAGAGTCCAGCGCTCACGAGCCTCGGCATAATGTCCCATCCGTAGCAGTGACGCGGCTTCCGGATCCACACCGACTCGGTGTAATGGCGGAAACTGGCTATCCCGATCATATGCTTCTGGGCTTCCTGGACTGCGGAACTGATTATCACCTGCACCAGATTGTCACCTGTCCGCGCCTTGCCCGTTATGTCGAAACAATGCGAGATCATAGCGTTGTCGGTGTGGCCAAGGTGCTTGCCATTCAGCCAGACATCTGCGATGCAGTCGATCCCTTCGAAATCCAGCACCAGCCTCTGGCCGTCCTTCAGCGCCGGGACGTCGAAGTGACGGCTGTACATCCACTGGTATCCCTCCCACTTGCGGAGCTCGTATATGTTGTTGCCTATCTCTGGATCCTTCACGAGCCCGGCTGCCATCAAGTCAAGTTCCACGTTGCCGGGAACGGTTGCGGAAACCTTCGACTTCGGCAGTCTGGCCACCTTCGCAGGATTCGTGACAGCTGTGTCTTTCTGCTCCCAATATTCAAGGTCCCACTTGCCATCGAGGGAAATAATATTCTGGGCGTTGGATGGAAGGAGGGTCGCAATGAATATTGCGGCGTTCAGGAGGGTTGTCAGGTGCTTCATATCAGTTCAGTGTTGACTCTCACGAATATACATAAAAAATACTGTTTGTTGATAACTTTCCCTTTGAGAGCACTGCCTTTTTGGGTATATTTGTAGAAAAGAACAACCCTCTTGCTATGGCTTTCGTACACCTGCACGTCCATACACAATATTCCATACTCGACGGCCTTTCGTCGATCGAAACCTTGTTCAACCGGGCTGAGGAAATGGGTATGCCGGCCCTGGCCATTACTGACCACGGCAATATGTACGGTGTGAAAGAGTTCTTCAAGTACGCCGGGAAGCACAGTTCGGTGAAGCCGATCATCGGCTGCGAGGTTTATGTGACCCGCCATTACGACCACAAGATCAAGGACACGAAGCACGACAAGTACTACCACCTTATCCTTCTGGCCAAGAACTTCGATGGCTACAAGAACCTGATGAAGATCGTTTCGACAGGCTTCATCGAGGGCTTCTACTACAAGCCGAGGGTCAGCCACGAGGTGCTGGAAAAGTACCACGAAGGCCTGGTGTGCTGTTCCGCGTGCCTGGCGGGAGAGATTCCGAAGGATATCCTTGCCGGCAACCTGGACGCAGCCAGGGATGCCATCAAATGGCACAAGAACCTGTTCGGGGAGGACTATTACCTCGAAGTGATGCTCCACAAGACCCAGGTCCCCGGCCTGTCTCAGGATGTCTACGAGGCACAGAAGAGGAGCAACGAGGAAATCTTCCGGCTCGCCGGGGAGATGGGTGTCAAGGTGGTGGCTACCAACGACGTTCACTTCGTGAACAAGGAGGACGGCCCGGTGCATGACCACCTCATCTGCCTGAACACCGGCAAGAAGATTTTCGAAACCGACAGGCTCCATTACACGCAGCAGGAATATCTCAAGAGCGAGGATGAGATGGCTGCGCTCTTCCCGGACCATCCGGAGGTGCTTTCTAACACCCTCGAGGTTGCTGCGAAGATCGAGGAATATAAGATCGACCAGGACTACGTCCTGCCTAAGTTCCAGATAGACAACAGCTTCCTTGCCGACATAGACAACCAACTCGCAAAATATTCGGACATTATCGAAGAAGGCCGGAACGACAAGAAGGGCAATTATCGCGGCGATGAATTCTGCAAGTCGGTGGCATACCTCTGCCATCTCACCTACGAAGGTGCCAGGAGGCGCTACGGAGACGAACTGACCGAAGAGCAGAAAGAAAGGATAGAGTTCGAGCTCAAGACCATCTGCAGGATGGGTTTCCCGGATTACTTCCTCATCGTCCAGGACTACATAGCCGCCTGCAGGAAGGAAGGAAGCCTGGTCGGGCCGGGGCGTGGCTCCGCCGCCGGTTCGGTAGTAGCCTACTGTCTCGGAATCACTAATCTCGACCCTATACGTTACCAGCTCCTGTTCGAGCGTTTCCTCAATCCGGACCGTATATCGATGCCTGATATTGACGTGGACTTCGAAGACCTCGGCCTCGCCCACAAGTATGTGGAAGATACCTACGGCAAGGATCACGTTTCCAGGGTCATAACTTTCGGAACGATGCTGGCGAAAGGCGCCATAAAGGACGTCGCCCGCATCCACGACCTCCCGCTGGACGAGTCCAACAGGCTCTCCTCCCTCGTGCCGGACAGACTGAGGGAAAAAGTACTGAAGGAATATCCGTTCAATCCGAAGCTGGATGAGCTTAAGAGCGGCTTCAAGGCTTTCGAGAAGGATGTGGAAATAAATGATCCTGAGCACGAAGGGCAGAAAATCACCGTCCGGAAATGGTTCCAGAGCGGAATGGAGGAGGTAGACGCGAAGATCACGCTCAAGAACTGCTACCGTCTGGTTCCCGAACTGAAGAACGAACTTGAAAACGGAACCGACCAGGTAAAGGAAGTCCTCAAGTACGCCCAAGCGATGGAGGGCAGCATACGTCAGGTCGGAATGCACGCCTGCGCGACCATCATCGGCCGCAGCAACCTGACGGAACACATCCCGATTTGCCTCTCGCAGGACAAGGACACCAAGGAATATGTCTGGACGTCCCAGTACGACGGTCATTACATCGAGGATGTCGGAATGCTGAAGATGGACTTCCTGGGCCTCAACACCCTGTCCATCATCCACGCCTGCCTGGACAACATCAAGCTCCGCCACGGAGTAGACATAGACATAGAGGCCATCCCTATCGACGACCAGCAGACCTACGCGCTGTACAGCCGTGGAGACACCGACAGCGTGTTCCAGTTTGAATCTCCCGGAATGAAGCAGTGGCTCCAGAGGCTTCATCCTGAGAGGTTCGAGGACCTGATCGCTATGAACGCCCTGTACCGTCCGGGCCCGATGGATTATATTCCTGACTTCGTGGAAAGGAAACTGGGGCTCAAGCCGATCGAATACGACCTTCCGGATATGGAGGAATATCTCCAGGATACGTACGGAGTGACAGTCTACCAGGAGCAGGTGATGCTTCTGTCCCAGAAGCTGGCAGGATTCACGAAAGGCGAGGCTGACAAGCTCCGCAAGGCGATGGGTAAGAAGCAGATAGCCATCCTGAACGAGCTGAAGGACAAATTCATGGCCGGGGGTTTGGCCAAAGGCCATCCTGAAAAGACCCTGGACAAGATCTGGAAGGACTGGGAAAAGTTCGCCCAGTACGCATTCAACAAGTCCCACGCGACCTGCTATGCCTGGGTATCCTACCAGACCGGCTGGCTTAAGTGCCATTATCCTGCTGAATTCTTTGCGGCCAACCTGTCCTGCAACCTGGACAATATGCCGGAGATCAAGAAGATCCTGAGCGACTGCAAGGCGCACAAGATCCAGGTGCTCAATCCGGATGTAAATGAATCATATTCCCACTTCACCGTCAACAAGGAGGGGAACATCCGTTTCGGACTGAAGGGGATCAGGGGATTCGGTTCCAACGTCGCCGAGATGATCATCTCTAACAGGGAGGAAAACGGCCCTTACAAGGACGTTTACGACTTCGTAGAGAGAATGGACGGCATAATCAACAGGAAGGCCTTGGAGTGCCTGGCATATTCAGGAGCTTTCGACTCATTCGGCAGCAACAGGGCCCAGTTCTTCCTCCTCTGCAAGAACGGGAATATGTTCATGGACGAACTGGCGCGCTATGCTACCCTCTACAGCCAGGACAGTTCCAATTCGGCCGCATCCCTGTTCGGGGAAGTCGAAGAGCTAAAGCCGGTCAGGCCGGAGATGCCGGAGCCGGTCGGAGAAACGGATCCTCTCACCTTCCTGCAGAAAGAGAAGGAATTCGTGGGGATGTACATTTCGTCGCATCCGCTCGACAAGTATTCCTTCGAGATGGAGCATCTGACCACCTGCGAGCTGACGGCGCTGAACGAGCTGGTGGCAGACTGCGAGAAGAACAAAAAGAAAATGAAGGTGGCTGTCGCCGGCCTGGTGACCGATGTCAAGACTCTGATGACCAAGACCGGGAAGCCATATTCCCGAACCACTCTGGAAGACTACAGCGGGTCCTATGAGCTGACTCTGTTCGGGAAGGATCACGAGACCTTCCTGAGCTACCTGGCTCCGCACGCCGGGCTATTCCTGGAGGGAGAGATAGACACCAAGTTCTTCGTAAAACCGGAAGATGCCGCGCAGGGGAAGACTTCACCATATGCCTTCAAACTCAAGAAGATAACCTTGTTGGGAAATGTGGCCGACTCTCTCCTGTCCGCCTTCTCGATCAATCTTCAGACTCCTCAGCTGACACAAGAATTCCGAAAGGAACTGGTGTCTGTCGTACAGGCGAACAAAGGGAGCATCCCGCTGAAGATGTACCTTTACGACCCGGGTACGAAATACAACATCGAGTTCCACTCGACCAAATTCAAGGTGGCGGTCACTACGGAGTTCGTGAACGCACTCAAGCGGCTGGGAGTCCAGTGCGCACCGGTCCTGAAATAAACCAATCCCCGGAACCCTCCCGGCTTTCTGTCATCAATAGTTTACTATTTCGATCAGTTTACTCTCTTCAGGCAAACCCTCTTCACGGGGCAAAGCTTCTTCAGGATGTAAATCTTGTTTAGGACGGTTAACCTTGTCCCGTCCTGAGTCGGGGATACGCCCCAAAAGGTCAAGTAGGGAATGACAAATAGAAGACGTCAGTTGGCTGCAACGTTAGGGCGCATTTACCCGTACAGGGCTGCGAAGCAGCAAGCGCCCGATGTTGCAGCCACTGACGCGAAGGGATTCCCGGTCGAGCCGGGAATGACGGGGATCCCCGGACTGTGCCGGGGATGACGGGAAAAGGCCGGGGATGATTACTCAAGCGGCAGCTTGGGATTCAATGTGTCGAGGATGGTCCTGGCAAGGGACGGAGAAACCAGCTTCGACAAATCCTCCAGTGAGGCGGACGCGATCCGAGCAACTGAACCGTAATGCATAAGAAGTCGTTGCTCTGTCTGCTCCCCGACCCCCTTAATCTCACGCAAGGCGCTCTGTATCTGAGCCTTGCTCCTCAAGTTACGGTGGAAGGTGATTCCGAACCTGTGCGCTTCGTCACGGATTTGCATCAGGACCTTGAGCGCGTGTGAGTTCCTGTCCAGGAAAAGAGGATAAGGATCGTCTATCCTGATGACGAGTTCCATCCTCTTGGCCAGTCCAACCAAGGTAAGCCTGTCCAGGATACCAAGCTCAGCGAGAGCCTGGCGGGCGAATTCCAGCTGCCCCTCGCCACCGTCGATGACCACCAGCTGCGGCAGGTCCCCGGGGTTTTCAGCTATCATCCTGGAATACCGGCGGTTTACGACTTCCTTCATCGATGCGAAATCGTTCGCACCGATGACGGTCTTTATCTTGAATTTGCGATAGTCTTTCTTCGAAGGAACCCCGTCACGGAATACAACGCACGAAGCAACCGGATTGGTACCTTGGATGTTGGAGTTGTCGAAGCACTCTATATGAGTAGGCAACTCATTCATATTCAAAGATTTCCTTAGGTCCTCAAGGACGAGGTTGCGGTATTCGTCAGGATCTGTACGCTCCCGCTGCTTGAGGGAATTGAAATGATATTCCCGGGCATTCTTCGCGCTCAGCTCCAGGAGCGAAAGTTTGTCTCCGCGCTGAGGTATCTTGAATTCCTCCCCTTCCATCTCTACGTCAGGAAGAAACGGTACTATAACCTCCCTGGCCAGTTCTCCGAATTTGGACTCGATCTCGGCTATGAACTCGCTGAGCACCGCAGCCTGGTCTTCCTCTATATTCATCTTGAATCCGAGGTTCAAGGATTGGATGACAGCTCCTCCCCTGACCCTGAGGAAATTGCCGAAAGCCTCCGACCCATCGAAGACGAGGCTGAAAACATCGCAGGAAGCATCTGAAGCTGAAGATATTATAGACTTGGAATAATGCTTCTTCAGAGCTTCAGCCTTTTCCTTGAACATCTGGGCGTCTTCGAAGCGAAGTTCGTCGGCCGCAGACTTCATCGCCCCTTCATATTCCCGGATGATCTCGTTGACTCCTCCTTTCAGGAGCCTTACGATCTCAGAGATATAAGACTGGTATTCTTCGATACTGATGGACCCTACGCAGCATCCCTTGCAGCGGCCCAGATGGAAGTCCAGGCAGGGACGGAATTTCTTCCGGAGTATGGCCTCTCCGGTAATCTTGAGCTTGCAGGAGCGAAGAGGATAGTTCTTGCGGAAGAATTCCAGCAGGTAATTGGCGTGCGTGACAGAGCTGTACGGCCCGAAATAGGTGCCCGTCTTCCTGTCCACCCGCCTGGTAAGGAATACCCTGGGAAACTCTTCGTTCGTGACGACTATCCAGGGATATGTCTTGGAATCTTTCAGCAGGATGTTGTAGTGCGGCTTGTACTGCTTGATGAGATTGTTTTCCAGCAGCAGCGCATCAGCCTCCGTATCGACAACGGAGAACTGGGCGTCGGCAATCTTGGAAACGAGCAGCCTGGTCTTCACGTTCAGCCTTTCCGGAGGCACGAAATACTGCGCTACACGCTTGTGAAGGTCCTTTGCCTTACCCACATAAATCACCTTCCCCGAGGCATCGTAGTAACGATAGACCCCCGGGGAATGTGGAAACAGGGCGATTTTTTCCCTGACTGTAAGATCCTTTCCTGCCAAAACTACCTCTTGGCTTTGACGTACTTGGCGACCTCAGCCTCGATGTCTGCTCCGCGAAGGTCCCTCTTGAGGATGGTTCCGTCAGGACCGATGAGCATAATGTGAGGGATGCCCTGGATGCCGTAGATGTCGGTAGGGATGCGCTGGGCGTCGATAATCTGCTTCCAGGTGATACCAAGAGCCTTGGCTGCAGAGACGGAGGCAGTAGCCTTATCCCAGACAGCAACGCTCAGGACGTCGAAATCTTCTCCGTTGTACTTGTTGTATACCTTCTTGATGTTAGGAAGCTCTTCCTTGCAAGGGCCGCACCAGGAAGCCCAGAAATCTACGAGGACATACTTGCCGTTGCCTACATAATCAGAGAACTTCTGTGGTCCGACTTCGAAGTCAGTGAATTTCTGGCCTTCGGCGGTTGCGAGCTGGGCGCCGACAGCCTTCTTCAATGCTGCGAGGCTCTTGCGGTTCAAAACTGTCGTATCAAGGGACTTGAGCAAATTGTCAAGTTCTGCGACAGGAAGGTCGAACTGCAAATTGTCAAGAGCGTAGATAGCTACAGCGTTGTCCTTGTTCTCTTCGAATACCTTGCGGCTGATCTCGCTGACGGCAGCCTGATATTCATCGTAAATCTTTTCCTTGGCCTCAGGGGTAGCCTCGTCCTTGAGAGAATCGAGCTGGGCCTTTGCGTTCACCATAAGGTCGTTGACAGCCTTCTCGTACTGGTTGAGCCTCTCCTGGATGGAGTTGCCAGGATCCTGGGAGAGCAGGGCGATGGTATGGTCCGCATTGAAGACAAGGGTCATAGGAGTTCCGTCAGGAATGAAGTTAACCTTCTCCCTGCCGACTCTGATAAGACCGCTCTGGGTAGGATCCACAGGAAGGTCGATGGTAAACTGCTTGTCGACGATGGCGACGGTGGTGTCGATTCCGAGTTCAGGAAGAGAGATGTATACTGACTTCGGTGAGTCGATTCCATATGATCCGGAGAGAGTGGTCTTCGGGGCCTTCTGTGAACAAGCGACTGACGCTGCGATGGCTGCGGCAGCCAGGATGATAGTCTTGAATTTCATATCGATGATAATTTAAAATTTTCTTGTAGCCCGTAAAGTTATGAATATTTTCGAAATATGAGTAAATTTGTTTTCATGAACGAGAAAACCAAAGCGATTATCAACTCTCTAAGGTTGCGGACATTGCCCCTTTCCTTGGCTGGAGTTGTCCTGGGAGTGATGCTTGCAGCCTCGGAATACAGGATAAGCGGCTGGGCTGCCATATTCATATTCCTTACCACCATCTGCCTCCAGATCCTGTCTAATCTTTCCAACGAACTGGGAGACGTGCTCAGCGGAACTGACACGGAAGACCGCCAGGGACCTCAATACGGCCTTAACATGGGTCTGGTCTCAATCCCGGAAATGAAGCGGCTGATCAGCATCTTCGCAACCCTCGCGGCCATATTCGGAATAGTGATGATCTGGATTTCCTTCGGCACCTTGTTCTGCGTCAAATCAGTATGTTTACTGGTCCTCGGTGCTGCGGCCATCTGGGCTGCGATGCACTACACACTCGGGAAGAATCCCTATGGTTACCGGGGGCTCGGCGACTTGTTCGTATTCATATTCTTCGGACTCGTTTCCGTACTTGGAGGTTTCTTCGTAGCTGCCCATACCATTTCCAGCTGGTGGCTTCTGCTTCCGGCTGCGGCAATCAGCTGTTTCAGCGTAGGAGTGCTCAATGTCAATAACATCAGGGATATGAAGACAGATGCGGCCACCCGGACTACGGTGGCAATGAAACTCGGAGAAAGGAATGCCAGGCGTTACCAGACCGCTTTGATCTGCGCCGGCTGGCTGTTCCTCCTGATATTCGCTGCAGCCTACCGCTTCTCTCCTTGGCACTTCCTTTTCGTGGTCACCCTCCCTTTGTATGTCAAGCATTTGAAAGGAATATGGACTCTCAAGGAAAAGGATCTTGACCCCATGCTGCCTCTGCTGGTCATCTCCACCTTCATCCTGGCCTTGATTCTCGGGGCTACTTTCATGATTTTCTAGGAAGATGCCGGCTAAAGCGAAGATAGAGTCGATGTTCGACAGCATCGCGGGAGATTATGACAAGCTCAACCACATCATGTCCCTGGATGTTGACAAGACTTGGCGGAAAAGAGCCCTGAAAGAGATCGTCGATGGTTCCGGATCTCTGGAAGTATTGGACCTGGCCTGCGGAACCGGGGATTTCTCCATCGCTGTCGCCAAGGCGTCCGGCCATGTACATGTAACGGGAGTGGACCTCTCAGAGGGAATGCTGGCCGTAATGGCAGAAAAGGTCGCACGGCAGGGTCTCGACGGAAAGATTTCTTACGAACAAGGAGACGGGGAGAATCTCCGCTTTGAAGACGGGACTTTCGACAGGGTGACGATAGCCTTCGGAATCCGTAATTTCGAAGACCGGCTCAAGGGACTCCGCGAGATTCTGCGCGTCCTCAAGCCTGGCGGAAGGGTCGTGATCCTGGAGCTATCCAGGCCTGAAAACAAGATCATCAGGTGGTTCTATGACATATATTTCCTTCGCATTATGCCGGTCATCGGTGGGAAGGTTTCCGGGGACAAGGCGGCATATTCATACCTCCCGGCTTCGGTGAAGGCCTTCCCGGGAAAGAAGGAATTCTCATCCATGATGGCCCGGGCCGGATTCAAGAACGTACGGCATAAGGCCTTCAGCCTGGGAATATGCCGGATGTACACAGGAGAAAAAGATAAAATCAATTGAATATGAAAAAGTTCCTATTAGTTGCTTTCACTTTGCTGGGTGTCTGTGCTTTCGCTCAGGAATCCTCGCAGAAATCAAAGGTGGTCTGCGGGCCTTACGTCCAGAACGTAACTACGACCGGATTTACGGTGATGTGGATTTCGGACGTGGACGCCATGGCTTGGGTGGAAGTCGCTCCGGAAGACGGACAGAGTTTCTACTATGCCGACAGGCCAAAGTTCTATGACCTTACCGGTGCAGGAATCAAGCCGGTGAACAAGATCCACCGGGTTACGGTCTCCGGCCTGGAACCCGGCACCCGCTACCGCTACAGGATAATGATGAAGGCGGTGGACAAGTACTATCACTTCCTGGACATCAAGTACGGACGTGAATACGGGGCGAACGTCTATTCCGCCGAGCCTCCCGTGGTGAAGACTCTGGAGACTTCCTACAAGGAGGTCAACTTCTCGGTAGTGAACGACATCCACGAGAAGGATTCACTCCTGCGCAGGCTGTTCTCCGATCCTGTCGCCACCAGGAGGAACGATTTCATATTTTTCAACGGGGACATGACGTCTTCGGTGACATCGGTGGACAAGATCGTGAAATACGAACTGACGCCAGCCTGCGAACTGTTCGCCTCCGAACTTCCGTTCTATAGGTCCAGGGGCAACCACGAATTCCGCGGCCGCGATGCCATCCATTTCACTGAATATTTCGCCTTCCCCGAGCACGGTCCTTACTACACCTTCAAGTACGGGAACTTCTTCTTCCTGGTGATGGACAGCGGCGAGGACAAGCCTGACAATGACATTGAATACCAGGAAGCGTACTGCACGGATCCTTACCTGAGAGCCGAAGCGGAGTGGCTCAAGGGCGTGGTTGCCAGCGAGGATTGGAAGAATGCTGAAAGGAGGATCGTTTTCAGCCACATCCCCCCTCAGACCAAGGATGCCTGGCATGGGAACTGGAACATGTCCAGCATATTCCTTCCCGTCCTGAACGATGCCGGAGTGGACCTGATGATCTGCGGGCACCGCCACAAGTATGCCTTCGAAAAGGTCGGCATCTCGGATGCCACCTTCCCGGTCCTGGTGAACTCCACCTGCGAGCGGGCCGACATCAAAGTCACCCCTAAGTCGATCACCATCGACATCTTCGACCCTTCCGGCAAGAATGTCCACTCCGTGAAACTCTGACGCCCGGTATAAAGCCCGGTGTTGCAGCCACTGATGTAAAGGGATCCCCGAACAGGTCGGGGATGACGGAGTGCAGAATTCTACTTCAGGGCGGCGGTGAAGGTGTACTTGAGGTTGACGTCGGCGTCGGTGAAGAAGTTACGGACTTCATAACCGAAGGTGATGGACTTTCGGGTGAACTTGGTACCGTATTCGGCGTTGGTCACGTCTATCGTGTAGTCTGAATCCGCACCGATCACGATGTCACGGGTGTAACCGAGATCCTCGAAACCCTCCGCCTTATGCAGGATGACCGGTACACAGCTGCAGTTGTGCAGTACCATGGTAAGCTTCTTGTCCGTATTCTTGACACTCTTCACCTGCAGGATTGCATCCAGCAACGGCTTCAGGAACTCCTCGCGGCCATAGACATTGTGCTGAGCCAGCACCGCAGTACGGTGATTGTCAAGAGCTTCCCGTATTCCAGCCTCTGATTTCTCCTTGGCGAAAACCAATGTGCAAGGACGAAGTTCTCCGTTGCCGTAGTCAATCCAGAGCTCCATCAGCTTATGGGCATCGGTACCGCTGACAATAGTCAGGTTCTTTTCCATGGCCCAGTGGAAAACCTCCTTGCTGAATCCGTCGAACTGGTTGAATATCTCCAATCCGTCCATGAGCCCCATGTCCAGGATCTTGGTGTGCTCGTCATACCAGACCGGTCCGTTAGGAGCCTGACGGCTCCAGTGAGGATGGTTCCATACCGTGAAGGCACCCTGATTACGAGCCTCCTTTAGTCCGGCCACCATCCCCTGGAAGTGATCCTCGTACTTGTCCTCTTCCTCGCCGATCCTGGTGTCGCTCTCTACGAATGAGACATTGAAATGTCCGGGAGGCATTCCTCGGGTGATTTCTCCACCATGGATTACGATCATGTTCCGGGACTTCGCATAGGCAGCAGCAAGCCTATATGATTCATCTCTGTCGCAGTTGAACAATCCCTTGTTGGCCAGTTTCTGGTGACGCCCGTCAAGATGGTCAGTGATTACGAAGAAATCCAAACCGTCCAGGATGGCCTCGTCCACCCTGGTAGTAGGCCAGACGTTTCCATCGGAGAACACCGTATGGGTGTGCATGTCACCCTTCAAGGTCAGGTAGCCTTCAATGTCAGGCACGACGAGCCTATGAGTCATCACCTGAGCCTCGGCCGCCAGGGAAAGGGCGGCCAAGACGCTTAGCATTGCAAATAGTCTTTTCATATCCAATTACTTCTTGTTACCGAGGTCGAGCACGCGGACGTTACGGATCTTGAGGCCTTCGCCGTGACCGCAGAAGGAGATGTAGCCGGTCTTGTTGAACATTCCAGGATGGTTCTTATGGTCATAGGTGTAAGGGTTCTCCTTGCTCCCGTCCTTGGAAACATTGTGTCCCTTACAGGCAGTGCGGAGGTTTCCGTCCAGGATCACCTCTCCGTTCAAAGTCACTTTGATTCTGTCTCCCTCGACGCGGATCTCCTCGGTGTTCCATTCTCCAAGAGGTTTGTGGACAACCCTCTTAGCCGGAATGATTCCGTAGGCGGAGCCGTGAACCTGGTAGTCACGCAGGTTGGCGTACATAGGAGCGTCGTGGTCCAGGATCTGGCACTCACACATTCCTTCATAGGCGGCATCGACACCCATCGGAGTCCTGATACCCACTCCGTTGTTCACTCCCTCGCGGAGGAAGCAGAACTCGAAACGATAGACGAAATTGCGGTATTCCTTTTTGGTGTAGAGATTTCCCGTTGAGCCATAATTGGCTGAAACGTAGATGGTTCCGTTCATTGGAATATAACCCTCTAAGTCACCCTGCCACTTATCGAGATTGGTGCCGTCGAAGAGCATTTCGAATCCCTGTTTCTTTTCTTCCTCGGTGAGTTCGGAGATAGGTGAAGGTTCTGCCTTTGCCAGGATCTTGTCAATCTCGTTGATGACATAGGCATCGTCGGCATTGCCGGTTGATGCATAGATGCCGGCTGCCTTGGTGAGGTTGTCTTTGAGGTCGGCATAGTTGATCTCCTCAGTGGTCTTGGCCGCGATCTTCCTGACTGCATCAGCTGCATCGTAGGAAGCCTCCTTGTCGTCGAGGTACTTGCCTGCTAGCAGGAATGATTTCATCGTAGGAACAGCAGAAAGAGCCTTCAGGGCCGATTTCTTAAGCCCGGTCCTGGCTTTGGCATCAGAGACCGATCCGGCGAGAGAGAGGACTTCTCCGAGGCTGTAACGTGTCTTTTCGGGAGAGGTCTCATATTCATTCACCAAGCTGATATAGCGGTTGAGGAGAGGGACTGCGTTGGCAGCGTCCGACTTGGCTATCTTCAGGAGTTCTGGGGCTGCCTTGTAGTTGTCGATGGCCATGAGGGATGCGAGGGCGCCGCTCTTGCCGGCATCTACTGCGGACACAAGGTCGTCCACTGCCTCATCAGCACCGGTGGCAGCGAGGCAAGGATAGAAGTTCGCCACGTTGGCAGCTTTCTTCATGATTCCTGAGAGCTTTGAATATTGCTCAGCAGGTGCGAGGGTGTGCAGCGTGGAAGAAAGGGCCTTCTGCAAAGCTGTCTTCTGGACCGGAGCGGCTTTGTCAAGCAAGCTTGCCACTTTGTCCACATCGTCGGATCCCACCACGTTCTGCAAGGAATTGACTCCCAAAGCCTCGAGATACTGGCTGCCTGAGCCTATCATTGAATATACAGACTTGGCGGCTTTTGCAATCTTCCTGGCATTCACAAGGTTCAAGAGATTCTTTAAAAGCTTGCCGTTATCTCCGGTAGAGAAGTCCTTGCCGGAAGCAAGTTCGTTTGCGAGAGCCGAGCAGACATCGTCCTGGATGTCTCCTTTGAAGGATTTCAGGGCTATGAGGCTTTCTTCTGCGTTCTCTCCACCAAGCTGGCCGAGAAGCGCAGCAAGAGCCTTTTTCCCTCCTATCTTTCCGGCTGCGGATATGGCGGCTTTGCCAACCTCTCCTCCTTCAGGAACCGCTGAAGCTACAAGACCGGCAACAGCTGATATCTTGTTGTCGCCGAACCAGTTCAGGACATCTGCCTTGGCTTCGCTCCCGAGTTTCTTGAACTTGGATACGAAAAGCGGGACAAGGGCGCTGGCTCCTACCACCTTGGTGGCATTGTCTATAACTGAATTACGGAACTGCCCGTCGTTGCTCTTAAGAGCGGAAGCAACTGTCTTCCAAACCTTTGCAGGCTGCTCGTTCATTATGGTGCAGGCGGCCAGGCATTTCTCTGCGGTACTGCCGGCTTTCAGAAGTTTCTTCGCTTCCTTGAGGGTCAGGCTAGGTTCTTCCTGCGGGGCCTGATAAGGCCGGAGCATATTCTGAAGAGACTCGAAGAATGACTTGTTGACCGCATCCTGGCAGGCTGCGGCAGCTTCCTGGAGGCCTTTCAGCACGTCCGCAGCCTTGGCATTGTGCTGCGGGTCGTTGACATAGTTCACAAGACCGGTGAGAGCATATTCATAGATACTGTTCTTCACTCCGGCGGCCGCCGGCTTCATAAGCTTTGCGACTTCCACAACCGACTGGGGAGCTGTGGCTGCAAGGTCGGCCATATGGACGGAAAGTACATCGGCCGTCTGTGCAGGCATTGCGGCAAGCACGTCCGCCACAACCGTTTCAACTGTCCTGTTCCTGGCATCCTGCGCATAGAGAGACAGAGACAGGACCAGGAGCAATGCTATCAAATATATCTTTTTCATATCCTTCCTGTTTTAGATTTTCCAAGGGGCGCGCATAGGTTGGTTGACAAGCAGGTTGGCAGCATCGTCACCGATGAACAGCTGCTTGTCCGGATCGAAATGGAGTGTCCTGCCGAGACGCAGGGCGCAGGATCCGATATTCACGATGGTACAGCTATGATGCCCGTTGTCTTCCGCGAGAGCGAACTTGCGGCGGGTGCGGACGCAGTCCAGGAAATCCGTATTGCGCGGTTCCGGGTCCGGGAGTTGGTTGATGATGTCCATAACGTTCGGGATGGTGCACTCGAAGCCTTTGTAAACCTTTCCCTTAGGTCCTTCGATATACGGCACCTTACCTTCGCTTTCGAAGCCCTCGCCCTCGAGGATGATCTTGCAGCCGTCGGCATAGGTGTAGGTGATGCTGCGCCATATTCCTACGGCATCCGGATGCTGCTGAGGGGCATCCACTTCGACTTTCACCGGGAGAGTGTCATCCTTTCCGAGAATATACTGCACCGGATCGATGTAGTGCTGGCCCATATCTCCGAGACCGCCGGACTCGTAGTCCCAGTAGCCGCGGAAAGAGGAATGTACCCTGTGCGGGTGATATGGCTTGTAAGGGGCCGGTCCGAGCCACATATCGTAGTCGAGTTCCTTCGGTACCGGCTGCGGTTCGAGATTGGTCTTACCTGTCCAGTAGAATTTCCACGCGAAACCTGTCGCTCCGGAGATCCTGACCGTCAGAGGCCAGCCGAGAAGTCCGCTGTCAACGAGCTTCTTGAGCGGCTCCACGGTTGTCCCGAGTCCATAGAAAGTGTCCTTGAAGCGGAACCAGGTGTCAAGCCTGAATATCCTTCCGTACTTGTGTACCGCTTCCACTACCTTCTGACCTTCTCCGATTGTCCTTGTCATCGGTTTCTCGCAGAATATATCCTTTCCCGCCTTGGCGGCTTCAACCGCCATAAGTCCGTGCCAGTGGGAAGGGGTCGCGATGTGGACGATATCCACGTTAGGGTCGCGGACCAGATCACGCCAGTCAGTATAAGCCTGGAGTTTCTCTCCAAACTTTTCCTGTCCTTTGGCCAGAGCGTTGTCGAGATGGTTCTTGTCCACATCGCAGACGGCCACCAGGCGGCAGCGTTCGTCGCTTACGAAGTGGAGGTTGCTCATTCCGATGCCTCCCACTCCGATAATTCCTCGGGTCATCCGGTCACTCGGTGCGACAAATCTCTTGTCCCCGTTCATCGCCCCCAGCACATTGCGAGGCAGGATGGTAGCCGCAGCCACTCCAAGCCCGGCCTTCTTGATGAAATCTCTTCTGGATTGTGCCATAGTAGAATATGTAGTTATTAGTCTTGCTAATTTAAGAAAATCCTGTCAGAATCCGTACTTTTCTATCAGTCTCCGGGACAGTTCCACTGCATCCTGAGGCTGCCTGTATTCTATTCTGACAGCGGAAGGCTCGGTCCAGCGCACTTCGAAATATCGCAGTTTTTCGTCGAACACTTTTTCGTTGAAACTGCGACCGTCTTCCATTGCGGCAATGATATCGTCGCAGAACATCATCCAACGAGTCTTGTAGTAGCTCCCCACAAGGCCCGACCACTGCCGGTTGGCGTAGTCCGTGAGTCCCCTGTTGTTGCTCCAGACCGTGAGTATGGTCCGTGCACAGCGCTCGTAGTATTCTTTTTCTTCAGGGGTATCTCCCCAACTCCGGGCGGCTTCGTTCCAAGACTGCAGGCTGAGTTCCGGAGCGCAGGCCAGCAGGGCGTCGCAATCGTCCAGTACTTCTTCCATCTGAGACCTGACCGCCTTTGCTCCGGCAACGTCATTCCGGTTCCAGGTTGCTTTCAGGCTGTCTTTCAGGATATCGAAATAATCCCCGAGAGCCTGCCTGCCCAGATTCACGAGGTCATAGTGATATTCATAACGGTCGGATCCTATCTCCAACATCTGCCTCCAGGCATAGTCCATCACAGGAGTTCGGCCCTTGATGTCAGGATATTTCACAGTCCAGTTGTACCTCTCTCCGAACTTAGGATGGGCGTTCATCGAGACTCCGGTACCGGTGTACTGAGGGGCGATCTCCATTATTATCTTCTTCCACAAGGCTCTGGCGGAGGCGTCTTCGCGTCCTATATGACGGTCTGCAAGCCTGTCTATCCATTCATCAGCGGAAAAAGGATAATTCCAGCCCTGACTCAGCACGAATTCGTAGTAATATGGATTGGTGCCGAATCCTTCCAGAGTGGATCCTATGCCTTTTAGGTTGTGTCCTCCGTCCCGCAATGTTTCTTCGTAATATGGAATAAGGGTGGGAAAGTTGCCGTTGAGGAGGGTGTTACCGCCGAAATTCAACAGTGCGCAGGCAATGTAGTCGTGACCGTAGAAGCGTTCGGTGAGTTTCCATCCAAGCACCCAATCGTCGTGATAGTCAAGCATTATCAGTTTCCCTTGAGGAACACTGCCCAGGAAGGCTTCCATATTCTCCGGGGTCCAGTGATCGCGGTCGTTGATGAGGAACCATCCCATCTGCAGCCACACTGCATCAGGGTCCGCGGCACTGAGAGATTCACTGAACGCCCTGCCCATTCCAGCGAGCGTTTCCGGGTCCCAGGACGGGGCATCCACCTCGTTGAAGGGGTCCAGTCCCCAGATGTGGTCCGTTCCGAAGAGAGCCTCGGTTTCTTCCACGCAGGCTTTCTGGATTTCGGCATAAAGGGGATCGGTTGGGGAAAGGAACCAGCAGCGATATGGGTCGCCGAAATTTCCCCAGTTGCTCACTTTGCTTATATCCGCCTCCGGATGCATATCCTTGAAAACGGCTGGAACACTGCCGCTGAATGCGTGCAGCACCGGCTTCATAGATAGTTCGCGCTCTCGCTTGAGTATCTTTTTCTGCAAATCAGCCTGTGCGTCTATCCAATCCTGCGGGAGGGGGCCCTGGAAGGAATTGATATTCACCATCCTGTGCCAGGCGAGATGGGCCGGGCCGGTGAAATGGGCACGGATCTGTTCGTCACTGAGGCCGAAACGTCTCCAGACCCTCTGCCAGACAGCCTCCTCGCCGGTGGTGGCAAGAGGAATGTTCACTCCGTTCAGGGCCATCCAGTCAATGAAGCGTTCCCACTCCTTCCATCCCCACCAAGGCATCGTGTAGCCGAAGGTGCAATAGTTAAGGTAGAACCTCCAAGGCACCCGCGCGGTCACTCGCACTTTTTCCGGAACCGAAGGAAGGGTTTCCGGCATCTCGACGGGATGGGCGGCATATTCCGAGACCGTGGTCTTGCAATAATTGTTCAGGTAGTAGTTGAGCCCCACGGCCATCGTTCCGGCATTGTTGGCGGAAATGACTATCTTCCGTCCTTCCGAGCAAAGTTCGAAAACATCGGTGCTGTCGGATGGGATTTCGCGGAATTCGATACGTGATGCTTGTGCCGGAATAAGCCTCTTCGCAAGCGCTTCGGCGCTTTTAACGCTTTCCGGTGCATCCGGCGCATTGCCGGAACAGCCACAGAGGCAAACGGCAGCAACTATCCAGACAAGGAAGGTTTTAGTGTTCATACTATGTAATCAATCTAAATAAATGCGCTCCCCACATTCCCGAAGCAACCCCCACGTCGCCCGGAGTAACCTCTACATTGGCCGGTGTAAGCTCTTCATTGTCAAGGCAACTTCCAATTGTCAGCGCAAGTTCCACGTATTCTGAGGCAACTTTCACATATTCGGGGACTACGACCTGCTAATTTAAGAAAATCCCTTGAATAAGGCTACACCTCGCCGGCATCAGGAGTATATCCCTCTCTTTCCTCTTCTTTTCTCGCGCAAGGGTCCATCTGACCGCACCCTTGAGCACAATCGCAATCCCTTTCTTTCTGGAGAGAGTATTATGAACTCACCCCTTATTAATGACAGAACGTGAGAAAGGCCTATAGGAGGACTTGGGCTCATAGGGAAGATCCGCCTCTTCTTGAGTAAGTAGCCCTGTGGCTTCAAGCGGACAGCGCGGCAAACAGTTGGCATTGGTGGTGGACTGCGTGAGGCACCAAAGGTTCTTTAGTAAAAGAGTACAGGAGGTAAATGATCCAGGTAAAGGATCCAGGGTAAGCGATCCAGGATAATTGAGTATATTTGGGGAAAGAAATGTTTTTGGATATGAAACGATTGCTTGCTTTAACGATTGTTCTGCTTGCGGGGTTTTCTGCTAATGCGGGGAAAATAGTGACCGACAGCCTTTACAGCCATATTCTTAAGGCATCCGTCAAGTACAATGTATATCTACCGGACGGGTTCGAGGAGTCCTCCAAGACTTATTCCGTCGTATATCTCCTTCACGGACTCGGCGGGAATTACACCGACTGGGCCAAGAAGGCGTCTGCCAAGGCCATCGCCGACGAACTTATAGGCACTGGCGAAGCAGTGGAAATGATCATCGTGATGCCGAATGCCGGCGGCGCTGACCGCCACAACGTCTGGAACGGGTATTTCAATATGCCCGGCTGGAATTACGAAGATTTCTTCTTCCAGGAATTCGTTCCCGCCGTTGAAGGCAAATACCGGGGCATCGGCGACAAGGGTCACCGTGCCGTGATGGGCCTATCGATGGGTGGAGGCGGCAGCACGGTATATTGCCAGCGCCATCCCGATATGTTCTCGAGCTGCTATGCGATGAGTGCCTGGCTCGACTACGAGACCGGCCAGGTAGGAGAAAGCGACCAGGTCAAGGACAAGCTGTACTATGTATGTCAGTCAGTTAGAGAGCATTCCGCTTTGGATTTCCTTGACAACGCCGATGAGGCGACATTGGAAAAGCTCAGGACCGTAAAATGGTTCATCGACTGCGGTGACGACGATTTCCTTGTAGCCCTGTCCTTCCAGCTGCATATGAAGATGAAAGCCGCCAAGGTCAAGTCGGAGTTCCGGGTCCGGAACGGTGTCCATAACTGGGAATATTGGCACGGATCCCTCCGCCTCGCTCTTCCGTTCGCCTCCCGCAATTTCGACAAATAGGCAGTGATCCCCGGTCAAGCCGGGGGATGACGGAAAAGAGGCCGGCTCGGATGAGTCGGCCTCTTTGGATATTCGCGTCAAGTGATTACTCGGCTGCGCGATCGTTGCGGCGAGGAGCACGACCTCCGCGGTTGCCGCCCCTGCGGTCGCCACGGTCACCCCTGCGGTCACCACGGTCCCCACGAGGAGAACGAGCTCCACCCTGGGCGCTAGCTGCGGTAGCTGCATTAGGAGTAAGATCCTGCTTGCCATAACGCTCACCGTTGCAGATCCACACCTTGATTCCGAGAGCACCGACCTTGGTGCTTGCAACTGCAAGTGCATAGTCGATGTCGGCACGGAAAGTGTGCAGAGGTGTACGGCCTTCCTTGAACATTTCACTGCGAGCCATTTCAGCACCACCTACGCGGCCGCTGATCTGGACCTTGATGCCTTCGGCGCCAACCCTCATAGTAGAGGCAATCGCCATCTTGATAGCCCTCCTGTAGGAAACACGACCCTCGATCTGACGAGCGATGCTGTCAGCTACGATGTGTGCATCCAACTCAGGCCTCTTGACCTCGAAGATGTTGATCTGAACGTCCTTCTTGGTGACCTTCTTGAGCTCTTCCTTGAGTTTGTCAACTTCCGATCCGCCCTTTCCGATGATGAAACCAGGCCTTGCGGCGTGGATGGTCACGGTAATGAGCTTAAGGGTCCTTTCGATGACAATCTTGGAGATGCTGGCCTTGGAAAGACGGTTGGTCAGATACTTGCGGATTTCATAATCCTCAGCGATCTTCTCAGCATAGTTACCACCACACCAGTTAGAGTCCCAACCACGGGTGATACCGATTCTGTTAGAAATAGGATTTGTCTTCTGTCCCATATTACTTGTTCTCCTCTACTGTTGTTGGTTGCTTGACGTCGAGAATGATGGTGACGTGGTTGGAACGCTTGCGGATCCTTCCGGCGCGACCCTGAGGGCAAGGACGGATACGCTTGAGCGTACGGCCTTCATCCACCATTATAGTCTTGATATAGACGTTGCCGTTGTCCAGCTCGTTGCTCCTGTCCGGATTCTTGGCTTCCCAGTTGGCGATAGCGCTGCGGAGAAGCTTCTCAAGACGAATAGAAGGCTGCTTCTTCGAAAAGTGAAGAAGGTCGAGAGCACGGTTGACTTCCACGCCTCTTACTGTGTCTGCTACCAGACGCATCTTGCGAGGAGATGTAGGCACATCGTTGAGCTTTGCGATAGCTGTATTCTTTTTGGCTTCCTTGATCTTTTCAGCCATTATGTGTTTACGAGATCCCATAACTTAATTCTCCTCAATCATTACTTATTGTTGCCTGAATGGCCCTTGAATGTTCTGGTAGGGGCGAATTCGCCAAGCTTGTGGCCGACCATATTCTCAGTAATGTAAACAGGAATGAACTTGTTTCCATTATGAACTGCTACAGTGTGGCCAACGAAATCAGGGGAGATCATACTGGCGCGAGACCAGGTCTTGACGACCTCCTTCTTCTTGCTACCATCATTCATAGCAAGAATTCTCTTCTCCAGTGCTTCCTGGATGTATGGACCTTTTCTTAATGAACGACTCATAATCTTGATTTCTGTTTAATTACTTCTTCTTTCTTCTTTCGATGATGAACTTGTTGGAAGTAGCCTTAGGATTACGTGTCTTGTAACCCTTTGCAGGGAGACCCTTGCGTGAGCGAGGATGTCCACCTGAGGCACGGCCTTCACCACCACCCATCGGGTGATCTACCGGGTTCATGACGACACCACGGTTGTGAGGCCTGCGGCCAAGCCAGCGCCTGCGGCCGGCTTTTCCATCAGATTCGAGATTATGGTCGGCATTGGAAACGGTACCAACCGTTGCGCGGCAGGATACGAGCACCATCCTGGTCTCACCCGAAGGCAGACGGAGGATAGCGTAGTTGCCTTCACGTGCAGCAAGCTGTGCGAAGGTTCCTGCGGAACGTGCCATCGCAGCACCCTGTCCTGGACGAAGCTCGATGTTATGGACGAGCGTACCTACAGGAATTTCTGCAAGCGGAAGGCAGTTGCCAAGGTCTGGAGAAACACCGGAACCGGATTCGATCTTCTGACCGACCTTGATTCCTGAAGGAGCGATGATGTACTTCTTCACTCCGTCTTCGTATTCCACGAGGGCGATACGGGCGCTGCGGTTCGGATCATATTCGATGGTCTTGACCGTTGCGAGCATATTGTCCTTGTCGCGGAGGAAGTCGATGATACGGTACATCCTCTTATGGCCGCCGCCACGATAGCGGACAGTCATCTGACCAGTGTTGTTCCTACCGCCGGTACTCTTGAGAGGTTCCAACAAAGCCTTGTATGGCTTCTTTGCAGTGATTTCGTCGAATGCACTGATTGCCCTGTTCCTGGATCCAGGAGTCGTAGGCTTGAATTTTCTGATTGCCATTGCCTTGTCCCTCCTTAAATATTAGCGTAGAAATCGATCTTGTCATCACCTACAAGAGTGACATAAGCCTTCTTGTAGTGATTCATACGGCCACGGAGCATCCCGGACTTGCTGTAGCGGGACTTCCTTTTACCGTGATAGTTGATAGTGTTGACGTCCTTGACGGTGACGTTGTAGAACTGCTCGACAGCAGCCTTTATCTGGATCTTGTTGGCTTTACGGTCAACAATGAAGCCATAACGGTTGTTCTTTTCAGTCTCAGCCGTCATCTTCTCGGTTACGATTGGCTTGATAATGATTCCCATCTCTTTGCTCTTTTAACGGTTAGCCCTTTCCGAGAGGACATCCTGGACACCGTCCATCAGCACCATAGTATTTGCATTCATAATTGCATAGGTGTTGATTTCGTTGACAGTGATGACCTTAACCTCAGGGAGGTTACGTGATGAAAGGAAAATGTTCTTGGAATTCTCCGGGAGGACGAAGAGAACCTTGCGGTCGCCAGCCTTGAGAGCCGCGACGATATTCAAGAATTCCTTGGTCTTAGGAGCGTCCATAGTGAAAGGCTCGACGAAAACGATGGCGTTTTCCTGTGCCTTGTATGTAAGAGCAGAGTGGCGTGCAAGAGCCTTCATCTTCTTGTTCAGCTTAGTCCTGTAAAGACGAGGCTTAGGACCGAATACACGGCCGCCGCCGACGAAGATATTGGCTTTCAAGCTACCGTGACGAGCACCGCCGCCACCTTTCTGACGACCAAGCTTCTTGGTCGAATGTGCGATTTCACTGCGATCCTTGGTCTTTGCAGTACCCTGGCGCTGGTTAGCGAGATACTGTACGACGTCAAGATAAATAGCGTGATCATTAGGCTCGATGCCGAAGACCTTCTCGTCAAGGACCACCTTCTTTCCGGATTCAGATCCGTCAATTTTCAATACTGGTAATTCCATAACTAAAACTCCAATGTTACATAAGAACCCTTGGCTCCAGGAACGGAACCCTTAACGACGAGAAGATTGTTCTCAGGGATAACCTTGACAACTTCGAGGTTGAATACCTTCACCCTCTCATTGCCCATATGGCCGCCCATCCTCATTCCAGGGAATACGCGGGATGGCCAGGAAGATGCACCCAGTGAACCAGGCTTGCGAAGACGGTTGTGCTGACCGTGGGTCGCTCCGCCGACACCGGCGAAATGATAACGGTGGACAACGCCCTGGAAGCCCCTACCTTTAGAAGTACCGACAACATCTACGAACTTGACGTCATTCAGGACGTCCACAGAGATGGTGTCTCCGAGCTTGATCTCTCCTTCGAAGTTTGCCGGGAATTCGACAAGCTTGCGCTTAGGAGTAGTTCCTGCCTTTTTGAAATGCCCCAACTGAGGCGCGCTGGCGTGTATCTCCTTGATTTCGTCATAGGCAAGCTGCACGGCTTCATAGCCATCCTTTTCAACGGTGCGCAGTTGCGTGACAACACACGGACCAGCCTCGATGACGGTGCATGGAATGTTTTTTCCATCAGCACCGAAAACGGAAGTCATTCCGATTTTCTTTCCAATTAATCCAGGCATTGGTTTGATTAATTAATTGTAACTTAATAATTTACATTATTCCGCACAATTTTGCGGGCTGCAAATGTACGAAAATAATTTCAATTAACAAAGTTTTCCACAAGCCTAATGCCTAATAATCAGCGATAAAGGGTCAGCGGTAGTCTTCGTATCCCGGCATTCCGAGACCAGAGATGAAATCCTTGAACTGCTTGTCTTCCCTCGGGCAGATAAGAAGGGCGTCCTCGGTGTCTATGACAAGGAAGTCCTTCAAGCCCTTGATGGCGTAGATTTTCTTTTTGTTTTCAGTGATTACGAGATTGTCCCTGTCTTCTCGAAGGAGACTGTTGATGGTATTGAGGGCGTTCCCTTCCGGATCCTTCCTCTCTATCATCTGGAAAAGGGTGTCCCAGGTGTCTATGTCATACCATCCGAAATTGCCCGGATAGAGCCAGGCCTTCTCGGTCTTCTCCATAACGGCATAGTCGATGGATATCTTAGGGCAGTCTGAATATGCCTTCTCCAGAAAGACCTTCTCCGACGGAGTATCCATCAAAGTCTCCCACCCCTTGAAGACGGAAGTGACGTCAGGAATATATTTCTCCATCTCCTCCTTGATGAGCGAAGCCTTCCACACGAATATACCGGAATTCCAGTAGAACTCCTCGCTGTTGCAGAACACTTCCGCAAGGGCGCGGTCCGGTTTTTCCACGAAAGTCTTCACCTGGAGCGGCCCGGCCGATTCCGCGGTAGCCTTGCCTCCCTTCACCTGGATGTATCCATAGTTCGTGTCCGGCCTGTCGGGAAGGATGCCGACCGTCATAAGTACGTCGTTCTTCCCGGCATATTCCATAACGTTTCCTATCACATCGCAGAAAAGGTCGCCGTCCCGGATGATATGGTCGGCAGGAGTAGCCACTATCGTGGCCTGGGGATTCCTCTTCAGCACCTTGTAGGTGGAATATGCGATACAGGGTGCAGTGTTGCGGCTGTATGGTTCCAGGAACAGGTTCTCCGGAGGAAGCTCCGGAATCTGCTCCCGGACTATATCAGCAAATCTGTAAAGCGTCACTACGATTATGTTCTCTTGGGGAACGACCTTGGAAAACCTTTCGTAAGTCTGCCTGATGAAAGACTTTCCGGAGCCTGAGATATCCAGGAACTGCTTAGGTTTGGATTCCCGGCTCACCGGCCAGAAGCGGTTGGTCGTACCTCCGGCCATTATGACGCAATATCGGTTATTGTCCATATGTGTATCTTAGTGGTTTCAATTATCATACGTACAGGGGGAGGAAGGCTTTCGGAAACCATTCCACTTTCTCCTCTCCTCCATCGAAAGTCACCGCGACAACGTCGAAACTGACTTCCTGGTCTCCTCTCAGCCTCGGATCCTTCGCTCCGTTGAGGTATCTCAGCGCAGCGGCCGCAACCCTCTTCTGCTTGGTCGGTGTGACGTTCTCCTCGGGAGCTGCCGCCACCGGAGCCACACGGCTCTTTACCTCCACGAAATGTACACCATCACCGGCTAGGGTTATGATGTCTATTTCCAAATGTCCGCACCGGAAATTCCTTCCGATGACCTGATGCCCTTTCCCCTCGAGGTACCTGCAAGCTACCTCTTCTCCCCGACGGCCTGTCAGCATCCTTGCCGAAGGGTTCTTCCGCTTGTCTTCCATAGTCTATGTCTGTTTATCCGGCATCCGCCGGTTTTATTCGAAGGTCACGATGGTGACACCGCTTCCTCCGAACTGTATATGTTCGTCCTGTACGGACTTTATTCCCGGTATGGTCCTGAGATACTTCTGCAGCTCGTCCCTGAGGGCTCCCGTGCCTTTGCCGTGGATAATCCTTACGGAGCCCACAGATAGCATCATAGCGTCATCGATATAGTGTATTACGATGTCCAGTGCGTCTGAAACCCTTTCTCCCCGGACATCCAGTTCAGGGGAGAATCTCAGCCTGCGCTCCCTCAAACCGGAATCATCCCTGACAGGACGCGGCTTCACGGTCTGTTTGCGGACGGCATTGTATTCGTTGGAAGATATCCGTTCCACTTTGTCGAGGGCCATCTTGCTGGTGATGTTGCCGATCGCCACGGTGACCGCCTTATTGGAAATACGTACCACCTCGCCTACCATTCCGTTATCCTTCACGCGAACTTTCTCTCCGACCTTCAGCGGCCCTCCGCGGAACTGTTCAGGGACAGGTTCCGCTTCGGAGGAAGGCTTCTTGCCTTTTCTGGCCTCCTGGCGGGCCTTCCTTTCGGAAAGCTGCTTGAGTTTCTTGTCTATGTAGTCGTCGTGGTTCTTCTGCTCGTTCTCCTTCTTGGTCTGAAGGGCGGACACGAAGTCCTGAAGGCTCTTCCTGGCATCCGAAGTCTTCTCCTTGTCGGCCTGGGATTCCTTGATGGTCCGTATAGTATTCTCGACCGTCTTGTTGGCTCCGAGCACTATCTCTTCAGCCTGCTTCTTGGCCTCGTCCAGGATCTCCTTCCTGGTCTTCTTTATGCCCTCCAGCTCTTTCTGGTAACGGTCGGTGATGCTGTCCAGGGTCTTGTCCGTATTCCTGATCTTCTGAAGCTTCTCATCGAGGGCGCGGCGGTTACGGACTATCTTGCGCAGATTGCGTTCCATTCCCACGAATTCCTCTCCGGCACGGTTTTCTGCATCCTTGACTATATTCTCCGGCAGGCCCATCTTCCTGGCCAGCTCGAACGCGAAAGAATTGCCGGGCAGCCCTATGTCGAGTTGGAACAATGGCTGGATCCTGGAAGCATCGAACTGCATCGCGCCGTTTATGACCCCGGTTTCCGCCCCCGAAGCGTAAAGCTTGAGGTTGGTGTAGTGCGTCGTAATCACTCCATAGACACCCCGCTTGTCCATCTCACTGAGTATGGCTTCGGCTATCGCACCTCCCGCAGCAGGTTCGGTACCGGACCCGAATTCGTCTATCAGGATAAGGGTCTTGCTATCCGCTTCCTTGAGCATAGTTTTCATATCCTCGAGGAAAGAACTGTAGGTTGACAGGTCGTTCTCTATGTTCTGGTCATCTCCGATGCTGACCATAATCCGGTCGAACACAGGAAGTTCCGAAGTCTCGGAAGTCGGCACCAGCATACCCCATTGGAACATATACTGCAGCAGTCCCGTGGTCTTCAGGCAGACCGACTTGCCGCCGGCGTTGGGACCTGATATCAAGAGGATATGCTTTGCCGGCGTCAGCCGCACGGTTATCGGAACGATGGCCTTCTTTTCCCTGGAAAGGGCTTTCTCCAGGAGCGGATGCCTGGCTTTCCTGAGATTCATCTCCCCGTTTTCGGAGATGACCGGCATTCCCGCCTTGAAGTCAAGGGAAACCTGAGCCTTCGCTACGAGGAAATCTATTTCCCCTATATAACCTGCCGATACGACCAGGTCCGGAACATAAGGACGGACGAAATCGCTGAAAGCAGCCAGAATGCGCTGGATTTCCTGGGTTTCTTCAGCCCTGAGGGAGATGATCTCGTTTTCAAGTTCCACTATCTCAGCAGGTTCCACGAAAGCCGTCTTTCCTGTCGAAGAAGTATCATAGACGAACCCAGGGATCTTCTTCTTGGAAGAACTGTTGACCGGAACGAGAAGCTTTCCGTCGCGGACAGAAAGACCTGCATCTGCGTCGACTATACCCTCGGCCTGAGCCTGCTTCAAGATGGCGTTCGCCCTCTTGGAGATGGCTCCCTCCTTGGATTTGAGCGAACGGCGTATCTGAAGAAGGTTGTCTGAGGCCGTATCCTTCACGTCTCCGTATTTGTCCAGGATAAGGTCGATCCTGCGCTGTACTTCAGGGTAGTTCTTAACGGGCGCCGAGAACCTCTTCAGGTTAGGATAGACTCCATCCTTCGTGGCCAGGAAGAAATTGGTCAGACGCCTGACCGTCTCCACCATCGTGCGAAGTTTCCCGAGGGAAAGGAGATCGATGTTATAACCTTGGTTCTCAAGTGGTTTAAGGAAGGAGATACAGTCTATGTATCCGTTGGTGGGAAAGTTCTCCTCGAACATCAGCACGAGCCGCATCTCGTCTGTCAGGGCAAGGCGCCTCACGATTTCCTTGGCATCCGTGCTGAAAACCTCTTCCGCAACGCGGTCTACGGCATATTCGGTGGAACACTTATCGGATATCATCGAACGAATCCGGTCGAATCCCAGCTTGCTTTCAAGCCTTGCGTCTATCCCTGACCCATCCATTTCCTAAGACTTTTCTTCCAGGATATCAACGCCGGAGCCCAGCTGGAGCTTAAGCTCGTTGATGTTGCTTATCCTGGTAAGTTCGCCACCACGGACGAAAGAAATCCCTCCTGTCTCCTCGGAAACAACGATCACGTCCGCATCGGTTTCTTCAGTGATGCCGATCGCCGCCTTGTGGCGCATCCCGTAACTTGGCGGAATATTCGTCCGCTTGGTAATCGGAAGGGTACAGCGCGCTGCCGCGATACGGTCCCTTTCTATGATCATAGCTCCGTCGTGCAGAGGCGAATTCTTGAAGAATATATTCATTATCAGTCGCCTGGACACCTTGGCGTCGACCTCGTCCCCGGTTTCGGCGATATATTCCAGGGAATCCTTGCGGGGCAGGACGATCAGCGCTCCGGTCTTGGCGGCGGACATCGACCGGCAGGCTTCCGCAATCTCGTTCACCGTCTCGTTGCCCATCTTCTGTTCCTTGGTCCCGAACAGCCTGTCCAGGAAAGCCTTGCCCTTGCGTGCCACACCGTATTGCGACCCCAGCCTCATAAGGAAATACCTGACTTCAGGCTGGAATATGATGATGAGCGCGAGGACTCCAACGTCGATGAAGGTGCCGAGGATGGCGCCCATAAGCTTCATATTGAATGCCGCCACCACGACCCTGAGCACGAATAGCAGGATGATGGCCAGGAATATATTCATGGCTGAAGAACCCCTGATCCACCTGAAAACGAAGTAGATCAGAGCAGCCACCATCAGTATGTCGATGATGTCGGCGAAGGAAAGGTTCAGGAAGCCGAATATATTCAGTAACATAATCGGGTAAAGTTAATAATTTTGCTCAGATATTCCTTGTAATGCTCGCACCAATGGCGTTGAGGCGTCCGTCGATGTCTTCGTAACCGCGGTCTATCTGCTCGATATTGCCTATCACGCTCGTTCCTTTGGCGGACATAGCAGCCAGCAGAAGGGCGATTCCGGCCCTGATATCAGGAGAAAGCATATTACCGGCGCGGAGACGGAACTTGTGGTCGTGCCCTATCACCACCGCCCTGTGAGGGTCGCAAAGTATGATCTGGGCTCCCATATCTATCAGCCGGTCGACGAAGAACAGCCTGCTTTCAAACATCTTTTGGTGGATCAGTACGCTGCCCTTGCACTGTGTGGCCACGACCAGGAAGACGCTCAGCAAGTCCGGTGTAAGTCCCGGCCACGGAGCGTCCGCGATGGTCATTATGGAGCCGTCCATAAAGGACTCGATTTCATAGCTTTCCTGCCTTGGCACCAGGATGTCGTCTCCGTGCTGCTCCAGCTTTACTCCGATCCTCCTGAAACTCTCCGGAATTATTCCGAGGTTGGAATACGAGGTGTTCTTGATCGTGATTTCGCTGCAGGTAATGGCCGCCATACCTATGAAGCTGCCGACCTCGATCATATCCGGAAGTATTTTATGTACAGCTCCGTGCAGGCGTTCGACTCCGTGTACGGTCAGAAGGTTGGAACCTATTCCTTCTATTTCCGCTCCCATACTTACGAGCAGCCGGCACAGCTGCTGGATATAAGGTTCGCAGGCCGCGTTGTAGATGGTTGTCCTGCCAGAAGCGAGGGATGCGGCCATCAAGATGTTCGCAGTTCCCGTCACTGACGCCTCGTCCAGAAGCATATACTTACCTTCAAGGCGTTTGCCCGCAGGAAGGGACAGGTGGAATGCGCGGAATTTCTCGTAATATGCGAGCCGGGCCCCCAGGTTCATCAGACCGGCGATATGGGTGTCGACCCTCCGCCGGCCTATCTTGTCTCCTCCCGGCTTAGGGAAGTACACCTCCCCGAAACGGGCCAGAAGCGGACCGGCCACCATCACGGAACCCCTCAGCCTGGAACACTTCCTGACAAACTCTTCACTGAATATGAACTCCCTGTCAAGGGTATCGGCCTGGAATGAATATGTTCCTTTTTCAATAAGCTCGACCTTGACACCCATACTCGAGAACAAATCCAGCAGGTTCTTGACGTCGAGGATTTCCGGGACGTTCGAAATGGTGACCTTCTCTTCGGTCAGGAGTACTGCGCTGATCACTTCCAGGGCTTCATTCTTGGCACCCTGCGGCTTGATCGATCCGCTCAGGGGACGACCCCCCTCTATGATGAATGAACTCATTGTATATTCGGGACGTGTTCGACCTCGGGACTCAGTTCTACTCCGAACCTCTCCCTGACCGAACTTATTATCTTGTTTTCAAGTGTCATTATCTCATCCGGAGTGGCCTCTCCGGTCAGGTTGACAAGCACGAGAGGCTGGTTGTGCCACACTCCGGCATTGCCTTCCTTCCTGCCTTTCCACCCGCATTTGTCGATCAGCCACGCGGCAGGAATCTTGACCAGATTCCCGGCAGGGAAGTGCGGAACAGGTCCCAGTCCTTCTTTCCCGGCAATCCTTTCGACGTTGGAATACACCTCTTCGCTGACGAAAGGGTTGCGGAAGAAACTCCCCGCGCTTCCGGTCTCTTTCGGATCGGGAAGCTTGCCGCCACGTATGGAGACCACCAGGTCGCGCATCAGGCCGGGGGTAAGCCTGCAGCCTTCCACCACCCCGGGACCGTAAGCCGCCACTGCAGATTCGCGTACGTGCCCGTAATCCAGGACCGGGGAATATTCCTTCGTAAGGAGGAAATCCACGGCAGTGACGATGTACCGTCCCTTGCCTTCACGTTTGAAGAAGGAATCACGGTAAGCATAGTTGCATTCTCCGACAGGTATCCTGACCAGGCTGCGGTCCTGGGTATCATAGCATTCCACCTCCAAGATGAAATCTCCGGCCTCTCTGCCATAGGCGCCTATGTTCTGTACGGCGGAAGCTCCGACTTCGCCGGGAATGAGGGACAGGTTCTCCGGTCCCCAGAACCCCTTTCCGGCACACCAAAGGCAGAAGTCATCGAATACGACCCCCGCTCCAACGCGCACCACGGTCTTTCCTTCCGGAACATCCCGGTCCTCGCTGTCCAGGACCTCGATGAACTTTATTCCGGAATGCAGAATAGTCCCCGGGAAGTCCCCTGTGAAGAGCAGGTTGCTGCCTCCGCCTATATGGAAGAACGGCTGAGGGAACTCTTGGGCACGGGCGAATATGGAGTCCAGCTCCTCCAGGGAACCATATTCAATGAAACACGCCGCTTTCACGTCCATCCTGAACGTGTTGAAGCGGCGTAAATCTTTGTCTCTCGTGATGTCCATCATCACAAAGATAAAGAATATTTCGCTATGCTGCAGACTTTCCCCGCTCTATCTTGTGAACAAAAGTTATGAGCAGGCTTCCAAGGACTCCGGCGCACAGTGAACCCATCAGCACGGTGACCTTTCCCATATCGCGGAGCTTGACCATCACCTCCGGCGTCTGCTCTCCGAAGGAAAGGGTATCCACGAAAATGGACATCGTGAATCCTATTCCTCCAAGGCAGGCGACGGCTATGAGCATCTTCCAGCTCGCCTTCGCCGGCATATCTCCGAGGTGCAGCTTCACGGCGATGAAACTGGCCAGGGCGATTCCGAGCGGCTTCCCGACCAGCAGGCCGAGGAATATTCCCATACTGACGCTGCCAAGGGTTGGATCGATATGGAATACGTTGAAGTAGGAGACATCCGGAATCTCCACTCCGGCGTTCGCGAGGGCGAACAACGGCATAATCAGGAAGTTGACCCAAGGTCCGAGGGCGTGCTCGAGACGGTAGCTCATAGGGATGGAGCCCTTCGAAACGGCGGCTATCCTCCTGAGGCAATGCCTCTGAGGCCCGTTGGGGAACACCAGCGTAGTGGTTTCGATGGCATTGTATTCATTGAGCCTGTTGATGTACTGGAGTCTCTTCCTGTGGAAATATGCCTCGTTGTACCTCGGGGTCATCGGCACCAGGAATGCCATCACGACTCCTGACATCGTGGAGTGGATTCCGGAATAGTAGAACAGAGCCCATATCACCAGCGCCGGTATGAAGTAGTACCAGCCTCTCTTCTCTCCCAGCTTGTTCAGGACCAGGACCAGAAGGATCAGCACTATTGCAATGCTCAGGAGACCGAAATCGATCGCTCCCCCGTAGAATATGGCCACCACCAGGATGGCGATAAGGTCGTCTGCGATAGCCAGGGCCGTCAAGAAAACCTTCAGCGAAACAGGAACCTTGTCCCCGAGTATCGAAAGGATGCCGACTGCGAAAGCGATGTCGGTGGCCGTAGGGATACCCCAGCCCGATGCCGCACCGGTACCGTGGTTGATGACGGCATATATGACCGCCGGCAACAGGACTCCTCCGACTGCAGCGATCACCGGCATCAGGGCCTTCTTCATACTTGAAAGCTCTCCGCTCTTCATCTCGCGCCTGATTTCCAGACCAACGGTGAAGAAGAACAGTGTCATCAGGATGTCGTTGATGAAACTCTCGACGGTCATATCCTTAGGGAACATAATCCCTTTGCCGTCAGGAGTTTTCAGATACAGGGAGAGGTCGGTCTCAAGCAAGTTATGGTAGAATTCCTTCGTGAAAGGAAGGTTGGCGAGCAACATCGCCACGACTACGCAGGCCAGCAGTATCACGCCCTGTGCCCAGGGCTGGTTGGAAAACTTGCGTCTGCGATGGTCGAAATTACGGATACCTTTGTTCCAGGTATAGATAGGAAAAAGTCTCATAGATTACCGTACAAATAAATCCGCTGTTGTTCCGTCAAGGTATCGATCCCGACACCCCAGTCCTTGAGTTTGCGGAAGGCCACTTCCCGGTCTATCGATTCAGGGACCGTATGGAGCATCTTTCCGGTTTCGCGGGAGATGGAATCCCTGTTCTCCACAAGGTATCTCGCACTCAACGCCTGGATGGCGAAACTCATATCCATTATTTCAGCAGGATGTCCGTCTCCTGCCGCCAGGTTCACGAGGCGTCCTTCGGCCAACACATATATCTTCTTGCCTCCAGGAAGCACATACTTCATAATATTCTGTCTTGCAGGAGCCTCGCTTTCAGCTATTTCCTTAAGGTCGGTGACGCTCACCTCGCAGTCGAAATGGCCGGCGTTGCAACAGATGGCGCCGTCTTTCATCTTCAGGAAATGCTCTTTGGTGATAACTCTCTCGCAGCCTGTGACAGTTATGAATATATCTCCGGTCATGGCCGCCTCGGACATCGGCATCACGCTGAATCCATCCATAACCGCTTCCATAGCCTTGATCGGGTCCACTTCGGTCACTATCACCTTGGCACCCAATCCCTTGGCCCTCATCGCCACTCCCTTGCCGCACCAGCCGTAACCGGCCACCACCACGTACTTCCCGGCTACGATAAGGTTGGTCGTCCGGTTGATTCCGTCCCATACGGACTGGCCGGTTCCGTAACGGTTGTCGAAGAAGTGCTTGCAGGCGGCATCGTTGACAAGCATCATAGGGAAGAGGAGTCTCTTTTCCCTGTCCATAGTCTGGAGCCTGAGGATCCCGGTCGTGGTCTCCTCGCAGCCTCCTATGACATTCCCGATCAGCTCCGGATAGTTCTCGTGGATCATAGTCACCAAGTCGCCACCATCGTCTATGATGATGTTCGGACCTGCTTCTATCACCCTCCTGATGCCGCTCTCATATTCCCCGGGAGTCGCCCCGTGCACCGCGTACACATTGAGTCCTTCGTGAACCAGGGCGGCTGCGACGTCATCCCGGGTCGAAAGGGGATTGCTTCCTGTAATGTACATTTCCGCTCCGCCTTCGGCAAGTACTTCGCAAAGGTGGGCTGTCTTGGCCTCCAGATGGACCGACAGGGCTATCTTGATCCCGCGGAAAGGCTTCGTCTGCCTGAAATCCTTTTCAAGCCCTTCAAGCAAAGGCATATGGTGCCTCACCCAATCTATCTTGAGTTCTCCGCTCTCCCAAAGAGCTTCATTCCGTATCTCGCTCATATCCTTGTTATTTTGAAGGTTTCCAAGTTCCGGCTTCTGCGTATGCTGAAGCAATCTCCTTCAGGACCGGGTCATCCTCGGGGATTCCCGAATACTTGACTATCGTGCCTTCCACTCCTGTTTCCCGGACGCTGCCGATCATCTCGACGCTCTGCGGATCTTCCGGATTGTCGAAATGCAGGCACGCTCCGATCGCAAGCAGCAGCTTGTCGTAAGGAAGGCCGTATCCACGGGCTGTCATCATAGGGAGGATCAGGCGGTCGTTGGCAGCCAGCTTCCTGAGAGGGTCGCGCCCCACACGGTTGCAATCGTCCTTCAGGTAAGGATTATGGAAACGCACCAGAATGCTTTCAATGTATTCGAAATGCTTCCCGTGGTCGAATCCGAACTTCTTCACGAGTGCTTCTCCGCTCTGCTGCATCACCTTCCTGACGATATCCCGTACAGCTTCGTCTGCAATGCTTTCGCCGATGGTCTCATATCCCCTCAGCTTGCCGAGATATGCCAGAGCAGCGTGCCCGGTGTTCAATGTGAAAAGCTTGCGTTCAACGTAGGCCAGGAGATTGTCTACCGGCACCATTCCGGGAATATCCGGAACTCCTCCGACGAAACCTGACCTCTCCGCGTCCCACTCGAAGAACTCTTCTACGGCAACGTCCAGAGGCACTTCGCAAAGCACCGGAGGTACAATCCTGTCGACAGCTGCATCAGGGAAGCCGACGTGGCCTTCCACCCATTCCGCCACCTTTCTGTCCAACTGACTGAAAACCAGGGCCTTGAGCTGTGAGGTGGCCTTCAGTCCGTTCTCGCAGCACATTATGTTGAGCGGTTTTTCCACTCCGGCCTCCATCCTGGATGCCAAACCTTTGGCTATCGCGGGAGCTACGAACTTCAGGATCCCGATCCCGACCGCGGTAGTGATGATGTCTGCATCCACTATCTCGGAAACAACTGCTTCGCTTCCTGAATGGACAGCCTTGATACCAGAAATCTCTATATCATAACTGTTGGTGTCCGTCACGTGGACGGTATAACCTTTACGTTCGTTGATCTGGTCCAGCAGTGTTTCCACTACATCAGCGAATGTTACCTGGTATCCGGCACGGGCCAGGACGGCACCGATGAAACCACGGCCGATATTACCTGCGCCAAACTGAATCGCTTTTTTCATCCTGATTAGATTTAACGGCGCAAAGATAGACAATTTGACCTGTTAATTGAATATATTTGCAAAGGAAAACTCTAAAACCACATACGATGAAAAGAATCATACTGGCTCTCGCAGCTGCCCTTTGCGCCTTGTCTCTTATAGCCCAGACCCCTAAGGGTGTCAAACTCCGTTTCGTCGAAGGATCCGACCTCACCCTAGTCGGGAACCTGATGCCCGACACGCAGAATCCCTATCACAGGGTCGATACGGTGATATTCAAGGGTTTCACGAAAGGAGAGAACGCCCAGGTAAGGATGACTTCCGGAATGTCGGTAGCTTTCCGCACCAATTCCAGCATCATCGCCATCAGGCCGAAATTCGGAGAGGTGCAATATCCTCAGAATTCCAACGGAATAGCAGGACACGGCTTCGACCTGTACATCAAGAAAGACGGACAGTGGATATTCGCAGCTGCTGCCGCCAGGTCTCCAGAATTCATCGACAAGGATGTCAGTCTCATCTCCGATATGGACCACTCTGAAAAGGAGTGCCTGCTATACCTGCCGCTCTATTCGGAACTCTATTCGGTGGGAATCGGTATCGAAGAGGGCGCTACGATCGAGGCCATTCCGGTACCGTTCAGGCACAGGATCGCGATATTCGGTTCCAGTTACACCCACGGGTCCAGCACATCCAGGCCAGGGATGACTTATCCTGCGCAGCTTACCAGGATGACCGGCCTGCAGTTCCTCAGCCTGGGATGCAGCGGCAACTCCAAGCTTCAGCCATATTTCGCCGACGTCCTCGCCGCTGTTGATGCAGACGCCTTCGTATTCGACGGTTTTTCAAACCCTTCCGCGCAGCTGATCAAGGAGAGGCTCTTCCCGTTCATCGAGAAGATACAGGCCGCCCATCCGGGTGTCCCGCTCATATTCCAGAAAACCATCTGGCGTGAAAGCCGCAGCTTCAGCCTGGCCGCAGAGAAAAACGAAGCGGCCAAGATGGCGATGGCCGACAGCCTTATGAAGATTGCCTGCAAGAAATACAAGGACGTCTATTGGATAACGAACACCGACGCGTCGATGAAGAGTCACGACTCGTCGGTGGACGGTGTGCATCCTACGAACTACGGCTACACTCTGTGGGCGGAGTCCGTAAGGAAGCCTATTGTCAAGATCCTGAAAAAATACGGGATCAAGTAATCTTAGCAATTCATCGCTCCGCAGCAGTGGATGACCTGTCCGCTGACATAGGATGAAAGGTCGCTGGCAAGGAAAAGTGCCACGGAAGCGACATCTTCCGGCGTTCCTCCGCGACGAAGAGGTATCTGCTTTATCCAAGCATCGCGGACATCCTCAGGAAGAGCATTGGTCATATCCGACACGATGAATCCTGGAGCGATGCAGTTCGCCCTGATTCCACGTGGACCCATTTCTTTGGCGATAGACTTCGCAAGGCCTATCATTCCTGCCTTGGAAGCCGAGTAATTGCACTGTCCGGCATTACCGGAGACTCCTACCACAGAAGACATATTGATGATGCTTCCTCCTCTCTGGCGAGCCATAACCGGAGTGACTGCGTGGATGAAATTGAACGCTGACTTGAGATTGACGTTTATCACGGCGTCCCACTGAGCCTCGTTCATCCTGAGCATAAGGCCGTCCTTCGTGATGCCGGCGTTGTTGACCAGGATATCTATCTTTCCGAAATCGGACAGGATCTGGCCTACTACTTCGTGAGTCTGCTCGAAATCAGCTGCATTCGAAGCATATCCCTTGACTTTGTGGCCGAAAGCCTCGAGTTCCTTGATTGTTTCCTGAGCTGCTTCGTTGATCACCAGGTCGGTGAATGCCACATCAGCTCCTTCCGAAGCGAACTTAAGAGCGATCGCTTTTCCGATTCCTCTCGCTGCGCCCGTTACGAGGGCGGTCTTTCCTTCCAATAATCCCATGATAATTTATGTAATAATTCTTCTTGAGTTATTCGTGGTGCAAAGATAGTAAAAATCCAATTCTGTGTCATAATTAGCATTTCAAACGGAAATTGCTTACCTTTAAACGATTATACTTGAATACTAAACCATCGACCGCTTATGAAACGCCTCTTCCCCATCCTGCTTTGTGCATTGGCATCCCTGCTTTTCGGATGCAACACCACTCCTGACCCGGTCCTGACTGTCTCCCCGGAGAACCTCGCATTCTCCGCCGAAGGAGGTGCCCAGACCGTCCTGGTCAAGGCCAACAACCCTTGGACCGCCTCAGCCAGCGGCTCGGGAATAT
>CAJOKD010000016.1 GCA_905235085.1 uncultured Bacteroidales bacterium | reverse complement strand
CGAAGCATCCTGCTGGCTGCTTTCATCTGCAATTTGTAGCGTTGACTTTCATTCATCTTAAGTTTTCTTTTGGGGTAAACTTTTTTCAGGACGATACACTCCGTCTCCCGAGTGAGCAAGAGAGGAAGAAGTGCTGCATAAGAAGGAAAATGAATACATAAATGCTTAGTATTCAAGAATGTAGAACGATTATAGAACCATTTGACTACGATTTGAAAGATGAGGAAATAGTGCAGTTGAGGGATTTTCTGACGATGATTGCAATATACCAAATAACTGATAATAAATTAGATACGGATGAAAAAAGCGATATTATACTGTCGAGTGAGCAGTGACGAGCAGGCCAAGGGCGGCTCGCTGAAGTACCAAGCAGATGCCCTGAAAAGGTTTTGCGAGAGCAACGGCATCGAGGTCGTAGATATCTATCGAGAGGATTACTCTGCCAAGACCTTTGACCGACCCGAGATGAAGAAGATATGCAAGAAATTCCTGCGTAAGCGGAAAGAGGTTGAGGCGGATGGACTGTTGGTGTTGAGGTGGAACCGATTCACCCGCGATGCGTCGGACGGATGGGATTACATCTCCAAGTTCAAGAAGTACGGCATCGAGGTCAATGCGTCGGAGGAACACCTTGATTTCGAAGTGGCGGAGTCCAAGATAATGCTATCCGTGTACTTGTCAATGGCAGAGGTGGACAATGACAAGCGTTCAAAGGCAACCAAGGACGGCATCCACCAAGCCCTTGCGGATGGGAAATGCGTAGGGATGGCTCCCTATGGATATGCGAACAAGAGGACGGGCAAGCACGAGTGTTGGATAGAGTTCGAACCCAAGGAAGCCCCGTATGTAACCGAAGCATTCCATCGTGTTGCCTACGGGGTGGAGTCACCCACCGTCGTATGGAGGGACCTGCGTTCACGCGGGATGAAGGTAAGCGAATCCACTTTCTTCCGCATCCTGCGAAACCGATTCTATATCGGTCAAGTGTTCGTCCCCGAGTACGGTGATTCGCCAGAGCAGTATGTCAAAGGAAAGCATCAGGCATTGACGGATGCCAAGTCATTCTACCTTGTTCAAGACCGTTTGGACGGCAACCGAGACAAGGCGGAGCCCGAAGTGAAGAAGGTCCCCGACGAGACCTTCTTTATGCGTTCTTTCCTGCGGTGCCCGTACTGTGGTCAAACAGTGTACGGTTCGTTCAGCAAGGGTCGCAACAAGCGATATGCGTACTATCACTGCAACTACTGCGGGAAGTATCGTATAGCAGCGGAAGATGCCAATGACAATATGTGCCGATTCCTGCGTTCACTGAAGCCGAGTGAGGCGGTGATGGCTCTCTATGAGGCTATCCTTGTCGATATGGCCCGAGAGCAGCAGAAACTATCCAAGGAGGAACTGAAGAAGATGAAAACGGACCTTGCGTCGATGGATGCCAAGATGAAGAAACTGCAAGACAAGTGGTTTGAAGGTGTCATTGATGACGATTCGTTTACGGCGATGAATTCACGGCTCGTGGCGGAGAAGAAGAACCTTGAACTGCGGCTTGAGGAGGCAAAGGAGCAGCCGATAGATAAGGAGGTGGAGGAGAAGATGAAGTTTTCGCTCTCGTTTATCGAGAATATGGGCTCCTGCGTGGCTACAGCCCCGATTCATCTCAAGTTGAACATCCTCGGTTCGATTTTCAACGGAAAAATAGTTTTCGAAAATTCCGAGCCTCGAACCGCGACACTTTCTCCGCTCGTCTCTCTAATCGTTGGAGAACCAAGTATTTACAAAGCCCCTAAAACAAAAACGCCCTCGGATTCCTCCGCCTCCGAGAGCGTCAGCAGGGGTGCGATGTGGGGCTCGAACCCACGACACCCAGAACCACAATCTGGTGCTCTACCAACTGAACTAATCGCACCGTGTTGGAGATTGCAAAGATACAAAAAATTCTTTCTTTGCAAGAATTTATGAATATTATTTATCTTTGTATATGCGCAGATTCCTTATTCTTTGCATCTCCTCCTGTCTGACCACTTTATCCTTGGCCCAGACCTTCGACAGTTTCCCTCTGGCAAGACCGTTATACCATCTTCCTGATACGGCGACCATACTGATAATGGGCGATGTGATGATGCATCGTGACCAGATAACCAACGCCAGGCGCAGTGACGGAACCTATGATTTCAGCACTTACCTTGTGAATCTGAAGGAGATGATAGAGAGTGCGGACGTGGCCGTGGCCAATATGGAATTCACACTTGCCGGCAAGCCATATACAGGATATCCCTGCTTTTCGGCTCCAGACGGGTATGAAGACTATGTGGCAGACTGCGGTGTGGATGTATTCCTGACGGCGAACAACCATATCCTGGACAAGGGGAAGATCGGAATAGAACGCACTCTGAAAAGGTATTCCTTTATGGAAGGTACCCGGGGAATCAAGCATACAGGCTCGTCCGTATCAGCTTCGGACGATGCCGGGCGCTTCCCCCTGTACATAGTTTCAAAGGGTGTCAGGATCGCCCTCATCAACTTTACCTACGGTACCAACACCAGCATAGACAGCAAGTTCCCTAAAGTCCACAGGACCGATACTTCCGAGATAGGCAAGGCGATCAGGAAGGCCAAGGCGGACGGAGTCGACTTCATAATAGCCCTTCCGCACTGGGGGACGGAATATGTGCTGAAGCATTCACCTTCACAGGAAAAACTGGCCAGATGGCTTGCCTCCCAGGGCTGTGACGCCATAATCGGTGCCCATCCGCACGTGGTTCAGGACGTCGGGAAGGTGGTCGTTCCCGACTCTGATGGCATAGGATCGAAGTCCGTGCCGGTGGTCTACTCGATGGGGAACGTCATATCCAATATGAGCGCCGTCAATACGAGGATAGGCCTGATAGTTACTTTGAAGATAGTTACCGACTTGTTCGGAAACAAGAATCTGCTGGAACCTGAACTCACATTGACTTGGTGTACGAGGCCAGGGACCCTGACGGGGAGCTATTCGACGATACCGGTGAAGGATTTCATCGGCAAGGGCGGGTCCTGGATCTCCAAGGGGGACTATGACAATATGATATCCTCCTACAACAGGGTCAGGAGTGTTACCGGAATTAATGATTGATAACCTATAATGAAGAAAACCATCACGCTCGAAGCTGCTGACCCCATCGAGATATTCGGGGTAGGAAACAAGATATTCGAGGAGTTCTGTACTTATTTTCCGGGCTTGAAGATAGTCGCCAGGGGCAATGAAATCCACCTGGATGGCAAGGAGTCCGACATAAGGGAGTTCAACCAGAAGTTCGCTGAACTGGTCGAGCGGCGTCATCATAAATTCAACCTGACAGTATTCGACGTCGAGGATCTTTTCGATGGGGACAATTCCCCTAACAACTTCAAGCTGAACGGAGATGCCATCATCGTGCACGGGACTGACGGGAAGCCTATCAGGGCCAGGAACAAGACCCAGCAGGAGATGGTCAAGGCTTATTTCGAGAATGATCTGATCTTCGCAGTCGGCCCGGCCGGCACCGGTAAGACTTACATTGCCATCGCTCTGGCTGTCAGGGCGTTGAAGAACCGTGAAATCAAGCGTATCATCCTGACACGTCCGGCTGTTGAGGCGGGGGAACGGCTGGGATTCCTGCCCGGAGACCTCAAGGACAAGCTCGACCCGTATCTCCAGCCTCTTTATGATGCGTTGGGGGATATGGTTCCTCCGCGGAGACTGCAGGATTTCATGGCGGACGGGACTATCCAGATCGCCCCGTTGGCATATATGCGCGGCCGTACCCTCGACCGCGCCTGTGTCATCCTGGATGAGGCGCAGAACACGAACATCGCGCAGTTGAAGATGTTCCTTACCAGGATGGGCGTCAACGCGAAGTTCATAGTCACCGGCGATGCCACTCAGGTCGACCTGCCGAGGAGGGAGGATTCCGGTCTCCTGAAGGGCATAAGTCTTGTTAAGGACATCAAGGGGATCAGCACAATCTTCTTCTCCAATGAGGATATCGTGCGTCATCCTCTGGTTACCAAGATAGTGAAGGCTTTCGACAAGGGAGAGAAAGAGAATGAATAGGTTTTCCAGGTTTCTGATGGCTTTGGCCTTGCCTGCCTGTATCCTGTCCGGCTGCTCCAGGAAGGCGGCCGTGCGTGACGTGGCATCGAGGCTTGCCGGAATATCTGAGATCGGGACCGTGGAATATACGGTCAAGAAGGTCATCAGTGCGAATGACACCTCCGTGTTTAAGATCGGAGACAGGAAGATCTATTTCACTTGCATAGCGAATGTCAAGGCAGGTATCGACCTGTCCGGCTTTTCCGAAGACGATATCAAGGCAGACAGGTCTTCCAAGTCGGTGGAAGTGGTCCTCCCGCACGCCAGGATCCTGTCGATAGAACTTCCTCCCGGAAAGATCGAGGAGAAATACTGCAGCGTGACTGGTTTCAGGTGGAATTTCACTCCGGAGGAGAAACGTGCCCTGCTGAAGCAGGGTGAGGATGATATCCTTGCCAAGGTCGAGAAGAACGGCATCCTGGAAGATGCGGAAAGGAATTCTTCCGAACTTGTCAGGACTATGTTCAAGGGACTTGGGTTTGAAAATGGAAATTAGGTTCGAATGAATATGTCCAGGTTTGAAACCATAATGAAATCGGTGCGCGTCCTGGCTATCCTCGCCCTGGCGATAGTATTGCTGGTGGCTTTGGACCGTATTTCAAGGATAGGGGAGAAGGGCATATTCTCGCGGCGTACGTTGAAGATTGAAGATACCCCGGTCGTGTTGCAGAAGGTCAACGGTATAGGTGAACTGGCGACAGCCTGCTATTACGACGAAGACATCTACAGTACGACCAAGATTACCGAGATAACGGGTCCTGTAGGGCTGATAGCCAGCGCTGTAGGGAAGAATCCTTCGAAGGATGTCTTGGTGATGATAGCCCGGGGAACCGTGAAGGCAGGATTCGACTTGAGCAGCTTGACCAGCGACGATATCTCGGTCAGGAACGATTCCCTTTTCGTCCATCTGCCTCGTCCCAAGATTCTTGTGGTCACGGTGAATCCTTCCGATTATGAAATCATAGGCGGGAACAATTCCTGGTCGCAGCAGGAGATTTCCGGCCTTGTCAGCCAGGCCAGGGCAAGTATCCTGAAGAATGCCGTAGACAACGGAATATATTCTCTGGCGGAATCTTCCGGGAAGGTGAAAGTAAGGGAACTCCTGGAAGCCTGCGGCTTCAGGAACGTGACAGTTTCCGTGGCTGAGGAATAAGCTACATTCTTCGCTTGCGGGACGGGTGAGCGAGAATCTGGATGTCTATACCGTCGATTCTGTAGCCTTTGAAGCGTTTCGAGAGAAGTTTCTTCTCTATTTCCTTGTACAGGTCTTCGTCCTTGACATCGATGTACACGTGGTTCTCGGTGTCATACATATGGATGTGCTTGAATGTATTGACATCGAAGTACATCTTGTTGTTGCTGCTCATCCGGTGCTGGTATATTCCGAGCAGGGAGAACTGTGTAAGGATGTTGTAGACGGAAGCGACTGTCACCTTGGTATTCCCGTCCTTGAGTATTTCTCCGGTGACGTCGTCGGCACAGGCGTGCCCGAGTTTAAGCATAGCTTTATGTACAGCAATCCTCTGAGGTGTGACTTTAAGGCCATTCTTTCTCAAGCGCGCACGGAAGTCTTCGACGCCGAGCGTCTGGGTGTTCTTATCCATTATTTCAGTCTTAAAGTGTTATACAAATATATGCAAAAACCATACTAATATCCAAAATCGATAATTATGGCTATATTTGTATTCTTATTCGATAGATAGAAAATGGAGAATATCAGATGTCTTATCATTGGCGGAGGTCCTGCAGGCTACACTGCTGCGATCTATGCGTCCCGTGCAGGTCTTGCTCCTGTGCTTTATGAAGGTATGGAACCCGGCGGTCAGCTGACCACTACCACGGTGGTCGAGAATTTCCCAGGATTCCCGGAAGGAGTCGATGCGATCCAGTTGATGGACGGAATGCGTGCCCAGGCGCAGCGTTTCGGAGCTGACATCAGGAGGGGAGTGGTGACTGCCGTGGATTTCTCGGAAAGACCCTTCAGGCTCAAGGTCGACGGAGAAACCGATATCGAAGCCCAGGCTGTCATTATCGCAACCGGAGCTACCGCGAAGTATCTGGGACTGCCTTCCGAGCAGAAGTTCAGGGGGATGGGAGTCAGCGCCTGTGCTACCTGCGACGGATTCTTTTACAGGAAGAAGGACGTTGCCGTGGTAGGCGGCGGAGACACTGCGTGCGAAGAGGCTTCATATCTTGCCGGAATATGCAGGAAGGTATATATGATAGTCCGTCGCGATGTATTCAGGGCTTCACTCGCTATGCAGGAAAGAGTCAAGAATACCCCTAACATCGAGATTCTCTGGAACTGCAACACCCTGGAAGTCCTGGGTGATGAGTCCGGAGTGACCGGAGCCCGGCTTTCCAGAAAGGATGGTAAGGTTTTTGATATTTCCATCGACGGATTTTTCCTGGCCATCGGTCATCATCCGAATTCCGACTTTGTCAAGGAGTTCATAGATACCGACGAGAACGGCTACATCATCACCGAAGGCAAATCCACCCGCACGAACGTCGAAGGTGTATTCGCTGCCGGCGATGTGCAGGATCCTCGGTTCAGGCAGGCGATAACCGCCGCCGCGTCGGGATGCAAGGCCGCTCTTGAAGTGGAAAAGTACCTTTTGTCGCACTGATTATATGGATATGTCAAGTAAAACATCAAGGCTCCTGGTGGCTGTCCTAGTGACCGCAGCGGCGCTGGTTTCCTGCAAGTCCGAATACGAGGCTTTGCTCAACAGCAACGACGTGGATACTAAGTACAATGCCGCCTTCGATTATTTCAATCACGGCAATTACAACAAGGCAGCCCAGCTGTTCGAATCCCTGGCCATACTCACGAACGGAACGGAAAGGGATGATACGGTACAGTATTACTGGGGAATGAGCAACTACCGTTACAAGGACTATTACACGGCCGAGACCAATTTCACGAGGTTCCTCCAGAACTTCCCTCGCAGTCCTTTCGCCGAAGAAGCCGCTTTCCTCAGGATCGACTGCCTCTATCGCTCGACCCTCCGTTATGAACTCGACCAGGTGCCGACCTACAATGCCATCGGCGTCATCAGCCAGTATATGGTGGAGAATCCGAGGAGTACCCATTATCCTATTTGCAGCAGGATGCTGGAGGAACTCAACGAGCGGCTCGACAAGAAGGCCTACGAGAATGCCCGTCTTTATTACAAGATGGAAGACTACAAGGCAGCCAGGGTGGCATTCAGGAATATACTCAAGGATGATGCGGACAATGTTTACCGCGAAGAGATCCTGTACTATATTGCCAAGTCTTCCTACAAGTTCGCGCAGCTCAGCGTCGAGTCCAAGCAGAAAGAGCGTTACCTGACTTTCGTGGATGACTATTACAACTTCATAGGGGAGCTTCCTGATTCTCCTTTCAGGCGTGAGCTGGATGTACTGTTCCGCCGCTCGCAGAGGGCGCTCGGCAGGTATTCCGGTGCGGAAGAGGACCTCGGAGAGAAGGAAAAGGATTTCGAACGTGAAAGAAAAAAACTATTGAAACAATCCGAATCCGGGGAGGAGTAAATAATATAGACAAAGATAAGATTCAGATAATGGAAGTTAAGAAAAAAGTCCCTGTGAACACTATAACGAGGGATGTGAAGTACCTGGCCGCACCTACCGGCAACATCTATGAAACAGTTGTGCTCCTGTACAAGAGGGCTAACCAGATCGCCCTCGCAGAGAAGAAGGAACTTGCGAAGAAGCTCGAAGATTTCCGCTCCGACCGCGATACGATGGACGAGGTTTTCGAGAACAGGGAGCAGATAGAGATTTCAAAGTATTACGAAAAGCTTCCCAAGCCAGACCTCATCGCCATCACCGAATTTGAAGACGGCGAACTTTACTACAGGAAGGCAGGGCAGGACGCCGAATAGTTCCGGCCGATGCTGAAGTCCCTTCAGATAAGGAATTACGTATTGATAGACTCTCTGGATGTCGATTTTCCGGAGGGTCTAGTCATTATTACGGGCCAGACCGGCGCAGGTAAGTCCATCTTGCTCGGCGCCCTTTCCTTGCTGCTGGGTTCCAAGGCTGATCCGTCCGTGATAGGGGAAGGCTCCGACAACTGTGTCGTGGAAGCCGTATTCGGAATCCCGGAGTCGGATTCCGTCCTGAACGGTATCCTTGAGGAAAACGATGTGGATTCCTCCGGAGGAGAACTGATAATCAGGCGCGTGGTCTCCCGTTCGGGCAGGTCACGCTCTTTCATAAACGACTCTCCTGTGAACGTGCAGGTCCTCCAGGGCATATCCTCCCGACTGGTCGACATACATTCGCAGCATCAGACACTCTTGCTGACGGACAAGTCTTTCCAGCTGTCGATGCTGGACCATTTCGCCGGGAACGGAGACTTGCTCGGTGAATGCTCCCGGTCGTTCCACCGTTTGAAAGACCTTGAGGAGGAACTTGCAGAAGTTTCAGGCAAGCTGTCCAGGATGAACGAGGAAAGGGAATATGTGTATTCCCGCTGGAAGCGCCTGGATGACGCCGGGCTTAAGGATGGGGAGCTGGAAGCGTTGGAGGCTGAGCAGAAACAGCTCGCGAATGCGGAGGCTATAAAAGAGGACCTCTGCCTGGTCGAGAACCTGTTCAATCCTTCCGAGGCCGGCGAAGGTGCCCAGCTTTCATTGTCTGCGGCTCTCAAGGAGGCGCAGAAGCATCTGGAAAGGGTTTCAAAGTTCATCCCTCAGGCGTCAGAACTTGCCGGCAGGATCGAGTCTTCGCGCGCTGAACTTGACGATATACTCGACGAAGTCTCGTCGATAAACTCCAGGACCGAGCTTTCCAGCGAAAGGCTGGAAGCTGTCGAGAGCCGGATGTCCCTTCTCTATGGCCTGCTCAAGAATTACTCCAGGAATACGGTAGCCGAACTGGAGGCTCTGCGGGATTCCCTCTCCGAATCCCTGTTCGACTCTGCCTCCCTCGAAGGCAGGAAGGAAGAACTGGAGCGAATGGTTTCGGCCGAGAAGGAAAACCTTGAAGGAATATGCAACCGCCTCCACGGATCGAGGGTGAAGGCTGCCGGACCTTTCTCAAAGGCTGTGGAGAGCCTGGTCAGGTCCCTGGAACTTGACAGGGCGGTGTTCATCGCTGAAGTGTCGCAGGGCAAGTTGTCAGCTTCCGGTTCCGACGCCGTCGGTTTCCTTTTCTCGGCTTCCGGAGCGAATCCGGCCGATGTCGCCAAATGCGCTTCTGGAGGTGAGCTGTCCCGGCTTATGCTTTGCCTGAAGGCGATGATGGCCAGGTTCGTGAATATGCCTACCCTGATCTTCGATGAAATCGATTCCGGAGTGTCGGGAAGCGCTGCGGACAAGATGGGGCAGATGATCTGCTCGATGGGCAAGGATATGCAGGTATTCGCCATAACCCATCTTCCCCAGGTTGCAGCCAAGGGCGAGGCCCATTATCTGGTGGAGAAGGAATACGATGTCCTCGGATCCCGAGCCACTTCCAGCATCAAGCCGCTGCAGGGCCAGGAGAGAGTCCTGGAACTGGCACGTATGCTAAGCGGCAGCCAGGTTACGGCCGCCGCTATCGAAAACGCCAAGGCGTTGCTTTCAGAATGATAATCCTTATTTGACCAGTTTGGTCGTGAAGTTCGTCATATAGAGCACTCTTCTGACTGCTTGGTTGACGTAGCTTCCGGATTCCGTCTTGCGGAGGTTGAAGTCGGACTGCAGGCCGGTGAACCTGACCTTGTCCATCCCCTTCGGCCAGTTGTCACCGTATTTGGCGGCAAGGATGGTGAAATACCTCATCAGATCATAACCCGAATATGACGAGCGGCTGGGCTCTCCGTTGAACAGGGAACGGTAGGCTGTATTGAACCGTTCGACTGCAGCCGAGTTGTTGTCGGTATAATACTGGACGCAGAGGTGCAGCTTGAGCTTGTGCAGGTTCTCAACCTCGATTTCCTCGTAAGTCCTCAGCCTGGCGGTACCGTAGAGGACGATGTCGGCTTTCTTTCCGAGCATAGCATAGAGGTTGCGGACTGTCGTGCTCAGGAAAGAGTTGTCGGAACGGTCGTAATTGCAGGCGAGTACTATGCGGTTCGTTCCCGTCGTGGTCATATTCGGAGAAACGTTCCCGTAAGTGGTAGTCACGTGCTTGAGTCCGATTGCTTCCATCTCTTTTTCTAACTGGGCAGCATAAGCCGTATTCGAACCTTGCGGAACGATCACTATGACCTTGTCGCTGGATTTCAGGTCGGACTTGATCCAGCGGACCATATCCTTGATCTGGTAAGCGGTAGGGGTCGGGGCTTGGATGATGCCGGCTATCGAGTCGGTCAGGGATTCCACGTTAAGGTCCAGCGGCGATACCACCCAAGTGTTGCCGTCGCAGGCTTTCACCGCCTTCTTCAGCCCTTCTCTCTTTATAGGACCGATTGCAAAATGGCTCTTTGCGATCTTCTCACTTGAAACAGGGATGGCTCCCATCGAGGCATCATAGACATTGAGGTCTATGTCCGTACCGGCTTCGCCCAGATCCTTGGCCGCAAGAAGGACTCCGCTGTAGAAATCCATACACGAAGTCTTGTTCCCGCTTGGCTCGGAGTCGTTGAAAGGAAGCAGAAGCGTCTGCACGACTGCGTGGACGCCTTCATTGACCACGATATCGTCCGAGATGTCGTCGATGGTCTTCCTCTGCACCGGGATAGTTTCCTTTTCATCCTCTTCAGTGACTGCCGGACCGGTCGGCTGAGGATAGCGTTCGCTCCTTCCCATTTCTCGGGATGGATCGGAATCTTGAGCTCCTGCTTCCGCTTCAGCTTGTCGGAGGTCATCCCGTTGATATTGATGATCGATTCTACGGACACCCCGTATTTCTTGGCAATAGCGTTGATGTCTTCGAACCATTTGACCTTATGTATGAAAAACTCCTCTTCCTGCTGTACGGAACCGGCCGCCTGCTTGGCCGAACCCTTGGCGGAACTGCTCTTGACAGGTTCGAACTTGAAAGGTTGCTCCTTCGCGGGGATGAGCAGGACCTGGCCTGCCTTCAATCCTTCGTTCCTCAGGTTCAGGTCCTGGTTACATTCATATATTTCCTGTATGGTGACCCCGTAAGCCTTGCTGATCGAATAGAGCGTCTGCTTTTCCTTTACTATGTGCGAATAGTAAAGCTTGCCGTTGTTGCGGACCTTTTCGGTCGAGACTTCCACCTTGGGAGCTATATAATCCTGGGCGGAGACGTTGGCCGTGAACGCCGTGATCAGGCATATGGCCGCCGATATTGCGATAAGGTGTCTGTTCATTGCTTCGTGTAAAAATTGTCAGCGAAATCCAGCAGTCTCTTGCCGAAGGTACCCCATGAAAGCCTTTCCTTCTCCGCCTTGATTGCACCGGTGCACAAGGCCCGGAGATTCTCGTCGGCGAAGTATTTCCTGATTTCGGCGATTATGCTTTCTTCGTCGGCCTTTGGTGCGACAAGACCTGTGCCACTGTCTCCGACGGCCTGCCTGAGGCCTCCGACATCAGTTACTACCATAGGTACATCGAAATGGTTGGCGATGGCACTGATGCCGCTCTGGGTGGCCGAGCGGTAGGGGAGTACGACAAGGTCCGCGGCCGAGAAATATATCTTCACCTCGGAGTCCTTGATGTATTTGGTGAACAGCTTGATCCTGTCCCTGGCCGGAGATGCGGCTATTATCTCTTCATACTTGACGAAAGAACCATATGGCTCTCCTGCTACTATCAACTGGTAGTCTTCGCCTAGCTGTCCGAATGCCTTTAGGAGGATGTCGAGCCCCTTGTATTCCCGTATCAGGCCGAAGAACAGCAGGTTCTTCTTCCCGTGTCCGAGCCCGAGGATATCCTCCGCTTCCTCACGTGGGATACGCTCGCCGAAGTGGGCATATACCGGATGGAATAGAGTCGTTTCCCTTGCTCTCGGACATAGTTTCCTCAGATCCCCGGATACTTCATCGCACAGGGTCACGTGGCCTGTGCAGCCGGAGAGGAAATATTTCGTGATGGGAGCATCGAAGAACTTGGGCTCGTGCGGAATGACGTTGTGGAGTATGGAAATGACCTTGCAGTACTTTTTCATACGCCTGGCGACATATCCGAGGGATGGGCCGAAGTATGACATCCAGTAGCTGATGATCAGGATGTCCGGCTTCCAGTCCCTTATAGCCCTGAAAGTTCTGCCGTATGTAAACGGATTTGCCGTATCCAGGAAAGCCTCGCTTTCGATGGGTACGGCATCGTCATCCTTTGTTACGAACTGGGTTTTCCCCGGGAACAGGAATCCCGGATACTGCCTTTTAAAATTGAAAGCCTTGACCGTGCAGGTTTTGCTCAGTTCCAAGTACAAACTTGCGTTGAACTGAGAAATCCCCCCTCTGAAGGGATAGAAGCAGGACAGGAATGCTACTCTCAATTCTACTCGCCTTTGGTGGTTTCGTCAGATCCTTCCGTAGCGGCAGCGGTGTCCGTGGTGGTTTCGGAACCCTTGTTCTTGCTCTTCACATATTCCTCGTTGAGGCCGGCGATGATGGCGTCGGTAACGTCGAGTTCAGGATCTCCTACTGCTACAGGTGCAGGAAGGACCATACCCTGGTTGGCGATGATCATAGAGAACTTGTGCTCCTCGTTGAACTTGTCGAGGAAGGTCTTGATAGCATCCCCGATCTGGTTCATAAGGACCTGCTGCTCCTCGGCGATCTCCTGCTGCTTCTGGGCGGCGAAGTTGTTGAAACTGTTCTGCTGTTCCTGGAGCTTGGCGTTCCTCTGCTCGGCAACCGAACGGATAAGGATACCCTTGTCGAGGTCGGACTGGAATTTCTTGGCATCGCTCTGGAGCTTGTTGCCCCTGCGGTTGATCTCTTCCTGGATGCCCTGGATCTTGGTTTCGACTACCGACCTGAGGTCGTTGGCCATATCGTATTCGTCGATTACCCTGTCGAGGTCGAACCAAACGATGGCTCCTTCCTTTGCAGAGGTCTCTACGACTTCGGCTGATGTTGCTTTTTTCTTTCCGTTAGAGTTGCCGGTAAGCTGTAAAATACCGAGAGCAGCAACTGCCACGAGGGACAGGATGCTGAGAATCAGTGGTGTCTGTTTCATTGTATAAAAATTAAAATATCAATCTGAATAATAATCAAGACTACAAAATTAGCTAAAAAAACTGAATCTCCGACAGATATGCCTGTATAGTTTTCTCCAGTCCCATATACAGGGCGTCGCAGATGATGGCGTGACCGATGGAAACCTCATCTGTCCAGGGGATCGTTTTGATGAAATAGCGGAGGTTCTCCAGGTTGAGGTCGTGACCTGCGTTGAGCCCGAGCCCGAGTTCCTTCACGGCCTGTGCGGTCTTGAGGTATGGCGCGATCGCCTCCACCGGCCCGGACGGGTAGCGTGCGGCGTAATCTGCAGTGTAGAGTTCCACCCTGTCCGCTCCGCAAAGCAGGGCGCCTTCGGCCATCGCGGGATCCGGATCGATGAATATCGAAGTGCGTATTCCCTTGTCCTTGAATATCTTGCAGATATCGGTGAGGAATGCCCTGTTGGTGATGGTGTCCCATCCGGCATTGGAGGTTATAGCATCGTGCGCATCCGGAACCAGTGTAACCTGGTCGGGAACCACCTCCAGGACGAGGCTGACGAACTCAGGTATCGGGTTCCCTTCTATGTTGAATTCAGTCTTGACCGTAGGCCTGATGGCTCTTACGTCGGAATACCTTATGTGCCTCTCGTCCGGCCTGGGATGGACGGTGATTCCCTTGGCGCCGAAACGCTCGCAGTCGATGGAAGCTTTCTCTACATCCGGCAGGTTGCCTCCTCTGGCGTTACGGAGGGTGGCTATCTTGTTTATGTTTACGCTTAGTCTTGTCATATCGAACAAATGTAATGATTATTGTTCAGATTTTCTCAGAAATATGCTATTTTTGAAAACTCAACACTAACTGACTTCCTTCGATGAAGATTGCTGTATATTCCAGGAATGAAGCCGTAAAGGAGGAGCCTCGGCTTAAGGCTATGCTCTCTTGGCTGCAGGATGCCGGATTCAGTTTCTATGACATCTCTTCCTCCGAGGACCTTGTCCCCGGGACCGGTCTCCTTATGAGCATCGGCGGCGACGGAACCTTCCTGTCTGCCTCCAAACGTGTCGGCGACAGCGGTATTCCGGTCCTCGGAATCAACCTGGGGAGGCTCGGTTTCCTCTCCGAATACAGCCCTGAAGAGGCTTGTGAGGCTCTTCTGAGCGGGGCATATTCATTCGAAGACAGAGAATTGCTGGAGACCAGGATCGATGGAGAAGTCCTGGGTTCCGGGAGTCTTTTCTCGCCTTATACCCTGAACGAGATATGCGTCCACAGGTCCGGAGCAGCACTGCTTGGAATTGATGTCGCGCTGGACGGGAACAATCTCCCTACCTACTGGGCGGACGGCCTTCTTGTCGCGACCAGTTCCGGCTCGACTGCATATTCGCTGAGCGTCGGCGGACCTATCTGTTCTCCGGATTCGAAGGTCCTCATAATCGCTCCTGTAGCTCCTCACAACCTCAATGTACGCCCTCTCGTGGTGCCGGATTCCACGAGGATATCGATCTCGATGAGATCCAGGGACGAAAGCGTTATGATGTCGATGGACAACCGCAGCGTGGTCCTGTCTCCGGAGGCCACTCTGGACGTCAGGGTGGCACAGTTTTCGCTGAAAAGGGTTCGTCTTGATAACTCCGGTTTCATCAAGGCGCTCACCACAAAGCTATTCTGGGGAGAGGACATCCGGAATGGCGGAGAACAACGGTAAATCTATGGATGGAAACAACAAAGTCCCGGTACACGTATCGATAATAATGGACGGTAACGGCCGTTGGGCGAAGCTGCGTGGAAAGGAGAGGGTGTTCGGACACGCTGAAGGAGTCGGAAGCGTGCGCGCTTGCGTCGAGGCGGCCGTCGAGGCCGGGGTGAAGTATCTGTCCCTTTTCGCTTTCTCGGAAGAGAACTGGGGGCGGCCGGAATCCGAAGTAAGCACATTGATGGGTATGATGATGGACGCCATCCGGAACGAGATAGAATCCCTTGCCGGACAAGGTATCGATTTCCGCGTGATAGGGAACCTTTCCAGGCTGTCTCCCGAGTTGCTCGAATCGATCCGCAAGGCAGAGGAACGTACTGCTCCGCCCGAAGGCAAGGAGCCGGTAATGACCTTGGTGGTTTTCCTCAGCTACAGCGGGAAATGGGATATCCTGCAGGCCGCGACCAAGATGGCGAAAGAATATGCTTCCGATCCGGAAGCACTTGATTCACTGGAAATAAGCGACTTCGACAAGTATCTGTCCACCTGTGGCATCCCTGATCCGGACCTGGTGATCCGTACATCGGGTGAGAAAAGGATAAGCAATTACCTGCTTTGGCAGACTGCATATTCGGAACTTCTTTCAGTCGACACGTTGTGGCCCGATTTTAGAAAAGAGGAATTCCGGTCGGCATTGGAAGAGTACTCCAAGCGGAACCGCAGATATGGAAAAGTGAAATAATTGCTTATATTTGCAACTTTGAATTAAATGGAATTCAGTTTGATGAAAATATATCGTCTCCTATGCATTCTCGCCTTCGCCTTCGCCGGAATCACGGTGACGGCTCAGGAGGTAGAGAAAACCTCTGAGCCAGTGGAAATAGACTACGACCTGCCGCAGAAATACATAGTTGCAGGTGTTTCCGTCGAGGGGAACCACTATTACAACGCACAGCAGATCATATCGCTGACCGGACTTCAGAAAGGAATGGAAGTGACCGTACCGAGCGATGACCTTTCATCAATAGTTTCCAGGCTCTGGCTGCAGCGCTATTTCGAGGACGTCGCTCTGGAGATAGACCATCTGAGCGAGAACCGGGATTCCGCATATTTCACGATCCGTATCCAGGAGAGGCCGAGGGTTTCCAGATGGTTGTTCTCCGGAGTGAAGAAGGGTGAGAAGAAGGAACTGGAGGAGAGGCTCAACCTCCGCAGGGGAGGGGAATATTCCGAATACGTGGTGAAGACTTCCACCGGCATCATCAAGAGGTATTATGCGGAAAAGGGTTTCCTCAACTGCGATGTCGATGTCCAGGTCCAGAAGGATTCCATCATCAAGAACGCCATCCGGGTGAACTTCGCGGTGGACAAGGGAGAGAAAGTCAAGATCCGGGACATCAATTTCGAAGGTAACGAAGGCGTCTCGGACTTCAAGCTCGCCCGCTCGATGAAGAAGACCAAGGCGAAGAAGATATACAACTTCTTCAGCAGCAAGAAATTCAACGAGAAGGAATATCCTAACGACAAGCAGAACCTGATCAGCAAGTTCAACGAGGCCGGCTACAGGGATGCCCGCATCCTGAAAGATTCCATCTATTATGTCGAGCCTGGCCGCCTGGGGATCGATTTCAAGTTCGACCAGGGCAAGAGATACTATTTCAGGAACATAACCTGGACCGGCAATTCCGTATTCACGACCGACCAGCTCAACGAGATCCTGAACATCAGCAAGGGTGAGCCGTATGATATGGTCACGATGCAGAAGCGCCTGTTCGGAGGCGGAAAACAGAACGAATACGATGTCTCCAAGGCGTACCGCGACAACGGCTACCTGTTCTTCTCCCTTACTCCTGTGGAGTTGACCGTAGAGGGCGATTCGGTAGATGTGGAGATGCGTATCTCAGAAGGTAAGCAGGCCACCCTCAACAACATCATAATCAACGGTAACGACCTTACCAACGAGCGTGTGGTCCGCCGCCAGGTATTCACCCGTCCGGGCTACCTTTTCAGCCAGACGGATTTCGAGAGGTCCATAAGGGAGATCGCATCCCTCGGACAGTTCGACCCTGAGGCCATTGGCAGTCCGTCAGGTTATTCTGTCGTCACCAACCCTCTGAACAATACGGTGGACCTGGTCTACAACGTGACCGAGAAGCCTTCCAGCCAGCTGGAGCTTTCCGGAGGATGGGGTATGAATACGTTCGTGGCTACCGTAGGAGTCAGTTTCAACAATTTCTCTACCAGGAGGTTTTTCGACAAGAGCGCCTGGAGACCTGTCCCGCTCGGCGACGCCCAGAACCTCTCTCTCCGTTTCCAGACCAACGGTACATACTATACCTCCCTCATATTCGGTTTTACCGAACCTTGGCTGACACAGAAGAAGCCGACTTCCCTGAACCTCCAGGCGTACTATACACGCCAAACGGATTCATATCTTGCTCTTGGTATCCTCAGCAACGACAAGGTGATGCAGGTTTACGGATTCTCTGCGGGAATCGGTACCAGGCTCAAGTGGCCTGATAATTACTTCACCTTCTACAACGGACTCAGCTGGCAGGTATACGACTTGAAGAACTGGATCAACGGTTACTTTATGTTCAATGACGGCCGTTCACACAACCTCAGCTACACGGCCAGCCTGAACAGGACATCCACTGACCAGCAGATTTATCCGAGGTCCGGATCCGTATTCTCGGCGACTATGCAGCTTACTCCTCCTTATTCAATCTTCAGGAAGACGGACAGGGGCAATCTCGATGCCAGCGGCAATCCTACGAAGGTGGCCCATTACAGCGACATAGACTACGACAAGTGGGGCTCTGCCGAGCGCTACAAGTGGATCGAGTATCATAAATGGAAGGTCAGCGCCGAGATGTACACCAAGGTCATCGGAGATTTCGTGATAATGAGCAGGGCTCAGTTCGGATACCTCGGCTACTACAACCGCAGATGGGGATATTCTCCGTTCGAAGGCTTCCGTGTCGGTGGAGACGGAATGTCCGGATATGATACTTACGGAGCCGACGTGATATCGCTGCGCGGTTATGAAAACTATTCGCTTACCCCTTGGGAAGCTACTCCATACAACACCAACGGTTACTATGCAGGAAACGTTTATGACAAGTTCACTATGGAATTCCGTTATCCTGTGATCCTGCAGCCTCAGTCCACGATCTTCGTACTGGGCTTCCTGGAGGGTGGTAACTGCTGGTCGGACATCAAGAACTTCAATCCGTTCCAGATCAAACGTTCCGCAGGAGTCGGTGTCAGGGTATTCCTCCCGATGATCGGTCTTCTCGGAATTGACTGGGGCTATGGCTTCGACACTCCGACCAAGAAAGACAGGAGTCAGTTCCATTTCCTGATCGGACAACAATTCTAAATAATATTCTTAACTTTGCAGCGATTGTTTTGCAAACTGATAAAATTATGATTGATATGAAAAAGATCGTTTTGATTGCCGCTATGGTATTGTTGACTCTCACCGCTTCTGCGCAGGGCAAGTTCGCCATCGTTGATTTCAATGAGCTCGTGATGCTGATGCCTGAGGCTGATGCTGCCAGGACTCAGATGCAGGCCGCCCAGAAGGAGGCTAACGAGACTTATCAGAGTATGGTTGAAGAGGCTCAGGCCAAGTACGCAGAGTACCAGCAGAAGCAGGCATCCTGGTCAAATGCAGTGAAGGAAAGCAAGGAGAAGGAACTCGGAGAGATCCAGAACAGGATCCAGGAATTCGAGCGCAGTATCCAGGTCGAACTTCAGCAGCAGCAGAGCCAGCTTATGGAGCCTATATACAAGAAGGCTAACGAGACTGTGGAGAAACTTGCGAAGGCTGGAGGATACACTTTCGTATTCGAAAGCTCACAGTATCTCTATGTTGACAAGGCTCAGGTCAAGGATTTGACTCCTGATGCCAGGAAAGCTCTGAATATCCCTGCAGGCAGGACTCTGGAGGCTCTCCAGAAGGAACTTCAGGCTCAGCAGGAGCAGCAGAACTAAGCTTTTCCAGAACTGATCCATAGGGCAGGCCGCAGGGCCTGCCTTTTTTTGAAAGTTTTCTTCAAGTTTCTTTCAGATTGTTGTTTTTATTCTTTACATTTGTAACGACTTTTTGGGAAAAAGCTGAAAAATATTAATTGATAATAAGTAAATAACACTGTTTTGTCATTATGAAAACCACAGAGATCATGGCCCGTCTCCAGGCCAAGTACCCTACCGAGAAGGAATACCTTCAGGCAGTACAGGAGGTTCTTGAATCCATCGAGGATGTCTACAACCAGCATCCTGAGTTTGAAAAGGCGAAGATCGTCGAGAGGCTTGTCGAGCCTGACCGCATCTTCACTTTCCGCGTGACCTGGATCGACGACAACGGAGAGGTTCAGACAAACCTCGGCTACCGTGTCCAGTTCAACAGCGCAATCGGACCTTACAAAGGTGGTCTCCGTTTCCACAAGGCCGTCACTCCTTCGATGCTCAAGTTCCTCGGTTTCGAGCAGACTTTCAAGAACGCTCTTACCACCCTTCCTATGGGTGGCGCCAAGGGTGGTTCCGACTTCGACCCTGTAGGCAAGTCCAATGCTGAGATCATGCGCTTCTGCCAGGCCTTTATGCTTGAGCTCTGGCGCTGCATCGGCCCTGACCAGGATATCCCTGCAGGCGACGTAGGTGTCGGTGGACGCGAGATTGGCTTCCTCAACGGAATGTACCAGAAACTTGCCCGCCAGTACCACACTGGCGTCCTTACCGGAAAGGGAGCTACCTGGGGTGGATCCATCCTCCGTCCTGAGGCTACCGGTTTCGGTGCCCTCTATTTCACCGAGCACCTTCTCCGCAAGGCCGGAAAGGACATCAAGGACAAGAAGATCTGCATCTCCGGCTTCGGTAATGTCGCTTGGGGCGCTGTTATGAAGGCTACCCAGCTTGGTGGAAAGGTAGTCGCTATCTCCGGACCTGACGGTGTCTGCCACATTCCTGATGGTATGACCCCTGAGATGAATGACTATATGCTCGATATGCGTGCTTCCAACAGGAATATGGTCGAGGATATGGCTACCAGGTTCCCTGAGAAGGCCAAGTTCATCGCTGGCAAGAAGGCTTGGAGCATCCCTTGCGACATCGCTCTCCCTTGCGCTTTCCAGAACGAGCTCAGCGAGGATGATGCTAAGGAACTCAAGGCAAATGGTTGCTGGTGCTGCTGCGAGGTATCCAATATGGGATGCCAGCCTGGCGCTATCCACTTCTTCCAGAACAACGGAGTCCTCTTCGCTCCTGGCAAGGCTGTCAACGCAGGCGGTGTAGCTACCTCCGGTCTTGAAATGACCCAGAACGCCGCTCACCTCAGCTGGTCCGCACAGGAAGTCGATGACAAGCTCCATTGGATTATGGAGAGCATCCACGAGCAGTGCGTCAAGTACGGAACCCGTCCTGACGGCTCCGTCGACTACGTCAAGGGTGCCAATATAGCCGGCTTTATGAAGGTTGCGCAGGCAATGCTCGAGCAGGGTACCATCTAGTATTCCCTGTAACAAGGATATTCAGGCAGGTGACTGATATTATCGGTCACCTGTTTTTTTATATTCACTAAGATTGATTAAATTTGCAAGATAGAATAGGTTTGGAGTAAATTATAATAACAATATTAGAAATGGCTGAAAATCAAATCGAAACATTGGGGAAGAAGAAATTTGACGTAAAGTTCTGTGTTCTTCTTCCTATAGTGCTTCTGGTGACGCTCTTCTTGTGGTGCGTCCCGACTTCATTCTTCGGCATCGATGCCTTGACTCTCTCCCAGCAGCGCGTCATCGCATTGTTCGCCTTTGCGGCTTTGATGTGGATGTTCGAGATCATTCCGAACTGGACCACTTCCGTACTACTTATCGTGATAGCCCTTCTGACGGTGTCGAACAAGGGTATCAGTTTCTTCTGCAGGCCTGAGGCTGGACAGCTCGTCAATTACAAGGACATAATGTCCGCTTTCGCCGACCCTGTGGTGATGCTCTTCCTAGGCGGATTCGTGCTTGCCATAATGGCTGAGAAATACGGTCTGGATGTAACTCTTGCGAGGACTCTCCTTGCTCCTTTCGGACACAAGCCGAAGATGGTCCTTCTTGGTTTCCTCATCGTGATTTCCGTATTCTCGATGTTTATGAGCAACACGGCCACTGCAGCGATGATGCTTGCATTCCTCGCCCCGGTGCTCGCTGTCCTTCCTAACGATGACAAAGGAAAGGTCGGACTTGCACTTTCAATTCCTATTGCTGCGAATATCGGAGGTATCGGAACCCCTATCGGAACCCCTCCAAATGCTACTGCGGTCAAGTTCCTGGCCGAAGCAGGATCGGAAGTCAGCTTCGTGGAGTGGATGGTCAGGATGGTACCTTTCGTGATCATAATGATCGTGATCGCGTGGATCCTCCTGCAGGTTTTCTTCCCGTTCAAGGCGAAGGAAGTCATCCTGGAAATCCCTGAGAACAAGAAGAAGAAAGATTGGAAGTACTATACGGTCTGGGTGACCTTCATAGGTACGATCCTCCTCTGGGCTACCGAGAAACTCACCGGAATCAATTCCAACGTCGTCGCCCTCATCCCGCTTGCCGTACTGACGTGCACCGGCATATTCACGAAGGAGGATATCAAGGATATCAACTGGAGCGTCCTCTGGCTCGTTGCGGGAGGCTTCGCACTGGGTACCTGCCTGCAGCAGACAGGCCTCGCGAAGGTCCTCATCGAGGCCATCCCGTTCGGAACGATGTCTGTCGTCCTCGTGCTGGTCATCGCAGGTCTGGTTTGCTACTTCCTCTCCAACTTCATCAGCAATTCCGCGACTGCGGCCCTGCTGATCCCTATCTTGATTGTCGTAGCGGAAGGAATGGCTGACCCTGCGGCCGCCAACAACGCTTCGTTCATCTCCCTCGGCGGGACGAAGGCTATGATTTCCTTCATCGCGATCTGTGCATCCATCGCTATGTGCTTCCCGATATCCACTCCTCCGAATGCCATCGCATCATCTACAGGTCTGGTAGACACCAAGGATATGACCAAGGTCGGTATCATCATAGGTGTCATTGGTTTCGTCCTCGGTTTCTTCTGGCTTACCAAGATATTCCCGTTCGCTATGTAGCCGTACCGGGCTTCATCTAATATGCTGAATATGAAAAAGACTATTGTATCAATACTTCTCCTTGTCCTCTGTGGTTCCGTTTTCGCCCAGGACAAGGCAGGCACCCTCAAGCCTTATGGATTCGTCCGCAACTTCTTTGCATTCGACACCCGTGAGAGTCTCGCCGGAACCGAAGACTTCTTCTTCTATGTCCCGAAGGATGTGGCTTTATCTTCGGAGGGCGTAGACCTCAACGAGCAGGCGACATTCCGTTTTGCCGCCCTCACCACGCGTCTCGGAGTAGACCTGGTCGGATTCGAATATGAAGGCTTCAAGATCGGCGGAAGGATTGAGACCGATTTCTACAGCGGTGTGTCCGGAGTGACCGGAACGGCGACCCTGCGTCTCCGCCAGGCCTTCGCAACCATCGGCAAGAATAACTGGCTCGTTACAGCCGGACAGACCTGGCATCCGATGGCTGCCGATATGCCTGACGTTTTCTCCCTCAATACCGGAGCTCCGTTCGGACCGTTCTCCCGTACTCCTCAGGTCAAGGTCGACTGGAAGGTAGCCGACGGCATCTCCTTCACCGGATCAGCTATCTGGCAGATGCAGTACACCTCTGCAGGCCCAGGAGGAGCTTCAGCCAACTATATCAAGTACGGCTGCACTCCTGAACTCTATTTCGGCGTCAGCTATACCGACGGCGGATTCACCGGAAGGATCGGAGTGGATATGCTTTCGATCAAGCCGCGCTGGAACAACGGGGTCAAGAAGGTCAGCGACCGTATCACCACCGTGTCACCGTTCGTGTACGCCCAGTACAAGAAAGATCTTTTCAGCGTTAAGGTCAAGAGCATCTTCGCCCAGGCCGGCGAGCATTTCAACCTCAACGGAGGTTATGGAGTGTCCGCCATCAATATGGACGGGAGTTATGAATATACCCCGACACGCAACTCTTCCACCTGGGTGAGCCTGGCTTATGGAAAGAAGGTCCAGTACATCCTCTTCGGGGGTTATGTGAGGAACTTCGGGACCAAGGAAGACCTTTACGGAGGCGAAGGCAAATATGCCCCGGCTTCCTATCTCTATTTCTCCAAGAACAGCTATTCCAATATGAACCGGATGTGGAGGCTTACTCCTACCATTATCCGCAACATCGGCAAGTTCGCTCTTGGAATCGAGTATGAAATCACCAGTGTCCAGTACGGCGATTACCATACTGTCGGAAGTACCAAGTATCTGGGTCTCAACGGCCTGGCTACTGACAACCTGCATTGGGTCACCAACAATCGCGTACAGGCCCTGATGAAATTCACATTCTAGGGTTTTAAACTTCAAAAGCAGACACCGGCATCGCCGGATATTACGGGTATGAAAGGATTGAAACAGATCGCGCTGGCCTTGGCGGCCGTGCTGATTCCCGCGGCCGGGCTGATCGCCCAGTCGGAGAACTCCGTCAACCTGACGAATCACATAGAGCCATACGGATTCTTCCGTACGTCCGCAATCTTCGATTCCCGCGATTCCAAGGCAGGCTCCGAAGACTTGTTCTACTATCTTCCCATGGACAAGGAAATCAACCTGAACGGAGAGGATATCCACTACAATCCCTCCTTCAAGATGTCTGCGATCACGACCAGGCTCGGATTGAAGGTATCAGGGTTCCGGTACGGCAATTTCAGCGTTTCCGGCAAGCTGGAGGCAGACTTCTACCTGATGGTGGGCAGTACCGCTTCGCTCCGTCTGCGTGAGGCTTTCGTCAATCTTGGCTGGGACAATGTCGGCTACAATGCCAATGAGTTCTCGCTCAAGGTCGGACAGGCCTGGCATCCGTTCTCGGCCGACCTCCCTTACTGCATCAATGTAGAGACAGGGTCTCCGTTCAATCCTTTCAACTGGAGTCCGCAGATTCTCGCCGGGGCCAAGTTCGGGAACTGGACGTTGAGCGCGGGGGTCATCTATCCGATGCAGTTCCTCCCGACCGGACCTTTCGGTCCGTCGGAGAATTACGTGAAGTATGGCTTGATTCCGGAATTGTATGCCGGAGTATCGTTCGAGGGAGGTGGTTTCCTGGCAAGGGTAGGTGCGGATTTCCTGAGCCTCAGGCCAAGGTGGCGTACTGCTTCGATCCTGGCTTCGTTGTTTGACGTCGGGACCAAGACCACGGACAGGATATCTATGATTAGTCCGATGGCTTATCTACAGTTCTCTTCCGGGACGTTCAAGGTAAATGCCAAGTCGGTCCTGGCTCAGGGCGGGGACCATCTCAGGCTTATGGGAGGCTATGTCCTTACCGATACTACCAATCCTCTCAGTTATGGATACGAGCCGCTGATGTCTTCATCATCCTTCGTGTCGTTCTCCTACGGCAGCCGTTTCCAGCTGATGTGTATGGCAGGTTATATGAAGGCGCTTGGTACCAACCATATGATTGATCTGGGCGAAGCTACGAATCTGAGTCCTGACGATGTTTATTATTTCTCCGACGGTTTCAAGAATATCAACCAGATGTTCCGTGCCACCCCGACCATTGCCTACAATCTCGGCAAGCTAACGTTCGGCGTGGAATATGACTGGACCTGTGTTGAATACGGCAGCATGGAGTCATTGAACAACCACGCCCTCGCCGTAAAGGACAGGCATATGATAATGAATCACCGTGTTATGGGAGTTTTGAAGTATAATCTATAGTGTTAAAGCATATGACATCCGTAACAAGACATTTGCTCCGAGTCTGCCTCGCGGCCTTCTGCTCGATCGGACTGGCCTCCTGCGTCGTTGACAACAGCTACGACTTCTCCGAGGACAATGTCGACTGGACCGTGAATGTGCTCAAGGGGGCGGACCTTCCTCTTGGAAGTGCACAGCGGATATCGGTCGGAGAATTGATATCTTCTTTCGCCAAGGGTATCCTGGAAGAGTCCGACGGCGGATACATCGTAAACGTTCCGGCAGGCGTCACCGTAACAGGGCAGAGATTCGGTTTCGTGCCCGTCCACGGTATAAGCAAGCTGGACACTGATAAGATCCGGGTCAACTCGGCAGAGTACCATCTGGACCTGAAGAACGACCTGCCTGTCGCCCTGGGCATCACTGCAGAGGCAGTGGATGCTTCCGACAACCGGGTCGAAGGCGTGTTGGTGGAATGCAGCGGTTCGGTAGCTGCAGGCACCGAACTGAGCCCTTCCTCTACTTCCGGTAATTCCGGCCGGAGGGGTCATAAACTTCGACGGGTTCCGTATAATCCTCACCATCGAACAGTTCCCCGAGAACGGCACTTCGATCGGATCAAGCAGAGGTGTGACTCTCCTGAATTCATATCTGTCCTTTCCTGAAGGCATAACCCATATCGACTGATGAAAAAGATTATCCTTTCCATCGCGACGGCAGTCGCAATATGCCTGACGGCACAGGCCCAGACCTTGCAGACGGGCTATTTCGTGGACAATTACGCTTTTGGTTACAGGCTGAATCCGGCTTTCTGCCCGGACTACACTTTCATAGGCTTGCCGGGACTGAGTATGGACTATGCATCGGCACAGAGCAATTTCGGACTCAAGAGCTTCTTCTATCCGTACAACGGCAAGACGGTGACGTTCATGCATCCTGAGATTTCTGCATCCGAAGTCCTCGACGGCTTCAAGAAGGGAATCAACAAGCTGAATGCGGAAGTGGACGTCAACCTGCTGGCATTTTCCTTCAAGTCACGCGGAACTTACGGCCTGATCGACGTAAACCTCAGGAATACGCTCAATGCTACCGTCCCTTACGAGATGATGAAGTTCTTCAAGATGGGAGCGGAAGGCGGACAGTCATACGATCTCTCCGGGTTTAACACCCGTGCGACATCTTTCCTGGAAGTCGGTATCACTTCCCCTTGGCGTGTCGGAAGGAAGGTCACTTTCGGAATGAGGTCAAAGGCCCTCATAGGCGTGACGGACCTCTATATGAATGTCGACAGGCTGAACGTGAAGCTCGACCGCAACCAATGGCAGGTCTCCGGCCAGGCTTGTGTGGCAGGGGCCTACGACGGCTTCAACATCGCTGCGAAACCTTCGGCAGCCGGCAATTATGAGGAAGTCATCGATTTCCCCAATATTACCCTCAACAAGCCGAAGGGACCTAACGGAGTCGGCTTCGGAGTCGATTTCGGAGTTAACATAGACCTGGGGAAGTGGGAGATTTCAGCCTCCATAGTGGATCTGGGCTGCATATTCTGGTGGCATAACCTTTACGGTCATACCCCGGGATCATCCTGGACCTACGATGGCGCCGAGGCGACCATCACCGATGGCAGCGATACTTTCGGCCAGACCCTCGAAAATGCGGCTGACGGATTCCTGGAGATGTTCCAGTTCAAGAAGGAATATGAAAACCAGGAACTCGGACTCCTCCCGATAACCGGAAGGATCGGTGTCAAGAGGTTAATGTCAAGCGATCTCTCATTCGGAGGACTCCTCACTTACCGTTACAATGAGTTCTGCCCTATATTCGAGGCCCGTGCCAGCGCTGACTACCTCCTGAGGGACAAGTTCGATTTCACTGCTTCGGTCGGTGTAAACAACTTCGGTCCTGTGTGCGGAGCGATGACCAACCTGAGGTTCTCCCATCTGGTCCTTTTCGCCGGAGTCGATGCCTATATGGGCAAGCTCAGCAAGCAGTTCATACCGTTGGGACGTATGAACTGCTCAGCCCTCTTCGGAGCTAATCTTTTATTCTAATCTTAAGGGAAGCGGTATTCCAACCCTTGACCATCAAGGTGCGGCCGCATCCCTTCGGCGCATCTATGGTGATCGTCCTTCCTTGCCCTGGCATCAGGGTGAAGAAATTGTCGGAATAGAACGTAGGCCTGACGGAATTCCCGTCGGCGTCGAATACCTGCAGCTGGTTGAAGAAGGCTATCTTGCCGGAGGTGTTCCGGACAGTGACCTCGAACCTGTCTTCGCCTGTCCTGGTGCCTGCAACCGCCTTGGAACTGACTCTCAGCCGAGCCGACGGCATCGATGAGAGGCTGGCGAAGCCGGACGTACAAGGCCCGGTTATGGTATTTGGCCCTTCGTATTTGTCCTTTGAACGCCAGTAGAAATTCTCGGAAACGAGCTTGCCGTCCCCGTCCTTCAGCGTAAGCCAGATGAAATGGACCTGGGAAATGCTTTCCGGGAAAGAAAGGCCGATCATGTTGTCCACTGAAGAGTCTTCAGGTATGTCGATCCTGACGGATTGTGACGATATTTTCCTGCAGGACAAGTCGTAAACGCTAGCGGTGGCCGTGAATCCCTTGAAGGCCTTGAGGTAGTCGTTGATGACGGACACTGAATCCTTGAGATAATCGTACTGGATATGCAGAGGTTCGAGCGAATGCATCGTATGGTAGAGAGATGCGGTAGGCTCTAGGTACCAGTCCCACATCCTAGCGCATACCAGCGGAGAAGGATTGTTATGGTACCAGAACAGCAGGCCGGAGCAGAACCTGTCTCCGAAGCGGAACTTGTTGAAGTTCCACGTCTCCCAGATGCTCTTGGAATTCATCGCTCCTACCAGCTGACCCTTCCAGGCGAACTCGTCAATGTCCTTCGAGGTCCCGTATTCATTGGTCATATCTGTATAGACGGTGGTCATCTTGTGGAAGCCGTGACCGTCCATATAGTCCCAGACTTCCTTGTTGATCGGCCAGAGGTCCTTTTCGTCCATCATCGAGTGCAGGCTGGTGGGAAGAGGGATGTTCGGGGCACCGTATTCCGGATTGAATCCGTCTATGCGGCTGCCGCGCGGGCTGGCGGTGTTCTCGTAATGCTGCATCGGATTGACCTGCAAATATGGGCTGCCGTCGTGGATCCCGTCGCATTCCGACTGCATCTGGTACGGCCTGGTGCCGTCGATGGCTTCCAGGAGTTCCCTTGTCCCGCTTACTTCTGTACTCTCGTTGGAAGCTACGTAAAACGCTATGGACGGGTGGTTGCGGAGGCGTTTGACAGTCGCTTCCACGTTGGAAAGGTACAGCGGCTCATCGACCGGATGTCTCGTGTCTCCGGTCATCCAGAATTCCTGCCATACCAGGATGCCATATTCATCACAGAGCTGGTAGAAATAGTCGGATTCTGCGATTCCGCCGCCCCAGTGCCTCAGGAGGTTGATCCCTGACTGGGCGGTGTAGCGGAGCTCAGCTGTCATCCTCTCGTCGGAGGTGCGCTGCATAGCCTCGGGAAGCCAGTTGGATCCGTGGATGAATATAGGTTTCCCGTTGATGATGAACATTTTCGAGCTGTCAGGAGTATTCCTTGTCGTGCAGACCTCCCTGATCCCGAATTTCGTAGAAAGGGAGTCGCTGAGGACGCCGTCCACGGTGACCTTCATCTTGAGGGTATACAGGTTCTGGGGCCCCTTGTTCTTTGGCCACCATAGCTTAGGCTCCTTGAATGACAGTCCTTCGAATTCTTCGGGAGTGAAAGTCACCTTCTCGTGCATCCCTCTGCCCAAGGTGACCTTTTTCGAGAAAGCGATGTCTCCGATGCTTCCTGAAACCACACAATCTACCGGTTTCTGACCATCTGCCGAGCCGCAGTTGAATACCTCCACGGAAACGGTTTCACTGGATGAGTCATAGTCCGGATGGGCGAGTTCCGACTTGACGAACGGATGGCGCATCGCTACGGGACCGGTCGTGTAGAGCAGGATGCTCTTCCATATTCCTGTGTTGCGGTCCCTGATGCCGTCGTCGTAATAGAAATCCCAACCTACCGTCATAAGTTGGGTGACATTGCCTCCGATCATACCGTCACCACCGTTATGGTTCTCATTCGTGGCTCCCCATTTCTTCTTCATCGTCCGGCCCGGCTCGTCTACCGGGTATACAAGCACGGCCAGGACGTTCCTGCCATCCTTCGCAAGGTGGTCGGTGATGTCTATGTATCCTTCACGGAACATTCCCGACATAGTTCCCACCAGATGGGAGTTGAGCCAGAATTCCGCCCTGTAGTTGATACCCTCCGGCTGCATCCAGACGTGCCCGCCTTCGCTGACCTGCGGAGAATCGAATTCGGTCCTGAACCAATAGGTATAGAAATCCCTTCCGGAGACCGAAAGGTCAGGTATCTTGTTCTCGCTCAGCTTGTTGTTGATTCCGTAATAGGGATCCGGGTAGACCTTGTTCTCGACCAGGGAGGTGAGAACGGTGCCCGGTACCACGGCGTCCTGCCAGCCGGAGACATCGAAGGAAGGCGAAGAAATCCTTTCTCCGCTTGCACCGGCCTCCCCGGCACGGCACATCTTCCAGGAATATCCGCCACCGTGTACGGCTTCAGAATCCAGGTATATCCTGTCGGAACGCCTGGCGTCGTTTCCTCCGAGGCAGGGGAGTGATAGTGCTAAAACCGTCAATACGGAGAGGAGTCGGAGCAATGCTTTCATATCTTTGATCAATGGTTCGTTAATTAGTTCCCAGGCCTTATCGGCTCTGGATGTAAATATAACCAGTTTTTTGAAAGTTTGTCAATAATTTGTGTGTTCGGACCCAGATCGGACACCATATTGAATCGTTGTTTTACTGTATGATATTCTTCAGCCTGCCGACTAACGGCTCCTAAACACTAAATAGTACCGAAGTATTGTAAATAGAGAAACATAATCCGAATAATTAGGACGTGACTCCTGTTTTCATAGTTATTAGTTTAATAAATAGCCGCTTCAGGAGCGGCTTGAACCATACAGGACAGAATGGCGGTATATAGTATTTACGAAAACAGCATCTTTTTACACTGAATTATCTTACAGCGTGAACATTTCTTTTATTTGACGAACCGGTTGTCAATATAACTGGCTGCCATCCCGACAGGGATCCCCACGGCTAGGGCGACGAAGAGGTTCCAGGTCTGGACGAAGCCGAAAAGGCCGAAGAATGAAACTCCTACCTCAGCGGCAAGAGCGGCCAGACCGCCGATGATAGCTCCTCGGTCGCTGGCAACGGGCGAGAACATCGCCATAAAGAACAAGATGAACAGCGGGGCGACGAAGAGGTTAACCACCTTGATCGTTACATCCAACAGGTTGCCCTGTACATAGCTTACCAGGAAGGAGGATACCAGAACCGTCAAGCCCAGCAGTACCGATATCCACTTGTTCGTCCGCAGAGAAAACTCCCGTCCCTTGAAGGACGGCAGCCTCTTCAGGATATCCTCAACGATTACCGAAGACACTGAATTGAGCCCAGACGACAAGCTGGAAATAGCGGCGGCCATCAAGGCAGAGGCGATCAGGCCCGTGATACCGGCCGGCAGGCCGATCCGGATGAACGTCGGAAACAGGATATCTGCGGCGGAATGGATGTTTTGACCCGAAGGAAGCAACTCTGGATGGACCGTAAAATGAGCCATCACCATCAGACCGACGATGGCCAGCAGGACTTTGATTATCCCTGAACTGAGCAGCGAGATATTGTAAGAACGTTTTGCTGCCTGCGCATCCTTGACAGACAGGTACCGCTGGATTGCCATCTGGTCCGAACCCGCCGTGCAGATCTGCCAGCATAGGTTCATGATGAAAATGTTGCACACAGTCATCCGAACTCCTCTTTTCGGCGCCCAGATCCAGTCGATCCAGCCTGAATAGAGGGCAGGATCCTTTAAAGTAGATATTGAGTCCCCAAGGCCGAAATAGATGACACCGATGGTAATCAGTGCGCCCAGGAACATGATCACGGACTGCAAAGCATCCGTCGCTACCACCGCCCGGAGTCCTCCGATTGTCGTGAAGAAAACCGTAAACAGGATGATGCCGTCGCACAGGACTGGCGTCCACGCCTCCGACAGGCCCAGAATGGGCATAAGCGCTACTTGAACAGTTGCGAACACAATCGTGCTCATCCACAGGAAACGCAGCGAGATGAAAAAGACGGTGGCCAGCAGGCGGGAGCCCTTTCCCAACTGCACTTCCAGGATCTCATATGCGCTGGTTACCTTGAAACGCATGATACGCGGGATGATAAACTTCCCCGCCAACCATCCGGCCACAGGAAAAGCAAGTACACCAGTGAGGAATACCGGGCCATACTTGACCATCTCTCCGGTATATGACAGATAACTGAGCGTGCTGACCAACGTGGCAAAAAGGGATAGACCCACCATCCCTGAATGAAGCGAACTCCCTCCCAAATAGTAATCCTTGGAGGTTTTATTTTGCTTGGACGAACGCCAACTGATTCCCACCATAGCCACGAGCATGATGAGAATCACTGACCAGTCTATCCAAGTAAAAGTGCTATGCATCAGGCCGAAGGGAACAACTCATAAAAACCTTTCTTGATATCGGCTTTCTGGACCGGCGTCAAGGCTCCGTTGGGAAGGCGGCACGGGCCTGAATGGATGCCGCACAGTGACAGCATCTCCTTGATACCCGCAATCGTGTTGTAACGGCACATTAACTCGACTGCCCGGTTGGCCTGCTCCTGCAGGTTAGCGGCCTCTGTCAAGTCTCCCGCTCGGAAAGCATCAACGATTTTTTGAAAAAGGGGTGCATTGACGTTGAGGGAGGTGCCAATGCCGCTTTGGGCGCCCATCGTCAGCCCCAGGAAATAGGTCTCGTCTTTCCCGTGGAGGATATCGAAACGGCCTCCCTCCAGCCGGATGCACTTGAACTCCATAAAGGCATCCAGACTGGTGTACTTGAGCCCGGTTAAGTTAGGAATAAGTTCCGCACCCTGGCTGAGGAACCGTGTCATATCAAAGTTGACGCCGGAGCGGATAGGAATGTGGTAGTAATAGTACGGGGTGTCCGGTGCCGAAGCCGCGACCTTAGCGTTGAACGCGATCAAGTCCTCCAGGGTCTTGGGCTGCATAAAGCAGGGGCCCATCGCGGAAATTGCTCTGACGCCCAGAGTTCCGGCGTCACGAGCCAGTTCGCAAGCCTCAACATACGATGTGTGACCTACGTGGACCAGGATGTTCAGGCGGTCGGCATAGCGTATCCATTTGCGCAAGACCTTTTTCCTTTCTTCCGTGTTCAGCAGCAGGCTCTCCCCGGAGGATCCGTTGACAAAGACCCCCGACAAGCCCTGTGAGATAAGAAATTCTGCGTAGCCGTCAATGGCGTCGTAATTGACAGTCCCGTCATCATACATCGGCGTCACGACGGCAGTGTTCAGTCCTGTTATTTTTCCCATACTCAAATATCGTCAGAATCATAAAATTCAAGGTCGGTCTGGCCAAGCCCTTCGGTCTGGTTGTTCGGAAGACCCTTCTTTCCGCATCCCTCCTTCATCAGATCTTTCAACTCTTCCAGATAATCGTTGTAAACATCCCTTGGCTGACAAATATGTTTACTGCATAGAGCAGCCGCCATACCCACGACTTCTCCTATCATTCCTGTAGTACGCTGCACACGGACGGTGCCCAGGGCCACGTGTGTCACGCTGATATTCCGACCGGCCATGAACAAATTTCCAACATTTCTCGAATAAAAACAACGATAGGGGATAGGATAATGACGGATGGGATCCTGGTTGCAGACCGTAATGAACTCCCGTCCCGTGAAGAAACGGGAGTTGCGGGGGTCCGGATAGTGAAGGTCGATGCTCCAAGTGGCCGTCACCGAGGCGTCCGGATAAATGACGTGAGCGTCGATGTCGTTCTGGTCCAGGATGTGGTCTCCTAGCAGGCGCCGGGACTCCCGTTTCCCTGCCAGATACGCAACCCAGGCCAGTTCCCTGTGGCTGAACTCCTCACGATGGTAAGAGCGGTTCTTGACGAAGGACCAGTTGGAATAGACGACAAGCATTCCGTAGTCCCGGACCATCTCAGCCTGGACGATGGGATCCCATCGAAGGCCTGTTTCCCAGTTCCAGTCTCCCTTATCCACAGGGAAGCAACTCTCCTCGCTAAAGTCCAAGCCATATTCGAAAAGTGGGAACGGACTCGGCTCCGGGCATTCGCGTGTATTCCACTGCACAGAAGCACCCAGCACCTGGCAGTCTGCTATCTTTGCCGCACTACGTTCCCCTGTCTGGTCCTTGGATTCCCTGCCCATACGGTATTCCGCTCCGGCCATGGCGCCCAGGTCCCCATCGCCAGTGCAGTCTGCAAAGAGCGGCGCTGAGAAGCGCATCAATATACTGGTTCTGGTATCACGGGCCAGAACGGCCGAGATCTTGCCGCCGTTCATTTCCACGCTACAGACATTCTTGTCGTACAGCACTGTCAAGTTCGTCTGGTTGGCGAGGAAGGCTGTCTTCCGCCCGTCCTCATAGACATCGGCTTCCATAGCGTTCCCGCGTTTAGTATGCCCGAACTCTATTATCAGGTTCCCTAAGTTTGGGTAAGGCGGGAGACATATTATCCCGCCGATGTGGACGCGGATTTCCGAGGAATTGTTACCGCCCGGAACCGAGCGGTCGTGCAAGAGCAATGTCCGCAGGCCCAGCCGAGCTGCACTGACGGCGGCACAGATGCCCGCAATTCCCGCCCCTGCAACGATAAAATCATATTCACCTCCATCTACAGGTGTATCATATCCCGGCAGAAGTTCCTGCCGGAGGGCCTCCATATCGTCGGAAGGAGGAACAGGCTCGTCAGACAGATAAAGCGCATCGCAGCGGCCGTCGAATCCCGACAAGTCGTGAAGGGAAATCGCGACAGTGCCAGCCTCGAAGGCTCTCGCTCCGGCGTACTGCCATTCCCACTTCGTTCCTCTGCACCCGACAGTTTCTGGCAACGGAATTCCGTTCAGGAGTACCTGGAACTTGCCTGGGCCCTCACCGTCATACCAGGGGGCAGTCCAGTTGAATGTGCGAACCCACACGTGCCAGAGGCCGCTGGAAGGTAAGGTGACAGACCCGACAGCATCAGAGACGGGATTTCCCAACCCATGAGCCATCAAATAGGGGGAACCCATCAAATCGGCATACTGGGAATTCAGGACCCAATCGCCGTGATCCTGAAGGCTTTCAGCCTCGACAAGGATTCGTTTTATCATATATACTCAGCTAAATCTAGTGAATAGTTGGATTTCTAGCAAAGGTTATTGGAACTGAAACTAAAGATTAATTATCTGCCTATAATGTCGGCACTATCTTTCTGTAGAATAATCCGTAATGAATTTACACTAAATGAAGTTTTCGGACCCCTCAGGGAACCAGATTCTCAGGTTATTTAATGAGAACTTGTAATCCTTGAGTGAATCCAACTTGCAAGTATCCCGGCAGGAATCCCAACAGCAAGGGCGATGAAAATGTTCCAAGTCTGTGTGATTCCCAATATTCCGAAAAAGGATACGGCAACTGCAGCAGCAAGGGAACACAACGCGCCGATGACTGTGCCCAGGTCGGTAACTGCAGGTGAGTACAGTGCCATGAAGAACAGGATGAACAGTGGAGCGACGAACAGGTTCACGACCTTCATCGTGATATCCAGCAGGTTGCCTTGTACATATCCAACCAGGAAAGAACCTCCCAGTACGGCGATGCCCAATATGATGGAAATCCAGCGAACATCCTTCAGGGTGAAAACCTTGTCCTTGAATCTAGGTATCGGCTTGAGGATATCCTCCTGTATCACCGAGGTGACCGAATTGAGACCTGACGACAGGGAAGAAACCGCAGCCGCTACCAACGCTGCGCAGATCAAACCTGTTATACCGGAAGGCAGTCCGATCCTGATGAATAGAGGAAACAAGTTGTCTGCGGCAGAAAAGATCGTGGTTCCTTTTTCCATTTTGCCGGGATTGGAAAAGAAGTAGGCCATGACAAGCAGGCCGACAACCGACAGCAGGATCCTGGTAGCGGAAATGCTGACAAGAGAAACATTGTTGGATCGTTTCGCCTGCCTGGCATCTTTGACTGACAAGAATCTTTGTATTGCCATCTGGTCTGAGCCTGCCGTACAAACTTGCCAGCAGAGTGTCATCAGAATGATGTTCGAAACTGTCATCCTGGTTTGCAAGCGTGGGGCAAAGTCCATTTTAACCCAATGTGCATATAAATCAGGGGATGTTATCACATCCAAACTTCCAAGCTTAAAGAGGATGACGACAATTGTTATGATGGCTCCCAGGAACATAGCGAGTGCCAGTAGCGCGTCAGTGGCAACCACGGCTTTCAGGCCTCCTATCGTGGTGAATAAGACGGTGAACAGTATGATAATGGCACAGAGCAGGGGAGCGGAATTGGCCGGAAGGCCGATAATCGGGATGATGGCTGTTTTTACAGTTGCGAAAACAATTGTGCACATCCAAAGGAAACGCAGGGATATGAAAAACAGGATCGCGAGGGTCCTGGATTTCTTGCCAGCCTTGATTTCAAGTATTTCGTAGGCGCTTGTGACATTGTACCGGATGATCTTCGGTATGATAGCCTTGTTGATTACCCAGCCTGCTATAGGATAGGCCAAGACTCCCATTAGGAATATCGGACCGTATTTGATCATTTCTCCCGGGAATGACAAGTAACCAAGAGTGCTTGTCATAGTTGCGAACAGAGACAGTCCGACCATTCCCGGTTTCAAGGATTTACCACCCAGAAGGAAATCTTTCTGATTCTTTGTCTTCTTTCCGGATTCCAAACTGATGACTATGATTGAAAGGATCAACAGTATCAGCATTGACCAATCCAACCACGAAAACACAGGAGTCATTGCATCTGCCATACCTATTTCAGGGAATCAAAATAGTTCAGAGGGATCTTTGTAAGATATATACTAGGTTTACTGCCCTCGTGTCTAGAATAATAGCTAACCCAAAGTTCGTTTCCTTCTATGACCATTCCGGGATATGAGCAGTCACCGCCTCCTTTTGATTCAAGGATGCATGCGGGAGTGACATTACCTTCCAGGTCACCTTTAAGTATGACCATTTGCCCGGTCTTCCTCCATCTGGTGCCAATTATACAGTAACTGTTGTCTACGATAATGAAGCAGGGCCCCCCGAGACTCATAGGAATGCCCTTGAAAGTCCAATCTTTGTATGGCGGTTTGGATACTCCCCACCAAGAGGATTCTCCTTTGGATTTATCTCTTCTTGAGAGGGTGAGCATCGTTCCGTCAGGGAGAAACCGTACGCATGTTTCATCACCGGCTATCGGTTCATTATCGAATTCGCGTACAGTCCGGTATTTCACCCCGTCTGTTGTACTGACGAGAGTAAACTGACCTACCTTGATAAAGCCATATCCCTTCCTGCGAGCCCAATTGACTTGCCAAAGCCAGTCCTGGCCGGTCACATTATCCAACTGTATCCTTACCGGAGCCGTAAAGGTCTTGCCATCAGAAGATAAGGATACTCTTGAAAGGCGTTCAAAGCACTCTTTCGTGACAGCGATGTTACCATATTTCGACCCACCCATAAGAAGCATCAATCTGCCGTCTGCGGTAATTGACATCTTGGGGTCCCGCAGGTCGATTCCGGGTTCTGATAATTCCGAGACTTTTTCCCAGCTTGCTCCATCGTCTGAAGCAATCACGATGATATGACCTTGAGCTGTGCCATCTTCTTCCCAAACGTGCGAGTAGCTGTCGCGGAATGAGATATACCACTTGCCTTTGAATTTTATCATATCAGTAAACGCTTCATAACGGCCATCTTGAGACCATACAAGATTTGATTCAAAGGTAGGGATGCCATCAAAGGTCAAATGATCTTTCTCCGGTTCCAGGATCGTGGTGCTTCCGACTTTGCTGCTTGTTGAGCAGGAAATCAGGATAGATGTGGCGCAAGCCAGGATAAAAAGCCTTCTCATAATGGAAATCAAATAAGTTTAATACTCTATGTCGGTTTGTGTCATATTAGGATTGGCATTGAGTGTTTCCTGGTTGACAGGCCAGAGGAGGATGTTCTTGTTCGTACTTTTGCCAGAAAGGGTAGACACTTTGTTGAACACGACGCCGAACCTGATGAAATCCCACCAGAGCTTTCCTTCGCCCAGGAATTCCTTGCATCTCTCCTCCAGTATTATGTCAAGAACCTCTGGAACGGTTTTACCACCTTGGTAATAGTTTGCCGTGCCATATGCCCTTTGGGCAACTGCGTTGACACTTGCGAGAGCTTCTTCCGGCTTGTTCTCCGCACATTTTATTTCTGCGTCGAACAAAAGGATGTCAGCATATCTGTATGCGATGATATCCGAATCAAAAGTCCTTTCTCCATTCTGCCAAGTTCCGGCGAATTTATTGATCCATCTGTGGAGCCTGTCCTTTCCGGTATCGAAGAATTCATCATATGTCGCTATCTTCCTCGCATCGGATGGGACAGCACCGAGCAGATCCCTGTATTCCTGGGTTATTATCTCCAGTTGCGTATGGCTGCCAGACTTGACCGGATTCTCAATGAACTGGGCGGAAACATCGTTGATTCCAGTAAGGAGATTCTGCGGGTAGCCCCCTTCACATTCGTCCTTTACCATGCTCCATACGAATATCTCTTCATCATTGAGTTTGTTCTTGACGCTGAATATGTTTTCGTATTTTGCCACAAGAGACCTCTTGCCTATTACGGCAGAACAAGCCTCTTTCGCCTTCTGGAGTGCGCTTTGGTTCCCTTCAACCTTGTACATCCACAGATTGAAATCTGTCTTGAGAGTGTTTACGGCAAGGATGTTCGGCATATTGGGTTCAATGGGCACTCCTTCCAGATACTGGGAAGCAGACTCAAGGTCGGACTCGATCTGTTTGAATATCTCGGACTTACTGGACCTGGAAGGATAGAGGAGTTCAAGATCATAAGTCTCCAATCCGGCTGTGATTAGAGGCGCGTCTCCCCAGACCCTAACAATCCAGAAATATATGAACGCCCTTGTGAAATACGCACTGCCGAAGACTTTCTTTTCCAAATTCTTGTCCGTGAAGCTGACATCCGGTGCATGTTTCAGGATCACGTTTGCCGTATTCAAGGTTTTGTACAGAGCAGACCAGTCAGTGCCTTCATCGCTGCTTTGAATCTGGTTGTTCATAATGTTGATCCTCTTTGCGCTGGCGTTTGCTGTAAACTCCCAGGCTCCCGAACGGTACTCTCCCCAGAGAAAGAAGTTGGTTTTGAATGCATCCCTGAATTGAGCCATCATTCCGTAGGTGCAGCTTATGGCATCAACTTGAGTCTCCCATGCTTCATTCGAAGTAAGTTTGCCTCTCTGTACTATGTTCAGGTCCTTTTGACAGGATGCTACCGTCAAAGCGATGACGCAGAGAAAACCTGCAAATATTATCTTTTTCATATCCTTTTTTCCTTTAGAATATCACCTTTACGCCGACTGATACTTTCCTCATAGGAGGATAGGCTCCTCCGTAAGAGTGGTCGAAATTGTCCCCGGAACCTACTTCAGGCGAAACACCTGGAACGGCGGTGAAGTAATGGAGGTTATTGCCGGAGATAACAATGGAGGCAGATTGCATTCTCAAGTGCTGTAGGACACTCTTCGGAAGATTGTATCCCAAACTGACTTCTCGGATGCAAAGATAGTCACCACGGTAGGTGAATACATTCGAAACTCGGTTGAAGTTTCCGCTCTGCTGTGGGTCGGTTGTGCAGAAACGCGCATACTTGGCATTGGTATCACCCTCTCCTGTCCAGCAGGTTTTCACTTTCTCGTTGATTGCGGTGTCGCAAGTCATATGGTTGGTGAATGTATAACCTTCATTCATATTCATAATAGAATGGCCAAGAGCCCAATCCAGATATAGATTCATCATGAAGTTCCCGATAGTGAACGTATTTCCGAAGCCACCGGTGCTATGAGGAACCGTATAACCCAGGAGGAACTGATCCTCTTCGTTGATCTGCTCGACCTCAACGCCATTGACTTTCCTCGTTGAACTGCCTTCACGGTTCTTCCATTCATAGTCCCCGGCATATTTTTTACCAGTGTTGTTCTTGCCGGTTTCGTGATCCAATCCCTTGGAGTTAGTGTCATACCTGGCATTTGCTGCTTCCTCTGCATTCTGGAGGATGTGGTCTACTACGTAACCATAGAAGCCGAACATCGGTTCTCCTTCGGCGATACCACCGAATGAGGAGCCGTCTCCGACCATAATCCCTCCGATACGGTTCTTCTCCATTCCGTTGTCCGGGAGCTCAAGAACCATATTCTTTACGTAACTCCAGGTAAACTTGGAATCCCACTTGAAGTTCTTGCGATTGATATTCTTCGTACTTACTTCCAAGTCGAACCCATGGAACAGTACTTTACCTGTATTCGACATGACTGAACTGAAACCGGAAGTATTCGGGAGGGTGACTGAGAATAGCAGGTTATCCGTTATTTTCCTGAAATAATCGGAATTGATCATCACTCTGTTGTTGAATAAACCAATCTCGATGCCTGCATCTGTCTGTGTCGTGGTCTCCCAGGTCAGGTCATCGTTCGGCATTTCGCTAGGTACCATTGACGCCTGCCCGAAGTATTTGCTTGTCGCGTAAGCTCCCAGTGCATCATACAGTCCGATGGCATTGTTTCCTGTCATGCCGTAAGATGCCCTCAATTTCAAGAAACTGAGACCTCTGGATCCTTTCAAGAACGGTTCTTCACTGACAATCCATCCGACGGATGCTGCTGGGAAGTATCCCCATTGGTGTCCCTTTGTAAATCGGGAAGAACCATCTGCCCTGAATGACACACTGAACAAGTATTTCTTTGCATAGTCATAATTCAAGCGTCCGAAGTAACCGATCAAGCATTCATCAGACAGATCGCTTACTGCTTTCGTTTTGGTCGGTCCGGCTGTCAGGGTCCTTATTTTATCGGTGAATCCTCCTTCGCTGGCTGCTCCGAAGCTGAAATTCTTAGTATAGAGATATGAGTAACCTCCTATGATATCGAAAGAATGATCAGAAACTGTCCGCTTGTAATTAAGGAAAGCTTCCAGTTTGCGGTTCTTGTATTCTGAATAGTTCTCTGTCGTCGGCCTGGTTTCCGAGTAATGGTTTGCATTTTCGAAATCGCCGTTCTGGTTGCTGTGGATGAAATATGAAAGTTGTACATCCGCCTTGAGATATTTGGTGATATCATAAGTCAGACCACCGTACAATGAAATCCTGGTGGTGTTGTTGTGGCGATTATGTATATAATAGTAATAAAGAGGACTGGTCGCAGTTTCGTTGATACCCCAGGTCGGAGTCCCGTCATCGAAATAGAGTTTCATTGTCGGAGCTGAATACAGGGATCTGGCGATATTATTCCTGTAATCCGATATGCGCTGATCCTGGGTATATGAAAAATCGACATTGCCACGGAACTGAAGCCTGTCTGTGATCTCGGTCCTGAGATTGAGTTTCGTAGCCAGCCTCTGGAATCCTGTTCCCAAGGCGACACCGTCATCGTCAGTATATCCGACACTCGCCAGGTAACTGTTCTTCTGGGTTCCACCGGTAACGTTGAGATAGTAGTTCTGGTAGACCGTCCTCCTGTAAAAGACTCTTTGCCAGTCATTGTCTTCGAATATGAGTGTCTTGGTCGGATCAAGAGGGTCAGCCATAGATTTGTAACCGGCGGGAATCGCTTCTCCATCTTTAAGGTATCTGGTTGAATAGATGGAAGAAGGGGTATTGCCGCTACTGCAAGACTTGCCGTCCAATGTGAGGTTGGTGGCAAATTTCTTATTGTTGGCGGCCGGCCTGACATATGTGAGATAATCCTCGGAATTCATCAGAGGGTACAATGTCTCCGGACCCTGGAGACCAACCGTGCTTTCGAAAGTTATGGACGGTTTGTCAGACTGCACACCCTTCTTGGTTGTAATAAGGATGATACCGTTTGAAGCCCTTGAACCGTAAATGGCAGTTGAAGCCGCATCCTTCAATACTTCAATGGATTCGATGTCTGACGGATTGAGCCCACCCATAGGTCTCTCGATTCCGTCGACAAGGATCAGAGGTTCATTCGAACCATTGATGGAAGAACCGCCTCGGATAGTGATCGTGGCGTCTGTTCCCGGTGTGAAGTTGTTGGTATAGACCCGCGCTCCGGCAATCCTTCCTTTCAATGCATCTCCCAATGTCGTGACCGGATTGTTTTTCATAACGTCTCCGCTGACCTTGGCTACAGCAGAAGTGATCGTCCTTCTGGACTGCGTTCCATAACCGATGACTATCGTTTCATCCAATCCGATCGCTTCAGATTCCAATGTCACATTGACAGTGCCGCCGGAGCCTGCCGTTATGGTTTTTTCAGAATATCCAAGGGATGAAAATACCAGTTCATCATCAGCATTTGCCGTGATGGAATATGTACCATCCGATGAAGTAGTAACTCCGGATCTGGTTCCTTTGACAAAGACAGCAACGCCAGGGATAGGCGTCCCGTCCTGGTCGATGACTTTTCCGGAAATCGTTTGTTTGCCTGTCTGCTTCTGCGCGTATGCCGATGTAGATATGATGAATGGCATACTGAGCAGCAGCAGAATGGCGATGCACTCGAATGAGTGCCGGAGATGATAGGCTTTCATATCATAAACCATATTATAAATAATACATAATCAAAAAGGCGATATAGTCTTGTGTTATTTGCAATATTAGTCTCTTTTTTTGTAATAAACAATACATAATAAAGAAAATAATAAAAAAAGTATTTTAGGGAAAAGTGCCGGGATTAACTAATAATACCCCGAAAATATGTGATTTATGGGTTCTGTAAGCGATTTGTTGAGGTTTTGCTAGTTATTATAATATGTATTATAACATAAACGTTTTATTAAATATCAGTTATTTCCTGTGAGTAGTGGATATAAACAGATAAATAAATATTTGGTTTTAATAAATAATATTTGTTTCTTTGTCAAATAAAGGACTACCCTTTATTTAGTAAAGAGATGGAGAAGGTAAATAAACTCAAGGGGTTGTATGCCGCCGTGGTTACCCCGATGCGGCCGGACGGAGATATAGATCTTGAGGTGATCGATCCGTATGCAGAATTCCTGATTGATAAAGGAGTACAAGGGGTTTTCGTCAACGGTTCAACCGGTGAAGGTTTGCTATTGACGAATGAAGAGCGTATGCTGATCGCAGAGCGGTGGATGAAGTTCTCGGGCAAGCTTGACATCCTTGTCCATGTTGGTAGCACCTGCTATAAAACGGCAGGGGAGCTTGCTAGGCACGCTGAAAGGATTGGAGTCCGGGCCATCTCCGCGATGGGCCCTTGTTTCATGCAACCAGGCAGGGTTTCGGAACTTGTCTCTTTCAACAAGCGGGTAGCATCATATGCTCCAGAAACTCCTTTCTATTATTATCACGTTCCGGGCAGGTCTGGCGTCAATTTGAGTATGGCAGAGTTCCTTGCGGGAGCGAGAAGTGAGATTCCTAACCTTGCGGGTATCAAGTTTACCTCATACAATACTTCCGATATGCTTGAGTGTATATCTATGGAAAGCGGAAGATATGACATCCTTCACGGACACGATGAAACAATCGTCACTGGTCTGGAACTGGGAGCCACCGGAGGTATCGGGACCTCATATAACATTATCGCTCCGTTAATCCGTTCCGTTTTCTCCAAGTTTTTTTCGGGAGACATAGCAGGGGCCGTGGAGATGCAGCATTACGCCAACCAGTTCATAACGAAAATATGCAAGACAGGAAATATCATATCTGCAGTAAAGGTTTTGCTTGATTTTTGCGGCATTCCTTGCGGACCTTGCCGGCTTCCTCTGGGAAATCTCAGTGAGGAGCAGGCTAGCAAGTTATTATTGGATTGCAAACCGTTTATTTCCTAGTCGTTAGTTATGAAGGACAATCTCACTCTGGTAGAACAGACTCAGAAGAATATCGTTAAGTATATCTCATCTCATCCGGAAATCAAGCAACTTCCGAAAGAGCAGGAATTCGTTGAATTGTTCGGAGTGAGCCGCGTAGTCCTCAGAGAGGCCTTGAGTAGGCTCAGAGCACTTGGTATTATTGAAACAAAAAAGAAGAAAGGGACGGAGGTAGTCCATCCTCAGGTATTTGGCGTAATCAATACGATAATCAATTCCGGTGCTCTGGACAAGAATACCCTGAAGGACCTCTATGGACTGCGACTTATGCTTGAGGTTGGTGCCGCTGATTTTATTTTCCAGGGAAAGACTGAACAGAATATGGCAGAGAAGAGATAGTGGTCAAAGACTTGGATTACGAAAAGCAGATGGCTATTGTGACGGATACGGACGAGAGATTCCGGCTTTACAAGGAGAAGAACGAAATCGACCTCCAGTTCCACAGCAAGCTCATCGAGATGACCGGGAACAACAGCCTTATTGATTTCCAGGGAATCCTGCGCCATCTTTTCTCGCTGTATACTCCCAAAACTAAATCAGGTCATAAAGACCAGACCATTGTGTCCCATACTGGTCTTTTCAATATTCTGCGTTTAGGCTCTCCGGATGAGTTCAGGATGGCGATGCGTCTTCATTTGAATCCTTTGTTCGATAATTGTGATGATTTCATAGAGAAGGAATACAGCGAATGACCATTGCCGGAAATAGTGGTTCTAAAGGACTCGGATCAAGAGGAGTACAGACGATGGCTGTAATGGCCTGTCTGTATTTTGTTTTCGGCCTGGTCTCCTGGATGAACGCCGTCTTGATTCCGTATTTCAAAGTAGCTTGTGATCTCCACACTGAAGCTCAGAGTTATCTTGTCACTTTCGCATTCAACATTGCATATCTCCTGATAGCTATCCCGGCATCAGTTTTCCTGGATCATGTCGGGTACCGAAGAGGAGCCTCTGCAGGGCTGGGCTTGCTTTCTTTTGGGGCTCTCCTTTTTTGGCCAGCTGCCCTTCTTAGGAGCTACTTCTTGTTCCTGGTAGCGTTGTTCTTGATGGGTATGGCGTTGGCCATACTTCAGACACTGGCGAACCCGCTTGTTGTCACCATCGGACCGCGCGACAGTGCCGCTCGGCGGATCAGCATTGTCGGAATATGCAACAAACTTGCGGGCATCCTTTCTCCGCTTTTGATAGCGAAGCTTATTATCCGGCCTCAAGACCGTCAGACTATGGCCTCGATTGACTCCGGCATACTTTCGGGAGTCGCGAAAGAACAAGCACTTGATCAGATGGTCAGAGGTGTCATAGTACCATATGTCATACTGGCGCTGGTCCTGCTGTTGCTTGGGATACTTTTCTATTACAGTCCTATCCCGGATAATGGCAATCTGGACGATGATGTTCCCAAAGAAGGGGACACTTGCCGCAAATCCGTACTGTCTTATCCGTATCTGGTGCTCGGTGCCATCGCCATGTTCTGCCATTTGGGAGCCATCCAGGTGTCTGTCAGTACCCTGGCGTCATATTCGATGGAGTTCGGCAGGGATCTCATCTCAGCTAGGATATTCCCATCACTGTCATTGGCTTGCGTCTTGATCGGCTATTGTTGCGGGATCATAATGATTCCGCGAGCTATCAGCCAGGCTACGGCATTGAAGGTCTGCTCGTCTTTGGGTATGTTCCTATCTGTACTGGTGCTATTCCTTCCACCGATGGCTTCCGTCGTTTGCCTTGTCCTTTTAGGATTACCGAACTCATTGATATATGCGGGAATCTGGCCATTGGCAATCAGGAATCTCGGAAAGTGGAAGAATCTGGGCAGTGCGATCCTGGTGATGTCATTCTGCGGCAATGCAGTGCTGCCCCTTATATATGGTTCCATTGCCGATGTCATCGGAAAACAACTTGCATACATTATATTGATACCTTGTTTCTTATACCTTATTTATTATGCATTCAAGGGTCATAGAGTTGAGTCGTGGAAACAATAAGTCTTTGAATATGAAGCGAATAATAAATCTGTCGGCGACCTCTGCCGCACTGACCGTCTCGTTGCTTGGTCTCACTTCCTGCAAACATGACGATCGTCCGAATTTCCTGATATTCCTGGCGGATGACTTTGGTGGAATGGATACCGGCGTCAACGGGAGCAGTTTCTATGAGACTCCGAATATCGATTCCATCGCGGAGGATGGAGTCCTTTTTACCAATGGATATGCTGCCTGTACTGTTTCAAGCCCGTCACGGGCATCTCTGATGACAGGTCTTTATCCTACCCGGCACGGGATAACGGAATGGATCGGGGAGGAATCCGGTGAAGGATGGCGCAATCACGGTTGGGCGACCCGTATGATGCCGGCCGAATATGAGCATAACCTTGATGTGGACAAGTTCCTTTGCCTTCCGCAGATATTGAAGGATAACGGCTACAGTACTTTTATGGCTGGAAAATGGCACCTTGGATACGAAACCACTCCGGAGATGGCCGGATTCGAGATAAACAAGGGAGGATATGGCATAGGAGAACCTCCTAAGGGTTATTTCTCTCCATATCATAATCCTAAACTAGAAGATGGTCCGGACGGAGAAGAACTATCGATGCGCCTTGCTCTGGAGACCAACAAGTTTCTGGAGGATCACAAGAAGAACAAACGCAATCCTTTCTTTGCATATCTCTCATTCTACGCTGTCCACACCCCGGTTGAAACGACAGAAGAGAATTGGAGGTATTTCCGTGACAAGGCGGTGAATATGCCATCGGTTGACCGTGAACCATTCAAACTTGACAGGAATTTCCCAGTCTGCCAGGTACAGGACAATCCGGTTTTCGCCGGTTTGATCAAGCAGATGGATGATGCGGTTGGGGTCGTCCTTGCGAAACTGAAAGAACTGAAGTATGACAGGAACACGATCGTGATATTCATGTCCGATAACGGAGGCCTTGCCTCACTTGGTTTCTACTCGACATCCAACTATCCTTTTAGGGGAGGCAAATCCTATCAGTGGGAAGGCGGGATCCGCGTACCGTTCTTCATCCACGTCCCTGGTACCAAGTTGAAAGGCACGAAGGACGATACTCCGGTCAATACCATAGACATTTATCCTACCTTGATGGATTATGCCGGGATAAACAAGGAGGAACTGGATGGCGTTTCCCTCCGCCCAATCCTTGAAGGAGGCAATATCCAAGACCGCCCGATGTTCTGGCATTATCCTCATTATGGAGGTTCCGGAGGCGATCCTTCTTCAATCATAAGGGATGGAGAATGGAAACTTATCTATTACCACGAAGACGGACACTGCGAATTGTATAATCTGGTACAGGACCCTGGCGAAAAGAATGATGTCGCGTCCGACCACCCTGAACTCCTGGATAAGATGCAGGCAAGGTTGAAGGCGTGGCTGACGGAGACTGGCGCCAAGATGCCGGTCCCGGATGAAACGTACAGCGAGTCAAAACACCAGAGGATATATGATAGCTTGCGAGTGGAGATCCTGAAACAGCAAACGGCAAACCGGGCAATGCGGCTTCGCAAAGACTGGAGCCCTGGAAAGGATTGGTGGGGAAGTAATCCGATAGTTGACTGATATGCGAACTAATGAAATATCCAGGATATGCCTGACCTCGGCAGCCTTGATCGGTTGCGGAATGACATCTTCATGCAGACAAGACAACAATGATGAGGCACCTCGTCCCAATATCATTCTCATTCTGGCGGATGATATGGGATACAGTGACCTGGGTTGCTATGGCGGGGAGATGTCCACACCTGTGCTTGACAGTCTTGCTTTTGCGGGTCTTCGATACACTCAGTTCTATAATTGCGCCAGGAGCTGTCCTTCCAGGGCGTGTCTTCTCACGGGATTGTATCCCCATCAGGCCGGGGTTGGCCATATGGTCACCGATCGAGGGATGGACGGGTACCACGGCACTTTAGTAAGTCAGTCAGTCACTTTGGCGGAAGCCCTTCGGGAATGTGGTTATCAGACTGCGATGTCTGGAAAGTGGCACGTGACCAATAATACCAAACCGGATGGAGACAGGAGCCAATGGCCGATGCAGCGTGGCTTCGAACGTTTCTACGGAACCTTGAACGGCCTTGGCAGCTTTTGGGACCCTACCACTCTATATGATGGGGACACCCCTATCCGTGCCGAAGGGGATTATTATTATACTGAAGCTATTACGGATGCGGCCTGTGGTTTCATAAGGGAAATGGCGTCAAAAGAAGACCCGTTCTTCTTGTATGTGTCATATACTGCACCTCATTATCCATTGCACGCAAGAAAAGAATACATTGAGAAGTACGCGGGGCGGTTTTCGGCAGGATGGGATTCCCTGCGTGTGGAACGAATGAAACGGATGGTGGGACTTGGAATCTTTGACGAGGATACAGTATTACCGGAGAGGGATGATCAGTGTTATCCGTATGATAGTGAACAGTACAAGGAATGGCAGCAGATGAGGATGGAGGTATATGCCGCTATGATAGAACAGATGGATGTCGGAGTGGGAAAGATAATGGAGGAAATACGGAGAGCAGGAGTATCTGACAACACGCTCATAGTATTCCTGTCTGATAACGGTGCATCTAATGAAGGTCATCTGTTCAACAAAGTTGAACGTACAGGGGGGCCGTGGAATATCAATCAGACTCATACTCGTGACGGAAGGCCTATTCGTGCAGGAGACTACCCGGGGAAAAGGCTTGGGCCTGATGATACGTATGGGAGTTATGGACCACAATGGGCCCATCTTTCAAATACTCCGTTCAAAAGATACAAGAGTTGGGTATACGAAGGAGGGATTTGCGCACCAATGATAGTTTCCTGGGGAGACCGGATTAAAGACAAGGGTTCGTTCAGAAGAGGCGTATTCAGTATAATCGACTTCATGCCGACTTTCCTGGAGTTGGCAGGAGGGACTTATCCTGAAAGGATACGTGGTCAGGAAACCATCCCGATGGAAGGCATAAGTATGACAAGGTCGTTCGAAGAAGATTATTCAGATGATGACCGTATCTTGTATTGGGAACACGAAGGCAACCGCGCAATAAGGCAGGGGAGATGGAAACTTGTCTCCGAGTATCCAGGTGCGTGGAGTAGTTTGCGTCCTTATCCGAACGGAGGGAACTGGGAACTCTATGACTTGGAAAAGGACCGTACTGAAACGGAAGACCTGTCAGCATCATATCCCGAAGTGGTTGAGAGGTTATCAGCAGAATGGACCCGTTGGGCTGATCGATGTGGCGTAAAGGATTGGGGAGAGATAGGTGGTGTCAATTGGTGATAAGGAGTTGTAAACGAGTTATTTATGAAAAAAATTCTATTGTTGTCCCTGGTATTGGTGGCATCTTGTGCTCGGGATAAAACGGATGAAGATATGAAAAGAGCGTTTGAATCATTACCGGCAGTACTGTCAGAAGAGGTTGATTTCAAGGAACTTGCAACGCAGTATGAACTTGCGCGCGAGGAATGGGATGCTGCGGTTTCTTTCCTTTCACGAGAGGATTTGGACACACTTCCGACAGGCAGATATGAATTGACGGAAAGCGGGACATATGCGAATATACAAGAATATGAGATCGATCCAGAAAAGCAGGGAAGGTTCGAAGCTCATCGTAAATATATTGATATCCAGTACCTTCAGAAGGGGAAAGAAACAGTTTATATTTCAAAACTGGTTGATTGCCGGGAACGAGCCAAGGAATACACTGAGGAGAAGGACGCCGAACTGTACTACCTTTCCGTGAATGCCAAGGAAGTACAGATTTCTCCGGAACGGTTTGTAATCCTGTTCCCTGATGACGCTCATATGCCAGGCCGGCCATCTCCTGATTATTCCGGCCCTATCCGCAAAATCGTGGTCAAGGTCCGATATGCCCAGGACAAAGGTTGATGTTATAAACCAACCTTTAAAGTTTTGATATGATTATCGAGGCTGCCTCCTATTCCCATTCGATTGTTGCCGGTGGTTTGGAGCTTATGTCGTAGACTACGCGGTTGACTCCCTTGACCTTGTTGATAATGTCGTTCGAGACACGGGCGAGGAAGTCGTATGGGAAGTGGAACCAGTCGGCTGTCATCGCGTCCGTGGACACCACCGCACGGAGAGCGACAGGGCTCTCGTAGGTGCGCTCGTCACCCATCACTCCCACGCTCTTGATCGGCAGCAGGATCACTCCTGCCTGCCAGATAGCATCGTAGAGGTTCCGGGCTTCAAGTCTCGGGTCCGATGCTGACGGAAGGTGGAGGGATGAGCAGTCATATTCACGGAGTCCGCGGATGTAGATGTCATCGGCTTCGCGTAGGATACGGAGCTTCTCTTCAGTGACTTCGCCGAGTATCCTTACGGCCAGGGACGGCCCCGGGAAAGGATGTCGGCCTACCAGCTCTTCCTTGATGCCGAGGGCCCTTCCGACCCTGCGGACTTCATCCTTGAAAAGCATTTTCAGGGGTTCGACGATCTTCAGGTTCATCTTCTCCGGAAGCCCGCCCACGTTGTGGTGTGACTTTATCTTGGAAGCTATTCCCTCGATTCCTGCGGATTCTATCACGTCAGGGTATATAGTGCCCTGGGCGAGCCAGCGTGCACCTTCGATCTGCTTGGCGTATTTGTCGAAAGTCTCTATGAACAGCCTTCCGATGATCTTCCTTTTAGCTTCCGGTTCCGTCACTCCGGCAAGACCGGATATGAACTCGGCCGATGCATCGGCGCCTATCACATTGAGGTCCATATCCTTGTATGTCGCGAGGACGTCCTCATATTCATTCTTCCTGAGCAATCCGTTGTTTACGAATATGCAGGTGAGGTTGTGTCCTATGGCCTTGTTGAGGAGCACTCCGGCTACGGTGGAGTCGACTCCGCCGCTTAGGCCGAGGATCACCTTGTCGTTCCCGAGCTGTTCCTTCAGGGAAGCGACCGTGGTCTCGATGAAAGAGTCCGGCGTCCAGTCACCATTGCATCCGCAGATCCCCAGGGCGAAGTTGCCCAGGATCCTGGAGCCTTCGGTCGTGTGGAAGACTTCGGGATGGAACTGGACCGCATAGGTCGGTTCTCCCTCGACGCGGAACGCAGCGTTGCAAACGCTTTCCGTGGAAGCGATCACCTTACCTCCCTCAGGGAGCCTGGCGATCGTGTCTCCGTGTGACATCCAGACTTGGGAATACTTTTCAACTCCCTTGAACAGAGGAGATTCCGTGTCTTTGACATTCAGCATTGCCCTGCCGTATTCCCTTGCCAGCGATCCCTCCACTTCGCCGCCGAACTTGTGTGCCAGGTATTGGGCTCCATAGCATATCCCCAGAAGGGGATACTTGCCCTTGATGCCCGTCAGGTCTATCTGGGGAGCGTTGGCGTCCCTTACCGAACAAGGGCTTCCGGAAAGGATTACACCCCTGACTTCGCCGTCAAGGACGGGGACTTTGTTGAAAGGATGGATTTCGCAATAGACATTCAACTCGCGGAGCCGGCGCCCGATCAGCTGGGTTACCTGGGATCCGAAATCGAGGATTATTATCTTTTCAGCCATAGAGAAGTTCGTTTCAAACATACAAATTTAATCATTTTTTCAGATTACGAGGGAATTCCGTAAATTTGTAAGTTTCAATTGAAAAGCGACAATATATAATATGCAGGAAATAAGGAATATAGCGCTCATCGCGCACGTCGACCACGGAAAGACCACCCTCGTGGACAGGATGATCTACCAGGCCAATCTGGTACGTCAGCCAGAGAATCTCGGACAGTTGATTCTGGACAACAACGACATCGAGAGGGAAAGAGGGATCACCATCCTCGCCAAAAACGTGTCCGTTACTTACAAAGGAGTGAAAATCAATATTATAGATACTCCTGGGCATAGTGATTTCGGAGGAGAGGTAGAAAGGGTTCTGAATATGGCGGACGGAGTCCTGCTGCTCGTCGATGCTTTCGAAGGTTGTATGCCACAGACCCGTTTCGTGCTCCAGAAAGCACTTGAACTCGGCAAGAAACCGGTAGTAGTTGTCAACAAGGTTGACAAGCCGAACTGCCGTCCTGACGAAGTGCAGGAGGAAGTATTCGACCTTATGTGTGCCCTGAACGCAACCGATGACCAGCTTGATTTCAAGACCATATTCGGAAGTGCCAAGCAGGGCTGGATGTCCGAGGACTGGAAGCAGCCGACTTCCGATATCACTCCTCTCCTGGATGCTATCCTGGAAGTGGTTCCGGCTCCAAAGGTCGTGGAAGGTACTGTCCAGATGCAGGTGACCTCTCTAGAGTATTCCCCATATGTCGGCCGTATCGCCGTCGGCAAGGTCACCAGGGGAGAACTCTGCACGGGCCAGATGGTTACATTGTGCAAGCGATACGACCGGTTCGAGAAACACAAGGTCAAGCAGCTTATGGTGTTCGACGGCCTTGGGAAGGCCAATGTCGAGAAAGTCAGCTGCGGAGATATATGCGCTGTCGTGGGTATCGACGGTTTCGAGATCGGGGACACCATCGCCGACCAGGAGAATCCGGAGGCTCTCCCTCCTATCTGCATAGACGAGCCTACAATGAGTATGCTCTTTACTATCAACAATTCTCCTTTCTTCGGCAGGGATGGCAAGTACGTTACTTCCCGACACATCAAGGACAGGCTTGACAAGGAGCTCGAGAAGAATCTGGCACTCAGGGTCAAGCCGGGCCAGAACGCCGATTCATTCGTCGTCTACGGGCGTGGAGTCCTGCATCTTTCAGTCCTGATCGAGGAAATGCGCCGCGAAGGTTTCGAACTCCAGGTCGGCCAGCCGAAGGTGCTGGACAAGACTATCAACGGGCAGCGTTGCGAACCTATCGAGGACCTGTCCATCGAGGTCCCGGAGCAGTTCGTCGGAGCGGCGATAGACCTGTCCACCCGCAGGAAGGGTGCGCTGATCCATATGGAGCCGAGAAGGCGACCGTACGCTGCTTCAGTTCGACATTCCTACCCGCGGTTTGATGGGACTTCGCAGCAACTTGCTGACAGCCAGCCAGGGAGAGGCCATTATGGCCCACAGGTACAAGGAGTATCAGCCTTACAAGGGAGAAATCGACAACCGCACCAACGGGTCCCTTGTCTCCCTTGAGACAGGAGATGCGATAGCATATTCGATGAACAAGTTGCTGGACCGCGGAAAGTTCTTCGTCGATCCCGGCGAGGAGATCTATTGCGGTGAGGTAGTAGGGGAGCACACCCGCGAGCGTGACCTGAACATCAATATATGCAAGACTAAGAAGTTGACCAACGTCCGTGCGGCTGGATCCGACGAGAAGATTACCCTTCCTCCTCCGGTGAAGATGTCGCTCGAGGAAATGCTGGAGTACATCCGTGAGGACGAACTTGTGGAGGTTACGCCTCACCATATGAGGATACGCAAGATATTGCTCGATCCAATGGACAGGAAGCGTGCCGGAAACGGGGCGGATGACGAATAATCCAAACTATTTTCGAAAAGATTTTATTTCCCGAAAAATTTTTATACCTTTGCATCCCTTAATCTGTTTGGCGAAAATATGAAAGACGATTTTGTAGTTCCTCTGAATGGATTGGCGCAAGGGCGGACGGAGTTCCACCGGAGCGCGGGGAAAGAGTTCTTTGACCGTTTTGAGAATTCAGAAATACTGGATGCAGACCTGTCAGTGGCCGTTTGGGTGGAAAAGTCCGGCCGTTTCAACGGAGTCGACTGTGAGATCGACGGACAAGTGACAGTCTCCTGTGACAGATGTCTCGAGGATTTGCAGATGCCGGTCCATACCGGTTTCAAGCTAAGCGTAAAGTTCGGTTCTGCGGTTCCGTCAGCAGAAAACGGAGCCGTCAGGCCGGAGACGGAAGGCGAGCGTGAGATAGTTTACCTTCCCGAGAGCGATGCTGACCTCGACCTGAGCCAGGTTGTGTACGACTATGTGTGTCTTTCACTGCCGGTTCAGAGAGTCCACGGGGAAGGGGAATGCAACCCGGATGCTATCAAGTACCTGGATTCGCTTGACGGCGGGAGCCCTGAAGGAGAGAAGGATGCACAGACTCCGTTCGAGTCGCTGAGATTCCTCCTTGAAAAGAAAAAGTAATATTTAAAAATAGTTAACAATGGCACATCCGAAACACAAAGTCTCCAAGCAGAGAAGAGACAAGAGAAGAACCCACGATTTCGCACCGGTTCCTACTCTCGCAACTTGTCCGAACTGCGGTGCAACTGTGATGTATCATCACGTATGCCCTGAGTGCGGTTATTACAGAGGTCGTCAGATCATCGAGAAGAGCGCCGAGTAAGATCCACACGGAAATATGATGGCCCTATAGTTCAACGGATAGAACGGAGGTTTCCTAAACCTTAAATCGTGGTTCGATTCCACGTGGGGCTACAAGAAAGGCTTGCCATCCGGCAAGCCTTTCTTGTAGCCCTTTGTCTCCGACATACTGGTGGCCTGATCCCCCAGACCCCCTGTGTCGCTTCGCTCCTTTTACGCGCAAGAATGAAGACGAAAAGCATTCGGGATCAGTCAGACTTCAGGCTGTCGGCAGCAGGCACATTGCCGGGAGATGCGGCCTGAGCCCTGTTCAACTGTTCCTGGAGAGAGGATATGATTGAATCCTTCTGCTGGAGCTGCCTTTCCAGGCGGTCATATATTCCCATCATAATCGGATTGACGGCATCCTTGCCGCTGGATATTCCCTTGTCCACGATGGTAAGCTTGTCGCTCGGAATACCGTATTTGCCGGCATTCTCGACTATCGCCAGCTTGCTTTCCGGCCTAAGAGGCTCGCCTGTAAGGTACAGGGTCAGCATATTCGGACTGCCCTTGGTGATGGTGTAATCGTAGATATAGGACTTGTCGTACACGCGCTCGCTGCTTATGAACTCTTCGGCTGCAACCAGGAAGTTGTTGTTGTGTATCATCCTGACGGCGGACCAAACGCTCGGGATTATTACCAGCAGTATGGCAGTCGTAATGATGGCGTGTTTGCGCTTGCCTACGGTCTCGTCCTCATACGTCACGGTCTTGAAATGGAAGTATTTGGCAGTGATATATGTAGCAAGCGTGATGAATATCGCGTTGATGCTGAAGAGGCCCAGGGCGCCGAAGAAGAAATGTCCGTTGAGCTTGGCCAGACCGTATCCTGCGGTGCACAGTGGAGGCATAAGGGCGGTAGCGATGGCAACTCCGGAGATTACGGTTCCTTTCTCCTTGCGGGCGAGCTCCAGTATTCCGGCGAATCCGCCGAAGAGAGCGATCAGTACGTCGTAAATGGAAGGGGAAGTACGTGCCTCGAGTTCTGTGGGATTGGCCAGGTGAAGGGGAGACAACAGGAAGAATATGCAGGAGGCAAGAAGGCTTATTCCTACCATTATCAGCAAGTTGCGTAATGCGTTCCCGATCAGTCCGGTGTCATTGATCCCAAGTCCCAGTCCGACACCCACTATCGGTCCCATAAGAGGAGAGATGAGCATCGCACCTATGATCACTGCGGTCGAATTGATATTCAAGCCCACAGATGCAATAATTATCGAGAATGCGAGAATCCAGACGTTGGGCCCGCGGAAGTAAATGTTGCGCCTGATGTTCTGCTCGGCGGCCGTGGTATCGATCTGATCCCCGATCCGGGTCGTTTCGAGCAGGTAATCCTTGAAACTGTTCCAAACTGACATAAGCCGTTAGTTTTTGCGAATATACGAAAGTTTTTTTGCTATATTTCGGAAAAGCGACAATATGAAGCTTTTGGGAACGGTGTGGTCACTAAGGATCACATAATCAGGTCGTTCACTATAGCCTTGCCGAAAGGGGACGGATCGGAGCCGCGTTCCTGTGCGGTAATAGAAACACCCCGGTATGTCCTGGTTTCAGTCCATCCTCGGGAAGCGCACGGTGAAGCAGGCGCCCTTGAGGGAGAAGGACTTGGAATAAGAAATCTCCCCGTTGCATTTTTCTACGATGGTACGGCATATGGCGAGTCCTAGGCCGGTGCCGTTGTTCTTCGTCGTGAAGTTCGGAGTGAACAGCTTGCTGCGGTTCTCGTCGCTCACGCCAGGTCCGTTGTCTTCGAATACTATGTCGTAGAATCCTTCCTTCCCGGAGCGTCTCAGTGAAACTAGGATCCTGCCCAGGAACGTCTCCTCGCCGTTTTCGGCGGCTTCTTCCTGGGCGGTTTCGATGGCCTGTACGGCATTTCCGAGAAGATTCGTGAACACTCTGGTAAGCTGAGGTTTAGGACCGCTGACCTTGGCCCCCTCCAGTCCCCTGTATTCGAACTTGATGTTCTCCCTGCAGTCGAACAGGTCCACTTCTTCTTTCAGAAGCTTGTCTAGTTCGATCTCTACCGGTTCCTCTGAATACAGCTTGGCCAGAGTGGAGAATTCGTTGGCAGTGTCAGAAAGGATGTCTATCTGCCTGAGGACCTCTTCGGAGACTTCATCGAACCTGTCGGTCCAGGCCGGGTTGCCGTTCTTCTTCATACGGATCAGCCTCTGGATCTGCAGCTTGATAGGCGTGAGAGGGTTCTTGATTTCGTGAGCCACCATACGGGCCATAGTAGCCCAGGCCTTGTCTCGTTCTGTCTGGGTCAGCTGCCTGGTGGAATCGTACAGGTCGTGAACCATCAGGTTGTATGCCCTCACCAGGCTGGAAACTTCATCATCGCGTTCGTAGACTATATATTCCAGATTGTCGATGCTGGCCTCGTTCATCTTGCGTCCCATCTCCGAAAGCGGTTTGAACATCTTGTCCACAGCCCTTTCGGTTATGAACCTCGCAAGCAGCAGAAGGATCATAAAGACGGTGAATACGGTGAGGGAATGCCGTACCGCCTCCGATTTGAAATCGAAGCTCTCGTCGGTGTACGGAGCCCCCATTATGGCTATCATCTTGCCTTGCCCGTTGAATATCGGAGCATATAGGAAATACGTCGGCCTTGATTCGATCTCCTCGCGCCCGATGTAGTATCTCCTGTTCTTGTAAATGATGTTCTCGAAGGCTTTCTGGTTCATCCTGGTGCCCAGGAGCATCCTGTCGAACACCTCGGGGGTCGTGGACCTGAATTCCTTTCCGCCGGTCGTGTACAGGGTGATGTCGGACTTCATCGTGCTGCTGATGTCCTCCAGCACTCCGGCTGCTTCCTGGGTATTGAATGCGGTATAGTCCGCCGCGTAACGGCACCTGGCCTCGAGCAAGGTCTGCAATGCGTTGATCTTGTCGGACATAGAGTATCTCAGGTTGGCATTGTTCCTCCTGTATACGAATAGGACGCTGACGGCAGCCAATGCTATCAGGGTCATGATCAAGGCCACCATCAATGCCAGGTTGATCCTGGTCTTGTAATAGGTGCTCTCTTTCGGCCTGTTCCTGTTGCGGAAGAGGGAGAGAGCGGAAAGGAAGAAGTAGAATACCAGGGTGAGGAACAGGAATGCGGTGAAGTAGTTGAAATTCCCGGTCTTCTGCCTGGATATGACGATCAGGTCGTCGTCGGAGACGTTGTTGATGAAGTGGGTGTAGTCGTTCAGCCGTATCACGCCGGCAGGGGAGTTCGACAGCTCTTCCTTCGTATCCGGGTCAAGCAGGGTAGGATATGCGTAGTTGCCTTTGTAGGATGAAAGCCTGTCCCCGGAATACTTGGCATAGGAATACTTTGCAGGCATAAGGACGTCGCCCGGGGCGGAATAACCGAGTATGCTGGCATAGCCCCTGTCTTCCCTGTTGGATTTAGGGGATACCGTTAGCAGCATCATCGTAACGCCTTCCCCCGGGTAATAATATGCGAAACTACCGGTGTAGAAACTATGGCCGTTGGAGTCCCTCCTGTAACGGAACCTCGATCCGTCGGCTATCGGGGTGCCTCCTGTCACCATCTCGGTGAAGTAGGCGATGGCATTCTGGTCCTTTTCGTCCTCCGGAAAGAGTTCGATCTGGATGTCATAGTCCTGTGCGAGCCTGGACAGGGAATTCTCGAGAAGGCGGTTGAGTATGACGTAGTTGCTGTTCTTGACGGGGGCCCAGTTGGCTATGAACTGGTCGGCTGCGATCTTTTCTTCCTGCATCCTCAACCCAAGTTCCAGGCTGATGTCCCTCTCCATCGAAAGGCGGTTCGCCAGCACATTGACCCTGTCCTGCTCCTTTCGGAATCCCAGGACCCCCGCCGTGACCACCATATATGCGGCGAACAAGGCCGCGGTAGCCACCTTGCCGGCAGTGGAGAACAGATCACCCTTGAAACCGAAAAGCCTTTTCAGGACCGGCACCATCATCTGGGCCAGCAGAGGAACTGTCAGCAGCAGGAACGTCAGGGTGATGTATACCAGCAGGCTGAATACGTTGAGGTCGTTTAGCCGGTAGAGCTCGAGGGATATGTTGGAGTTTAGGATGATGCTCTTGAATGTCGCGTGGACGAAAGCGATCACTCCTGCCATCATCAGCAGTATGACTGCGGAATACAGCCACATCGTCAGTTTCGGCCTCCTTGCCCTCAGTATCCTCCTGTAGATGTCGTATCTGGTCACGAAAATGCACCCGATGCTCAGGATGATCAGCAGCGAGACAATGAGGACCGCCCCGAGGGAATTGAACATCTGCCCGTCGGCATATATGGTAGGAGAGAAGAGCTTCGAGGTATTCTTGACGTTCCCACCCCATATATATGCAGCCAGCATCACGGCGAAGAGGCCAGCCAGAACCACCAGAAGCCTTTTCATCGTGCGTTTGGAGGAGAGATGCAGGAGAGAACATAGCACGAAGCAAGCTATCGCCAACCAGATCAAGGTGGAGTGGGTTCCTGTGTAATTGCCTGTGAGCGAAACAGATGTAACCTTGAAAACCGGTTTGCCATCGAGGTGGACGGTGGCTCCGCTGCTTTCTGCAAGCGGAACGATGGTATAGTTCCTGCGCAGCCTCAGATGCTTGTTCACGCCGAATGGATTGTCATCGTCCATCTGGTCGATGATCTCGAGTCCGGCTATGACCTTCCTCGTTCCGAGAGTCTCTGATTTGACCAGATACCATTTCTGACCGTAGTTCACGAAGGATACTTCCTCCGTCACTTCCGCAAGCGGAGAAGTTATGTTCTCCCTCGGCCGAGAGAATCTCTGGAAAACGACCCTGCTGCTTATGTCGTCGTTCTTAACAGGGAACTGGTTGCTCCAGGACTGCAGGGAATCGTCGATGTACCTGTAGATCACCATATCCTCAGGGAGATCGTACCGGCCCATCCATTCTTTCCTGTCTGCCTTGAGATTGTTGGAAATGTATCTTTCCAGCACCGCCATCCTCTTTTCCACGGCATTCTCAGCCTTGGCAGCCTCCCTATCAGCGTTGCCCGGAATCCTGCTGACGGAAAGGGAAAGGCCGAGAAGGATCACTGCAGTCGCCAGCAACCCCCAGGTGAAAAAGTCCTTTATTCCGAATCTACGGTGCTTCATTCGTGATGGTATGGTTCTCCCTTGATTATGGTGAACGCGCGGTACAGCTGTTCTGCGAAAACTGTCCTTACCATCTGGTGGGAGAAGGTCATCTTCGACAGAGAGACCTTCCCGTCGCATCTGGCATAGACCGCATCGGAGAAACCGTAAGCGCCGCCCGTTACGAATACAATATCTTTGCCGCTGAGAGTGAGACCTTCGACCCATCGGGCGAATTCCACGGAGCGGAATTCTTTACCGTGTTCATCCAGGAGGATCACCCTGTCTGAAGCCTTCAGGCTCTTGAGGATCGACTCTCCTTCCTTTTCCTTGACTTGAGCCTTGGAGAGAGAGGAGGCGTTCTTGAGTTCCGGTATTTCGCTGATTGTGAAAGGGACATAGTGCGAGAGCCTGGAGGCATAAAGCTCCAAACCTTCCCGGACCCATCCTACGTCAGTTTTACCGACTGTCAGCAAGCAAATCTTCATCAACGCAAAAATAAGAAAGTGGCTCGGTATTTGCAACAAAATACGCGTCTATGAGGCGCTTTGTCAAGATAATCGCGGCCTCCCTGGCGATGCTGTGCTGCCTGTCGTCTTCCGCCAATCCCGGCGGGGACGGTTATGATGTATTCGTGCCCATAGCCAAATATCTGGGGCAGGGAAATGCGGAGAAGCTGTCAGCCTGGTTCGCGGACAACCTCGAGATCACCATTATGTCCACGACCATCGATTCCAGCAAGAACCAGGCAAAGCAGATACTGAAGTCCTTCTTCGAAAACCATACACCCAGGTCGTTCACGATCAACCACACAGCTTCCCGGTCCAATTCCAAGTATGCCCTGGGCTACCTCAATGCCGGTGGAGAAGTGTTCGAAGTCACAATATTCGTGAATGCTTGCAAGAATACATACAAGATACAGCAACTCAAGATAGACAGGTTGAGATAACCCTCTCCCTTTTCAGCCGATGGCATTTCCTATGAGACATATCCTAAGACTTTTAGTGGCTTCCGTCATCCTGTTGGCCTCTGCTCAGGATGTACTGTCCCAGACGACGAAGGTCAAGGGAAGGGTGGTGGATGCCGTCACCAGGGAAGGAATTCCTTTCGCCGGAGTGTATTTCAAGAATTCCACGATAGGGGTTTCGGCTGATATGGAGGGCTACTTCAATTTGGAGACCCGCGTCGACACCCTTACCCAGCTGTCGGCCTCGATACTCGGTTACCAGGAGCAGGTGATTACTGTCATGCCTCACAGGTTCAATGAGATATCCTTTGCGCTCGTCCCATTGGTGGACGAGCTTAACGCCGCTGTCGTGAAGCCTGACAACAGGTATATGAAGTATATCTTGAGGAGGATTGAGGAGGCCAAGGAGAAGAACGACCCAGAGCGCAGGCCATATTACGATTGTGAGGCGTATACCCGGAACGAGCTGGACCTTACGAACCCGCAGAATGCCGTCCTCGAGAAGCTCCTTCCCGAGAGTTTCAAGTTCATTTATGAATATCTGGATACGTCGGTGGTCTCCGGCCAGCCGTACCTGCCTGTGATGATAGCCGAATCCTCATCCCGCTACTACCACTCCAGCGATCCTTTGAGGAAGAAGGAGATCATAAAGGCGAGCCGGATGTCCGGCCTCAAGAAGGAGAAGACGATCACCCAGTTCACTGGGAATATGTACATCAAGACCAATTTCTACGAGGATTACATCAATATCCTCGACGTGGAGATTCCATCTCCGCTCCATAAGAACGGCTTGACATATTACAACTACTATCTGGTTGACAGCCTCAATATCGATGGCAGGAAGACTTACAAGATTCGTTTCCATCCTTCGAAGTGGGTATCCGCTCCTACCTTGGACGGGGAGATGTCCATCGATGCAGCCGATTTCGCTCTCAGGGACATCCATTGCCGGCTGAAGAACGGGGTCAACGTCAACTGGGTGAGGGATCTTTCGATGAATGTCGAGAATCAGAGGCTGGAAGACTCGACGTGGTTCTACAAACAGGACAGGATATACGTTGACGCAGCGGTGTCGATGTCGGACTCTTCCAAGCTGATGTCCTTCATCGCCAGCCGTCAGATAGACTATTCGGATCCTTCGTTCAAGGAGAGCGGGATGCTCGAGTTGCTGGACCGTGGAGCCCCGGTGCTGGTCAGGAAGAACAGCAGGAACAACGACGAGGAATACTGGGCCACGGTGCGCCCGTACCCACTCAGCAAGAAGGAACAAGGAATCTACAATATGGTTGATTCCATCAAGAACGTGCCTCTGTACAAGAGTGTGGAGACCCTTGCCAACACCTTCGCGAACGGGTTCATAAACTTCAAGTACATAGGGATAGGACCATATTCCTCGCTCTACAGTTTCAATGAGCTCGAGGGTTCGCGCGTCCAGTTAGGCATCAAGACCACGAAAGATATCAGCCGGAAGTTCCGTTTTATGGGCTATATGGCATACGGCTTCAAGGACGAGGCCATCAAGGGCGGTGGATTGTTCGAATACCATTTCAACAACCAGCCGACCAGGAAGCTGGCATTCTCGTACAAGCACGATGTCCTGCAACTCGGAGCCGGTTCTTTCGCTTTCGGAAACGGAGACATAATGAACTCCATCCTCACCAAGAGGGGAGGACGCAAGCTCAGTATGATCGACGATTTCTCGGCCTCCTACGAACACGAGTGGACACAGGATCTGAATATGACCTTCGCCTTGGAGAGCCGCAGGATCTTCTCGAACGAATATGTGCCTATGGTACGGACCGACGGCACTTGGTACGAGTCGGTCGGGTACAACCAGGCGCATCTCAGGTTCCGCCTTTCCAAGGACCAGATAATCACCAGAGGTACGTTCAGCAAGCAATATTTCTATACCAAATATCCTGTACTGACCCTGGACCTGGCCGCTTCGATGAAGGGAATAGGGAAGAATGACTATACTTTCCTGCGTCCGGAAATCCGGGTCGAATACAAGTGGCTAGTGCCTCCTTTTGGGGATTCCGACTTCGACTTGAGGGCCGGGACCATCCTTGGTACCGTACCATATCCATTGCTGAAGGTTCATGAAGGCAACGGAACATACGCCCTTCACAGGCACGTCTTTGCCTGTATGGACCCTTACGAGTTCGCTTCGGATACCTGGGCGACACTTTTCTGGGAACATAATTTCAAAGGTTTCTTCCTGGGTAAGGTCCCTCTTCTCAGGCGTTTGAATCTGAGGGAGATAGCAATCCTGAGAGCTGCCTATGGCTCGGTGAGGGACGAGAACAACGGCATCCTCGGAGACGAAGGCTTCGGCTCGGAGATGCTGTTCCCGGCAGGTATGAAGAAGCTGGACACACCTTATGTCGAAATGGGGGTAGGCATCAGCAACATCCTGCGTCTCGTCAGGGTGGACTTCGTATGGAGGATGACACACCGGTACGATATGGTGGAAGGTGTCCGGGTACCGCATGACAATCGCTTCGTGGTCAACGTAGGCTTTGAATTGAAGTTCTGATTGCCTAACTTTGCCGGGTATGTCCAAGAAAATGTCCATACTGCTGCTGTTGCTTCTGACCGTCTGCCTTATGAGCCTGCCGTTCCTGGTGCCGGGTACGGGTTTCCTTGCGCTTATCGGCCTTGTCCCCCTTCTGTTTGCCGAACGGCAGGCCGGAGAAGCCGGAATCAGGAGATTCTTCTGGTGGCATTACTTGTGCTTTGTAGTGTGGAATTTTGCGACGACCTTCTGGGTCTGCAACGCGACAGTCGGCGGAGGAATATTCGCAACCCTTGCGAATGCTCTCCAGATGTCGGTCGTGTTCGAGTTGTTCAGATGGAGCAGGAAACACCTCCAGGGCAGCCTTCCGTACATCTTCCTGGCGTTCGCCTGGATTGCCTGGGAAATGTATTATTTGTCCTGGGCGCAGATAAGCTGGCCTTGGCTCGTCCTCGGAAACGCCTTTGCCAGAACTACTTCCTGGATCCAATGGTATGAATTCACGGGTACCCTCGGGGGCTCCCTTTGGATATGGGCTTCCAACCTTGCCGTATTCGGGATACTGATGTCTCTCAAGGATGGGAAGAGGAAGAGCTTTAATGCGAAGGCCAGGGCGGCGGCCGTCATCGGTACGTCGGCGCTGTTCCTCGTTCCTCCCGCCGTTTCGCTATTCCTCAGGCCTCAGGAACCTTACGGTACCCTGGATGTATTCATAGCCCAACCGAACATAGATGTTTACGGCAAGCACGGGGGAATGACCCAGCAGGAACAGAATGACAGAATCCTCGGACAGTTCTCAGCTGCTCCGGATGATTCTCAAGTCCTTCTGATCGGCCCGGAGACATTCACGAACGATGTCATAACCAACGATCCTTCGGCCAGCATCACCATCGACCGCTTCGGAAAGTTCCTTTCCGCACGCCCGATGTCCGGGATGCTAATCGGGGCTTCTTCGTTCGAATTCATCCGCAGTGCCGTCAAGCCTTCTCATACGGCCCGCCAGCGCGGGAAGGACACCTGGGTCGAGTCTCACAATTCCGCCCTGATGCTCTCTGCCGGGGAGGAACCTCAAGTATTCCATAAAAACAAACTGGTGGTCGGAGTCGAAATGACTCCATATCCTGCTTTCTTCTGTCCGATAGATGACAAGCTCGGCGGAGTGATGGGGCGTTGCATCGGAACGGGTCAGGCTTCCAACCTGGATTTCAAGGTACGGGACTCCTCCGGCACCGTGGTCCGGAGTATTCCGGTCGGCTGTGCCATCTGCTACGAATCCGTCTACGGCGGATACTGCACCGAATATGTCAGGAAGGGGGCTGAACTTCTCACCGTAATAACCAACGATGCCTGGTGGGGTGATACTCCCGGATACCGCCAGCATCTTTCCTATGCCTGCCTGAGGGCAATCGAGACCAGGCGCTGGATAGCCCGCTGCGGCAATACCGGAATATCCGCAATCATCGATCCGAGAGGACGGATACTCAGCCGTACGTCCTGGTGGGAGCAGGAGACCCTCGAAGGTCAGGTTGGTCTGAGCGACGTACAGACCTTCTACGTGCGTCACGGAGACTTTATTGGTAGGATATCAGTCTTGATGTTCTTGCTCCTGCTTTGCGGGACCATCGTCAAACGCCTGACGGCTTCCAAGCAGTGACATAGTGACTCGCACCCTGATGGTGCATTTACCCGTACAGGGCTGCGAAGCAGCAAGCGGCATCAGGGTACGAGTCATTGAATTGATACCAAGCTAAAAAAAAGGGTCAGGCTTCGAGCCTGTCCCCTTTTTCATCGTAGAGTTCATTCTGCAGGACCGAGAAGTCGGTGACTTCCACCAGGTTGATCTTGCATTTGTACTTTTTCCTCCATTTCCCAAGGTAGGACTTGTCCGCAAGTACGGACTGTCCGCGTTTGAGGTAGGCTCCCAGTATGGGACTCACCTTGAGGGTGATGCTCGTCTTGCCGTGTTCGGCATAGTAGGCGATGTTCCGCTCGATCTGTTCGTCGATGACGACGCTGGATGAGATCTTTCCCGTGCCGTGGCAGACAGGGCACACCTCTGCGGTGTTGATCTCGGTCGCCGGGCGGATCCTCTGCCTTGTGATCTGCATCAGACCGAACTTGGTGAGAGGGAGTACGTTGTGTTTCGCACGGTCATTTTCCATAAGGTCCTGCATATACTTGTGCAGAGCCGCGCGATGTTCTCCGGATTCCATATCGATGAAATCCACGATTACGATACCTCCCATATCCCTGAGCCTGAGCTGGCGGGCAATCTCCTCCGCCGCGATCTTGTTGACCTCGAAGGTGTTCTCCTCCTGGTCGGAAGTCTTGGCCCGGATGCCGCTGTTGACATCGATCACGTTAAGGGCCTCGGTCGATTCAATGACCAGGTAGGCTCCCTGCTTCATCGGCACCACCTTGCCGAACGAGCTCTTGATCTGTCTGGTGACCTCGAAATGGTCGAAGATGCTTTCCTTCCCGTCGTACAGCTTTACGATCTTTTCCTGATCCGGCGAGATCAGGGAGATATACTTCTTTGTCTCCTCATAGATGTTCTCGTCATTGACATAGATGTTCGAGAACGAGTCATTCAGGAGATCCCTGAGGATGGTGGTTGTCTTGCTGTACTCGGTGAAGAGCAGCTGGATGCCCTTTGACTTGGCAACTTTTTTCCAGGAGGCTTCCCACTTGCTTATGAGGGACTTGACTTCTGCCACCAGTACGGCGGCGTTCTTGCCCTCTGCGGCGGTGCGTATGATCGCTCCGTAGTTGTTCGGGAGTATGCTCCTTACCAGAGTCTCAAGCCTTCTCTTTTCCTCTTTCGAGGAAATCTTCTGGGAAATGCTTACCTTCTCTGCGAAGGGGATAAGTACAATGTTACGTCCTGCCAATGAAATTTCTGCAGTCAGTCGTGACCCTTTCGTGGAGATCGGTTCCTTGACAATCTGCACGATCATCATCTGGCCTGCTTTCAGCACGTTTTCGATCCTGCCCTCCTTTTCCAGGATGGGACCGATCTTGATCTTCGAATACAATTGTCCGAGATCGGTGTTCGGGTTGCTCTTCCGCACGAATTCATCGAATGCGTTGAAGTACAGACCCAGGTCCAGATAATGAACGAAAGCTTCTTTCTTGTCACCGATATCCACGAAGGCAGCATTGAGCGCAGGAAGTAATTTCTTCACTTTCCCGAGATACACATCTCCGACGGAAAAGCTGTGCCCTTTGCTGGACTCCTTGTTCAGTTCGATCAGCCGATGGTTTTCCATCAGCGCGATGTTGACATCCTGGGATGTTACATCGACGATCAAATCCTTTTCAGATTTCTCAGCTTCCATTGTTGTACTTTATTGAAAAAAGGCTGTCCGGATCTCCCGATCAGCCTCTTTCTTCTAGCAAACTGCTAAAATGGCAGACACAGAGGACTTACTTCTTCTTGTGTCTGTTCTTGCGCAAGCGCTTTTTACGCTTGTGCGTGGACATCTTATGTCTCTTTCTTTTCTTTCCGCTTGGCATAATGATGGATTTTTGATTATTTCTCTTCCTTCACTGCGTTTACGAATACCTTTGCCGGTTTGAAAGCAGGGATGTCGTGTGCAGGGATAGTCATGGTAGTCTTCTTGGTGATGTTGCGAGCAGCCTTCTTAGCCCTGTGCTTGATGATGAAGCTTCCGAATCCACGGAGGTAAACAGGTTCCTTCCTGATGATAGAGCCCTTAACGGTTTCCATGAAAGCCTCGACGACTGACTGAACTGCGATTTTCTCAATACCGGTTGACTTCGCAACCTCATTTACGATTTCTGCCTTTGTCATAATATTAATGATATTTATAGGATAAACAAATGGTCCCGTCGTTTAATCGGGGTTGCAAAAATAGTCTTATTTTTTTAATATTCAAAGATGTATGAAAAATTCTTTTGCGCTTTTTTATGGCACGGTGATTGACCATATGGACAGAAACGCCCGTAAAGGGACTCCTTCTGTCAATTTGGCAGACGAGTGATGTGCGCGCTTAATCGGAAGCATCTATGAATACAGATAATATCAACGACCTTATGTTCCCCGCTGGTGCGGAAGTCAACATAATCCCAGTAATGCAGGGAGAATCCGAAATCAAGGTAAATCCCGGCGACCTGCCTGACAGTCTGCCGGTCCTGGCCTTGAGGAACGCGGTTCTGTTCCCCAATATGGTATATCCAGTGACGATCGGACGCGAGAAGTCCATCGCCCTGATCCGGGATGCCGAAAAGCGCGACTCTTTCATAGGGGCCGTGCCTCAGAATGACATATCCGTCGAGGATCCTCGCAGGGAGGACCTGTTCGAATACGGAACCGTAGCCAAGATTATGAAGGTCCTGGAGATGCCTGACGGCACCATTACCGCCATCCTCCAGGGTATCAAGAGGATAAAGGTAGGGAGCGTCCTGTCATACGTGCCGTACATAACGGCGTCTGTCACTTATATCGACGACATCATCCCTCAGGACGACAACAGCACCAAGATGATAGCCGAGTCCCTGAAGGAAAAGGCGGCTGCCATAATCAAGTCCTCTTCTTTCGCTCCGAAGGAGGCCGTGGGGGCCCTGAAGTCCATCGACAACTTCGCCTTCCTGGTAAACTTCATAGCGACGACCATCGAGGTGGAGAACTTCCCCGAGAAGGTCGACCTTCTCCGCTACGATGACGTGAAGGTCAGGTCGATGAAGCTCCTGGCTGCCCTGGATACCCAGACCCAGCTGCTCAAGATCAAGCAGGAAATCAACCAGAAGGTGAAGAGCGAAATCGACCAGCAGCAAAGGGAATACTATCTGAACAACCAGCTCAGGACCATCCAGGAAGAACTTGGTATGGACGAGGAGGAAGAATTCGAGAAGTTCCGCCAGAGAGCCCAGGCCAAGAAGTGGCCGAAGGAGGTTGCTGAGCAGTTCGAGAAGGAGTTGTCCAAACTTGAGAAGTATAATCCATCGTCCCCGGACTACAGCATCCAGTACAACTACATCGAGTTTATGCTGGATCTCCCCTGGGGCGAGATATCAAAGGACAATCTCGACCTGAAACACGCGCAGAAGGTCCTGGATACGGATCATTTCGGCCTCGAGACGGTCAAGGACAGGATCATCGAATACCTTGCGGTACTCAAGCTCAAGGGTAATATGAAGTCTCCTATCCTCTGTCTCTATGGCCCTCCCGGAGTAGGGAAGACCAGCCTCGGCAAATCCATTGCGAGGGCTCTCGGAAGGAAATATGTCCGGATCGCTCTCGGAGGCATGCACGACGAGGCAGAACTCAGGGGACATCGCAAGACCTATGTCGGTGCACTTCCTGGACGTATCCTGAGCGGCATCCAGAGGGCCGGTACTTCGAATCCGGTCATAGTACTGGACGAGATCGACAAAGTCGGCAGCGACTACAAGGGGGACCCTTCTTCCGCTCTTCTGGAAGTACTTGACCCAGAGCAGAATGTAGCTTTCCACGACAATTACCTGGACATCGACTACGATCTCTCGAACGTACTGTTCATCACCACTGCGAACACTGTGTCCACCGTGCAGTCGGCCCTGCTCGACAGGATGGAAATGATAAACGTTACCGGATATCTTGCCGAGGAAAAGATGGAGATCGCCAAACGCTATCTCGTCCCGAAACAGCTAGAAGAGCACGGTATCGGAAAGAAAGAGTTGCGTATCGACAAGGCTGCCCTTGCGAAGATGATAGATGAATATACCCACGAATCCGGAGTCCGCGGACTTGAGAAGCAGATAGCGAAGATCTCCCGTGTGACAGCAAAGAAAATCGCTCTCGGGCAGGATTATCCGACCGTGATTAAGAAAGAGCACCTCAAGGAATATCTGGGACTGCCTACCAATTTCCACGACCTCCAGAAGGGCAACGAAGTTCCCGGAGTTGTGACAGGCCTGGCCTGGACACAGTTTGGAGGCGAGATCCTCTTCGTCGAGAGCTCGGTCAGCGACGGTAAAGGAGTGATGACGATGACCGGCAACCTGGGAGACGTGATGAAGGAATCCGCGACCATCGCGTACCAGTACATCAAGGCCCACCCGCAGCTGGCCAACCTGACTTCGGATGATTTTTCAAAGAAGGACATCCACGTCCACGTTCCCGAGGGTGCTGTCCCGAAAGACGGACCATCCGCCGGTATCACAATGGTGAGCTCTATGGTGTCCGCCTTCAGGAAACAGGCTGTCAGACAGGGGATTGCGATGACCGGCGAGATGACCTTGAGAGGCAGGGTGCTGCCCGTAGGAGGCATCAAGGAGAAGATTCTTGCCGCCAAGCGTGCCGGAGTGACGGAAATCGTGATATCGGAAGACAACCGCAAGGACATCGAGGACATCAAGCCTGTCTATATAGAAGGACTGACGTTCAAGTATGTCAAGACCATAGACGAAGTGATCGGTCATATTTTCGGATGATATGGAAGTAAGGATCGAAGAAAGCTGGAAGCAGGCGCTGCAAGGAGAGTTTGAAAAACCCTACTTTGCCGCGCTTGCGCGTTATCTGCACCAGGAGAAAGCCATGGGCAAGACCATCTATCCTCCGGGAGGAGAGATATTCAAGGCCTTCGAACTGACACCGGTGGACAAGGTCAAGGCGGTGATCCTCGGCCAGGATCCGTACCACGGCTACGGGCAGGCGATGGGCCTTAGCTTCTCGGTGCCTGACAACGTACCTGCCCCTCCATCGCTGAAGAACATATTCAAGGAGATAGAGGACGATCTGGGCATCAGGATGAGCGGAAGGACCAACCTTGAATCCTGGGCCAGGCAGGGCGTGCTGCTGCTGAACGCCATCCTTACCGTCAAGGCAGGTATGGCGGCCTCCCACAGCAAGATAGGTTGGGAGCCTTTCACCGATGCAGTGATCAGCTATCTTTCCGCTAACCGCAGCGGAATCGTATTCCTCCTCTGGGGCAATTTCGCCCGGAGCAAGAAGGCTCTGATCGACACATCCAGGCATTATGTCCTGGAAGCCGCCCATCCTTCTCCTCTTGCACGCGGAGCCTTCTTCGGCTGCCGTCATTTTTCCAAGACTAATCAAATCCTCGAATCGGAGGGAAAGACTCCGATCGACTGGCAATTATAGGAAATGAAGAACATAGCATTATTCCCTGGGTCTTTCGACCCGTTCACCTCAGGTCACCTGAACATCCTCTCCAGGGCACTGACAATCTTCGATGAGGTCGTAGTGGCAGTGGGAGTCAACCAGGCAAAGCGTGGCTTCTTCACGATGGAGCAGCGCGAAGATATCATCCGCCAGGCTACAAAGGGTATGCAAGGCGTGAAGATCATCCATTATGAATGCCTTACCGTGGAAATATGCAGGGAACTGGGAATCCGGCACATCGTCAGGGGCGTGAGGAATATGACCGATTTCGACAATGAGCAGGCTGTCGCCGATGCGAACCGCCATCTGGCTCCCGAGATTGATACTATCATAATCCCTACCGCCCAGGAGTATTCGCATATATCTTCTTCTGCGGTGAGGGATGTGGTCAGCCACCACGGCGACCTTTCGCAGTTCATTCCGGAAGGAGTCGTCCTTCCTCCGGTGAAATGAAACGGCTGGCACGGATAATCCTCGCCTTGACGCTGCTTCTGGCTTTCCCGGCCGGAATTGCGGCACAGCAGCCGGATTCCACCGCACTCAAGGCTCTCGACAGTCGTCTCGAGGAGTATTTCAAGACTCTCGAACCGGAGCGGATCGAGGTGAAGGAGAGCGAATGTGACATCCTTATCGAGTCGGCCGTGACCCAGGAGGTCCGCGATTACATAGCGCGTAAGGTATATGACCACTACTTCAATTCTCCGGTGATGGGAGATGAGGCGGTGGCCATCCATATCACAGACAACTGGTTCTCCACCGGCAAGGCGGAGATGAGGTCGGAGATGGAACTCCTGGACGCCAGGATATTCGCGGATTTCAACAGGCAGTCCCTTCTGGGAATGCCGGCTCCTTCCCTGGAAGCCCTTGATCCCCAGGGTGATACGGTCTTTATCGGGGGACCTGCAAAGCGCTACAGGGTGTTGTTCTTCTACGATACCGACTGCGCGAAGTGCAAGATGGAGACAATCCTCCTGAAGAGCAAGCTCAATTCGAAGGACTACCCGGTTGATGTCTATGCCTTCTGTACCGGAGAAGATCCGGAAGAATGGATGGACTGGCGCGTCAACCGGTTCAACGTCAAGGCAAAGGCGACAGAAGTCACGTATGGGATCCTGAGGTACATTCTGACTACCAGATGAAATACGGTGTCCTTCAGACCCCGAGGATGTTCCTCCTTGACCGCTGCGGCAGGATTGTCGGGCGCGGAATGGACTCGGATGCCCTCGGGCAGATCCTGGACATACTGATATCCCGTGAGGACTATGACTATGGCGGAGATTCTTCCTCCGCACTCTTCGAAAACCTGCTTGGAGCGTACGGAGAAGACCTGAAGCCGGAAGACATACTCGAGACAGCGGAATTGTTGGAACAGAGGACTTTGGGCAAGGGAGACACCCTTATGTTCAAGCATCTGGAAGGAGACCTGCTGTATTATCTCGTTCCTCGGAGGGATGAAGTCCATATGGCAGGGGCCGTGGAGTTCATCGACAGATACATACTCGGCAGGCCGGAGGTCTGGAATATAGCCGACGACACCCTCAAGGTAGTCGGGCTGGCAAGGATGATGGGCGACCTCCTTTCCCGGACTCCAGCAGGTACCAGGATTCCGAAGATGTCTTCGATAAAAGGCTGGAACAGGTTCCGCAGGAAGGGCGGCTATCTGCTTTTCCATACCACTGGCTGTCCGGTCTGCGCCCTGGAGGTGGAAGCGGCAAGGATTTCCGGATACAGGTATTTCGAAGTGGATATGGATGCCTTGTCTGAAGCTGATCCTGCTTCCGCCCGCAAGTTGCTTGACACATTCGACTTGTCCGGGCTTCCTTTCATAATGGAGACCGGGCGTAGGGGACTTGTGAAGCGAAAATATGTTTCATTGCTGGATTAGGTTTTCATTTTTTGCCTGAAAAAGATTAAATTTGCACGATACGGATTTAACGATTACTAAATATTCAAAACAACTATTATGGTTTCATTCAAAGAACTAGGCCTCGTGAACACCAAGGAAATGTTCGCGAAAGCCGTCAAGGGCGGTTATGCCATTCCTGCATTCAATTTCAACAATATGGAGCAGCTCCAGGCGATCATCCAGGCTGCTGCCGAGACAAAGTCCCCAGTGATCCTCCAGGTTTCCAAGGGAGCGCGCAACTATGCCAACCAGACTCTTCTCCGTTATATGGCACAGGGCGCTGTTGAATATGCAAAGGAACTCGGCTGGGAGAATCCTCAGATCTGCCTCCATCTCGATCACGGTGACAGCTTCGAGCTTTGCAAGAGCTGTGTAGATATGGGCTTTTCTTCAGTGATGATCGATGCTTCCTCTCTCCCTTACGAGGACAATATCGCTCTTACCAGGAAGGTCGTTGAATATGCTCACCAGTACGATGTTACCGTTGAGGCTGAGCTGGGTGTCCTCGCAGGTGTAGAGGATGAGGTTTCCGCAGAGGAATCCCATTACACCAAGCCTGAGGAAGTGATCGACTTCGCCACCCGCACAGGATGCGACTCTCTCGCCATCTCCATCGGAACCTCCCACGGAGCATACAAGTTCAAGCCGGAGCAGTGCACCAGGGACCCTCAGACTGGCCGTCTCGTTCCTCCACCGCTTGCATTCGACGTTCTTCACGAGATCGAGAAGAAGCTCCCTGGATTCCCTATCGTACTCCACGGTTCTTCATCTGTTCCGCAGGAATATGTCGACATCATCAATGCCAACGGTGGAAAGCTTCCAGACGCTGTAGGTATCCCTGAGGAGCAGCTCCGCGAGGCTTCCAAGAGCGCTGTTTGCAAGATCAACATCGACTCCGATTCCCGTCTTGCAATGACCGCTGCGGTCCGCAAGGTCTTCAACGAGAAGCCTGGCGAGTTCGATCCTAGGAAGTATCTCGGTCCTGCCCGTGACGAGATGAAGAAGCTCTACACCCACAAGATCGTGAACGTGCTTGGTTCCGACGGCAAGGCAGAATAATCGACTTCAATGTCTGATATATCGAGAGACCGGTTTCAAAGCCGGTCTCTTTTCTTTTGTCTCAGTCCTGTTCAGATCTGTCCTGTCCTTTTCTGTTCTTTTCTGTTCTTTTCTGTTCTGTTCTGTTCGTATCCCTTCCACGTCATGCCCGGCCTGTCCGGGCATCCCTTTACGTCAGTGGCCGCAACACCGGGCGCTTGCTGCTTCGCAGCCCTGTACGGGTAAATGCGCCCTAACGTTGCAACCAACTGCCATCAGGCTCCTGATCACCCAGCCCTAACCCTGACCTGTCTGCATTCTTTCCAGGACACTCCGCAGTCTCCATGGACGCACACTTTCATTGATCTTCCAACCTCACCCACTTGAGCGCCGATAGTTCAGCGCTTGTTCCGTTCGTCGTTTTTTCTTTATTTTGCATTTATCAAATAGTCAGTTATGGATATCGTACAGATTATCGAGATAATAGCCCTTGTGCTCGGGATACCTTACGTGGTCTGCGAGGTGCTGCAGAAAAACGAGATGTGGTACTTCGGAATGGTCACGAGCACAGCCTGCGCAATCCAGTTCTTCCTGGAAAGCAACTGGGCGAATATGGGGTTGAACATCTATTACGTAGTAATGGCCGTCTGGGGCCTGTACCAGTGGAAGAAGGACAGCCTGGCCCTCAATGCCGAGGACAAGGCTGCCGGAGAGGATATCCACCTTACGCACCTGTCCCTCAAAACAGGGCTCTGGAGCCTCGCCATATTCATTGCAGGCACTGCGCTGCTCATCTGGCTGCTGGAAGTTCTTCACGACAGCAATCCTGTACTGGATGCACTGTCCACGTCGCTTTGTGTGGTCGCTATGTTCTGGCTCGCGAGGTCCATCCCTTACCATTGGATCCTCTGGATAATCGGAGACATCATCCTGGTGGTGATGTGCTCAATGGCCGGTAAGATGTGGCTTACGATCCTCTACGCGGCATACGTAATCGCATCCGCCTATGGCCTTTTCCGTTGGTTCAAGAGAGGAAAATTCGTTGCTTGATTGATTGAATATGAATAAGTTGAAATGTATTTACGCAATAGCGGCCTTTTTGTTTGCCGCCGCGGCGTTCGCTCAGGAGAAGGGAACCGTCTTCGTGGACGCTTCCGAATTCCCGCTTTACGGAAAGTGCATCGAGAATACTTCCGGCCGTTATGAAAGGCTCCCTATGGCCTACAAGGATATTTCCCGCGAAGCACTCTGGAATCTCGGAAGAAACTCCGCAGGACTGTATGTCCGTTTCCGGTCGAATTCCACCGTCATCACTGCGCGCTGGAAACCGACGAAGCATCATATGGCCCATATGACTGACGTAGGTGACAATGGGCTGGACCTTTATATCCTTACTGAAAAGGATGGCTGGAGGTTCGCGGGAAGCGGGTTCCTCTGGAAAGAAACTGAAGTTAGGACCAAGCAGCTGGTCAAGGATATGGATCCGGTGATGAGGGAGTATATGCTGTACTTGCCTCTCTATACGAATCTTGAAAGCCTGGAACTGGGATTCGATGAGGGCTCGGTTTATGAGGGCCCGGTGGTTCCGAGCCCGAAGTCTGGAAGCCCTATCGTGATGTATGGTTCCAGTATACTCCAAGGTGGCTGCGCCAACCGTCCGGGAATGGCATTCACAGCCATCATTGGACGCAGGCTGGACAGGGAAGTGATAAACCTCGGATTCAGCGGCAACGCAGTTATGGATTACGAAATTGCAGAGTTGATGACGCAGGTTGAGAATCCGGCCGTATTCGTGCTGGACTATGTCCCGAACTCCGCAGTCGACCGGATTGAGGAAAGAGGAGAAAAGTTCTTCAGAATCCTGAGGGACAAACATCCTGCAGTTCCGGTGATATTCGTCGAGGATCCGACATATCCTCATTCATGGTTCGACAACAGGATCCGCAAGGAAATCGAAACCAGGAATGCCGCCCAAAGGGCTCTATTCTTGAAGCTGAAGAAAGCAGGGGAGAAGAGAATATACTATGTCTCCACCAAGGGGATGATAGGAGACGACGGTGAAGCAACCGTGGACGGAGTCCACTTCACCGATCTGGGTATGATGCGCTACACGGACCATATCCTGCCCGTGCTGAAGAAGGCCTTGCGTCGGTAAGACGTTGATTATCAGATCTTGACCTTTACGGTCTTCTGGACGGAGCCATCAGATGATCCACCTACGCGGAGGATATATTCTCCGCCGAGAACCTCCATCTTACAGCTCTCCGGATTCCACCACTCGAAAGTTTCATCGTCGAGCGGGATGACCACCCTTACGGTCCTTCCTGCCTTGACGGATACTCTCTTGAATGCCTTGAGAGTCTTTACCGGGCCCTCCTTGTCGTCCGGGCGGCTGACATAGACCTGGACTATCTCATCTCCGTCCATCTTTCCCTTGTTCCTGAGCTTCAGTACCAGGGACCTGTTCCCTTCGATGGTCCTGACCTTCGGCCTGCGGTATTTGAATTCCGAATACCCCAGCCCGTGGCCGAATGGATACAGAGGTGTTCCGGTGAAGTAGCGGTAAGTCCTTCCGGCCATATCGTAATTGTCGAAATCCGGCAGTTGCGAATCATCCGCATAGAAGGTCACAGGAAGCTTTCCGCAAGGGTTGAAATCTCCGAAGAGCACGTCAGCGATCGCTGTTCCACCTTCCTGTCCGGGGTACCAGGCCTGGAGAATCGCGCTGCAAAGTCCGGCTTCCTCGGTCAAGGCTACGGCGCTGCCGGAGAAATTGACCAGGACGACCTTCTTCCCGGCCTGGGCAAGTGCTGCTATAAGCTGCTTCTGTATGGCCGGGAGCTGGATGGAAGTCCTGTCTCCACCGGAGAATCCCGGAATCTTGACAGGCATCTCTTCACCTTCCAGGGAAGGGGATATGCCGCTGGCGAACACCACGATGTCGCAGTCTTCGAATTCCTTGACTACTGCGTCTATGTCCGTGGCGACGGAGTCCAGCTCGGCTGCGTGCGAGCAGCCTTTTACGTATTTGATGTCAGGAATCCTGGCTTTCAGCGCATCCAGGAGGGTGACAGTGCGAAGTGGGAAACCGTTGTAATTGCCCCACATCATCACCGAGTCCGCTGCGTTCGGACCTGCAAGTCCGATCCTGGCGCCTTCCTTCAGAGGAAGCGTGCCGTCATTGGAAAGCAGTACAAGGCTCTTCCTGGCTATATCCAAAGCCTGTCCGGCGTGGTTTTCCGAGCAGAGCACCTCTTCCGGGATTGTGTCCCAGGGGGACTCGAAATCCATCTCTCCCAATGCGAACCTCACCGCCAGCAACTTGGTGAGCCTGGCATCTATAGTCGCTTCATCCAGCAGGCCTTCCTTTACTGCATTGACCGCAAGCGGAGTAAGCGCGCCGCATTCGAGGTCCATTCCGGCGTTGATGGCAGCCGCTATGGCTTCCACAGGATTGGCCGACCAGCCGTGGCCGTTGTAGAAATCGCTCACCGCCCAGCAGTCGCTGACAATCAGTCCCTCGAAGCCCCATTCATCTTTCAGGATATCCTTCAGAAGGCGTTCGCTGGCACCGCAGGGATATCCCTCGAAGCGGTTGTAGGCGAACATCACCTCATCGACCTTTGCCTTGACCACGAGGTCACGGAAGGCGGGAAGGTAGGTTTCCCTCAAGTCCCTTTCTGAAACCGTCACGTCGAAACTGTGTCTGGTGGATTCAGGACCGGAGTGCACTGCAAAGTGCTTTGCACAGGCCTGAGCCTTCAGGTCCCCGTTTTCCCGGTCTCCCTGCAGTCCTCTTACCACGGCCATTCCAAGCTGTCCTGTCAGGTAAGGGTCTTCCCCGTACGTTTCCATCCCGCGCCCCCATCTCGGATCCCTGAATATGTTGATGTTCGGGGTCCAGAATGTCAGACCCTTGTACCAATAGTTCTCCGGATTCTCCACCGTCCTGGCAAGCCTGTACTTGACCCTTGCCTCGTCGCTCACGGAAGTGAACACTTCTTCGATAAGCTGCGGGTCGAAAGTCGATGCCATAGCAACAGGCATCGGATATACAGTGGCGTTCCCGTTGCGTGCCACTCCGTGCAACGCTTCGTTCCACCAGTTGTATGCAGGGATCCTGAGTCTTTCTACAGCCGGGGAATCGTAGCGCAGCAGTGCCGCTTTCTCTTCAAGAGTGAGCCTAGCCACCAGGTCTGCGGCCCTCTGCTCCGGGCTGAGGCTCTTGTCCTGGAATGGAAGCTGAGCGAAAGCTGATAAAGTGAATGTGAGCGCCACCGCAGCGGCGAGTGATTGGATGGATATCATTTTCATTGGTTATCGTTTGTTTTATCTCTGTGAAAATACTTCAATTTCCCCGCATTTCCAAGTGTTGATTATTTTTTACGGACATTAAGTTTCTTTTGATATTTAATGTGTCAGGTCTCTATTTCCATCCGAGACCTTGCACGTTTTGATAGGGTTTTTGTGTAAGGTCTTCGAGATTAAGAAAGACCTTGCACGCTTGGGCCACGTTTCGATAATGATGCATGAGATCAAAGTGATTCCAAGAGTGTGCAGATTCTATCATAAGTAATACCGGAGACTCTGGCCATTTGAGCCGGATCTGATGAAAAACGGTATCTTGCCTGACGGAAGAGCTCAGCTATTTGAGAATCATTAAGCTCTGATAATGAGGATTTTCTGAAAAGCGAAATCGACAAATCCTTTATTCCTGCGGCAACAAGTTGGTCGTTGAAAGAGGGTCCCTCGTTTCTTGAGCTGATTCTTGCCTTGGATGAATTCCTTAAGAACCAATCCATCCGTTTGGCGGTTCTGAATACAGATTCAACAAATGTGGCTGGGACGTAGGAAGCAGGATCGATAAAACCACGTTCATCAATGATATAATCATCTGGAACCGGGACTCTGCTATGAAGCAGACGAGCGCGTGCTCTTCCGCTAAGGTCTCCTATTCTCTGACCATTTCTTTGGGAAACCCTGAAATATGTATCTCCCGTTCCCCATGGATATGCTGACGGATGGAGACAGATATTCGCAGCGACACAGTTCATTTGAATGTAAGCTACTGCTCGTTCAAATGATTCATCCCCGATGGTAACGCTCCTGAAATCTACGGAATTTCTTCTCAATAGTCCTCTGGAACCATACTTTTGGCTATAATACTGGGAATAATCCTTTTTGAAACGGGTTATGAATGCCTTTACAATATCAATATCACCACCCGATAAGAAATGGACATGGTTGGACATTAGGATAAAAGCTATTATGTCCACTATGTAAATAACAGATAGTAGTGCTATTATATTCATAGCAACTTTGAAATCTTCGTCGTCCCTGAACCAGATTCTGTCTGTCAGGTGGTCTGTAGTGACCAGCCAAAATCCTTCTCTCATATCCTTCCCAAATGTTAGTCCTGACAGTCTGGCCAAAGTGGTCAGCTGCATTGACAAATATAACGATAATATGCCATTAAGTCATATTTAATTATTACCTTCAGGCAAGAAATCAGAATTATGTCAAAACTTTTGTTTGAGGAAAAAGCAGAATCCCTTCTCAAGGATAAGGGTATTTCCAAGTCCGAGTTCGCTCGCCGTATGGGTATTCGCAAGCAAAATGTCAATATCCTATTCAAAACCAGGAATATAGATACAATCTTCCGCGCCTCGAAAGTTTTAGGAGTCCCTTTTGAAATGCTTATAGGATATGTGGAAGAACCGGATTTCTATGATGTCCTATATGATGATAATGATTGCTCTGGGCAAGGATAAACGTGTCAGGTCTTCATTTTCTTAGGAGACCTTACACGTTTTGATAGGGTTTTTGTGTAAGGTCTTCGAGATTTAGATAGACCTTGCACGCTTGGTGATATCTACAGGGCGTGAATTGCGGTATCGGAGCAGGTTTATTATATTTGCAGACAACTTATCGTATTTCGGAATGGTACTGATCATAGAAAGCGGAGCTACAAAGACTGACTGGTGCGTGGTTGACGGAAGCACGGGCCCGGTGTTCGTCAAGACTGGCGGGATCAACCTCGCCACCATGTCCGAAGCGGCTGTAGAAACTGCTGTCAACCAAGCACTTGAGGTGCTTGGAACCAAAGGACTCCTCGGGAAGGTCGATGACGTCCATTTTTATGCGGCAGGAATGGTTTCAGCAGGAGATGAGAAAGTCCCTGCATTGGCACAAAGGCTAGACAAGGTTTTCAAGTCCATATTCCCGGAAGCCGATATTGAATATGCTTCCGACCTCCTGGCTGCGGCCAGGTCTGTCTGTGGACATGACCCAGGAATAGCTGCGATCCTCGGGACCGGATCAAACAGCTGCCAGTTCGACGGAGAGAAGGTCATCAGGAACGTCCGTTCCGGAGGCTTCATCCTGGGTGACGAGGGTGGGGGAGCGAGGCTGGGGAAACTGTTTATGTCGGATTTCATAAAGGGTCTTGTTCCAGAGCCGGTTGCAGGCGAGTTCGGGAGGGATTTCAAGGTGGACTATATGACCGTGGTTGAGAATGTTTATAAAGGAGGTTCTCCTGCGGGATATCTTGGTTCCTTCGCGTCCTGGATTATGGCGAGGTATTCCTCTTCCGGATATGTAAAGTCGCTGGTAGACAGTAATTTCCGTGACTTTTTCGAACGTGTGGCCAGGCAATATGACATCGAGCGCTATCCGATCGGTATAGTAGGCGGATTCGGATTCGCCTACAGGAATATACTTCTGAAGGTGTCTGAACCGTACGGAGTAAGGTTCTCGGCAATCATCCCATCCCCGATCGAAGGTTTGGTGCGATACCATTGCGGTGGCGAAGATCCTGTGGAGAAGGGGACGAGGATGATAATGGATGCAACCGGTATCGATTATGAGCAGGCCCGTTCGCTGCTATATTCTTACGGATCTGTCCGCAGAGCCATAGCATCGCGGCAGTCCGAGTCTTCCATTGCTTGAACGACCTATGAATATTCCTGAGAAATATCCTTCCAAACTTCTTGAGAACGCCGTTCAGGCGATAGGCTCGCTCCCGGGAGTCGGGAAGCGGAGCGCCCTCAGGCTTGCCCTGCACCTGCTCAGGCAGCCGGTGGAGAATGTCCATCATTTCGCCGATTCCATAGTCCGCCTCAGGGATGAGGCCAAGTATTGCAAGGAGTGCCGTATGATTTCGGACGATGATATTTGCCCGATCTGTTCCGACAGGACCAGGGACCGCAGGACCATCTGCGTAGTCGAGAATGTCAGGGATGTGATGAGCATCGAGAATACGGGGCAGTATCACGGGTTGTACCATGTCCTGGGAGGGATCATATCCCCGATAGCCGGAGTCGGTCCTTCCGACATCACGGTGGCAGCCCTCGTGGAGCGGGTAAAGTCCATGGTTACGTCTGGAGAGACTGCCCCGGAGGACATCGAAATCATACTGGCGCTGAGCGGCGACGTGGAAGGGGAGACGACTTCATTCTATATCTACCGCCTTATTTCCGGTTTCGGGATCAGGGTTTCTTCCCTTGCTCGCGGACTTGGTTTCGGCGATGACCTGGAATATGCCGATGAACTTACCCTGGGCCGTTCCATCGTGAACAGGCAGCAGTTCAAACCATGATGGGATATGTGGATCCTTGAAGCGATATTACTTGCACTTTCCCTTTGTGCCGACTGTTTTGCAGTCACCACCTGCTCAAGTCTCACCCTGAGGAGGGTGACTTGGAGGGAGGTCTTTCCCATAGCCTTGATATTCAGTACTATCCACATCATCCTGATGCTGTCGGGCTGGCTTTTCGGCGACCTGTTCGCGGGCTATCTTCACAGGATTGCGGACATCATCGGATTCCTGCTCCTGCTCTATGTGGGAGGCTCGATGATCATCGAGGCCCTGAGAGGGGAAGAGCAGAACCACAATCTGAACGGATTCAAGAATATCGTCATCGGAGCTGTCGCGACGAGCATAGACGCTTTCGCCGTGGGAATCAGCCTTTCATTTTGCGGGACATCCTTGAAGACAATGGCGGCTGATGTTGTCGCGCTGTTCATCGTGACGTTCCTGGTCGTGACGGTCGGGGTGTTCGGGGGAGCGAAGATTGGGGACCGCTTCGGCAAGCCTGCTGAAATCGTGGGAGGAATCGTACTGGTCGCCATAGGCATCGGTGTGCTTACCGGCCTTATTTAGCGATTTTTCCCTCTATCTGAGCATCTTTTGCGAAAATATTCCTACTTTTGCAGACGGAGTATTATGATCGCTATTTTCTACAGACAGAACGGCAAGCTGTTGGTATCCCAGTCAGAATCGGAGCTTTCCAATATGGAGAGGAACGAGGTCCTCTGGATTGATATGCTCTCTCCCTCCAGTGAAGAGAAGCATACAGTGGATGAATTCCTTGGGGTCGAGATACAGAGCCGTGCACAGGCCGAGGAGATCGAGAGTTCTTCCCGCTTCTCGGAGAGTGAGAAAGCGATCTTCGCCAATACCAACTTCCTGATGCCGGGACCTGAGGACTATACGATGGAGGCTGTTTCCTTCACCTTTGTCGGGAATATTCTCACCACCCTGCGTGACGTTCCTCTCCGCTCCTTTACCGAACTCCAGAGGAAGATCATCGCCATGCCTCAGCTTTATGCAAGCGGTTACACAGTGTTCGCCAGCATCATGGACCAGCGAGTCGACTTGGATGCGGACATGATCGAGTTGATGTCCAAAGAGATTGCCCAGTACAGCAAGCGTATCAACCAGCAGGAAGATATCAACGAGGATTTCCTCCTGGACATAAACCAGCTACAGGAGAACACCATGCTCGTCCGCGAGAACATCGTTGATAAGCAGCGCCTCATTTCCAATATGCTCAAGAGTGACAAGTATCCTCGTGAGCTTCAGGGACGCTTCAGCGTCATTCTCCAGGATATCACTTCCCTTATCAACCACGCTGATTTCAGTTTCGAGAGGCTGGAGTATCTCCAGGAGACCGTCGTCGGTCTTATCAACCTGGAGCAGAACAACATAATGAAGATATTCACCCTGGTTTCGGTGCTTCTGATGCCTCCTACCCTGGTGGCCAGTTTCTACGGAATGAACGTGCCGCTGCCAATGATGGAGAAGTGGTGGGCCTGGCTTGTCCTGCTCGGTTTTATGCTTCTTACCGTCGCTTTCGTTCTTTATATCTTCCGTAAGAAGAAGATGCTCTGATTTTTTCTTATTTACTCATTGTAAATCAGATATTTTTGTCTAATTTTGCGAGCCTTTTGACTGGCTACGCCACCAAGGCGTGTCCGGTAGGGTACAGAAAATATTGTTAAACAACTAGTTATCTTATTTGTTACTATGGCAGAAGAAAAATTTCTCAACGCTTCAGTCGCTCCTCAGGACTTCGATTGGGAAGCCTTCGAGGGAAGCTCCGAAATCTACGGAAAAGCAGACAAGAAAGAAATTGAAGAGGCTTATGACCAGACCCTTTCCAAGATCGTCGAGAACGAGGTAGTGGAAGGAACAGTCACCGGCATCAACAAGAGAGAAGTTATCGTCAATATAGGTTACAAGAGCGAGGGTGTCATTATGGCTCCTGAGTTCCGTTATAACCCTGACCTCAAGGTTGGTGACAAAGTTGAGGTCTATGTAGAGTCCGCAGAGGACAGGAAGGGTCAGCTGATCCTTTCCCACAAGAAGGCTCGCGCTCTCAAGTCCTGGGACCGTGTCAATGAGGCTTGCAACAACGACGAGATCGTCAAGGGCTTCATCAAGACCCGCACCAAGGGCGGTATGATCGTCGACGTATTCGGAATCGAGGCATTCCTTCCTGGTTCCCAGATCGACATCAAGCCTATCCGCGACTACGATGCTTATGTCAACCAGACAATGGACTTCAAGATCGTCAAGATCAACCAGGAGTTCCGCAACGTCGTCGTATCCCACAAGGCACTCCTCGAGGCAGAGCAGGAGCAGCGCAGGGCTGAGCTCATCAGCAAGCTCGAGAAGGGACAGATCCTTGAAGGAACCGTCAAGAACATCACCAACTACGGCGTATTCGTCGACCTCGGCGGTGTTGACGGTCTTATCCACATCACCGATCTTTCCTGGGGCAGGATCGACAACCCTGAGGAAGTCGTTTCCCTTGACCAGAAGATTAAGGTCGTCGTCAAGGAGTTCGACCCTCAGCAGAAGAGGATCGCCCTCGGTTACAAGCAGCTCACTCCTCATCCTTGGGACAACCTCGACCAGAACATCAAGGTCGGTGACACCGTTAAGGGTAAGGTAGTCCTCATCGCTGACTACGGTGCATTCGTAGAGATCGAGCCGGGTGTCGAAGGACTTATCCACGTATCCGAAATGTCTTGGTCTCCAAGGCTCCACAGCGCTCAGGAATTCCTGAATGTCGGCGACGAAGTCGAGGCTCAGGTCCTTTCCATCGACCGTGAGAACAGGAAGATGTCCCTCGGTCTGAAGCAGCTCACTCCTAACCCTTGGGAGAGCATCCGCGACAAGTATCCAGTGGGATCCGTCCACAAGGCAGTCATCCGCAACATCACCAATTTCGGTGTGTTCGCAGAGCCTGAGGATGGTGTCGAGGGTCTGATCCACATCAGCGACCTCTCCTGGAACAAGATCAAGCATCCTTCAGAGCTCGTCACCCCTGGTGAGGAGATCGACGTGATGATCCTTGACTTCGACGAGGCCAATCACAAGCTCAGCCTCGGTCACAAGCAGCTTACTCCTAACCCTTGGGATGCTATCGAAGAGAAGTATCCTGTCGGTTCTACCGTAGAGGGTACAATCGCTTCCCTTACCGACAAGGGCGCCAATATCAAGCTTGACGGGGAAGACGAAGGCTTCGCATTCTCCCGCGACCTCATCAAGGAAGACGGTAAGCAGGCTATCGCTGGCGAGACCCTTCCGTTCAAGGTTGTCGAGCTTCGCAGGAGCACCCGCAGGATCCTTCTTTCCCACCTCAGGACCTATTCTGAGGCCAAGATGGAGAAGGCAGCTGCAGAGGCAGGCGCTACCAAGAGGGCTGTCAAGAAGATCAGCTCCAACCTGGAGAAGACCACCCTTGGCGACATCGATGCCCTTGCTGCTCTCAAGGAGAAACTCGAAAAAGGTGAATAATTCTTTATGGATTTCACTTTGACGGTCCTGGGCACCGCTTCGGCAAAGCCCTCCACCGGAAGATTCCAGAGCGCCCAGGTACTGACCGTACACGGGCGCTCATTTTTAATCGATTGCGGAGAAGGCGTACAGACACGTCTCCAGGACTGTCACGTCCATCTTCTCAGGATTGATTCCATATTCATATCCCACATCCACGGGGACCACGTATTCGGGATTTACGGGCTCCTTTCTACGATGGGGATGTTCGCCAGGCCGCAGCGGTTGAATATATACGCCCCGGCTTCCTTCGGCCCCCTGCTGAAGTTCTTCCTCTCTTATTACGGAGAGGGTATCGGTTTCGAGATCAGGCATATCCCGCTTTCTATGAAGGCTCCGGAGGTGGTCTACAAGACCAAGTCTCTGGAGGTATCCGCCTTCCCGCTCAATCACGGGATAGAGACATTCGGTTTCCTCTTCAAGGAGAAAGAGCCTCAGTACAATGTGCGGAAATGGAAGATTTCCGAATATGGGCTCTCGCTGGCGGAAATAGCTGCGGTCAAGAGGGGAGAGGACGTGGTCCGTGAACTCCCGGACGGCAGATTCCTTACGCTTCCTTTGGAAGAACTAGGCTATAAGCCGTTCACGCCTAGGTCTTACGCTTATTGTTCCGATACGGCTCCTTTCGCTGAGGAAGCCTCCTGGGTTCGCGGCGTAGATTTGCTTTATCACGAGGCTACCTATATCGAGGAGATGGCGGACAAAGCCGCCCAGCGGCATCATTCCACCACCCTTCAGGCCGCCAGCTGTGCCCTTGATGCGGGTGTCGGCAAGCTGGTGATCGGGCACTATTCCTCCCGGCACCAGAATATCAAGGACTATGAGGCCGAATGCCGCACCATCTTCCCCGAAACCTATGCAGCCTCCGACGGTGACGTATTCGACGTGCCGCTGGAGAAGAACGAAGGGTAGAGCCATTCCCGGCCGCCGGAGCCCGCATATTCCGGCGGCGGTGCCTGTTCCGTTATTCGGTGACGGAGGATGAGAGCGGGGAACTGATGACAGACGACCTGCACTACATCTTCCTGGAGGTGGAGAAGTGCCGTCCTGACGCGGAAGCGTCTCTGATAGAGCGGGTTGGATATGCGCTCTACCACCTGCCGGAGCTGGAGGGAAAGCCGGCTGGATTCGATGAGGAAATCTTCGACCTGTTGTTTTCTTCGGCGGATTTGCATAATTTTGCTGAAGAAGACAGAATCAAATACCATAACGACATGACTACTGAAAGGGACATACAGAACCAGATCGACTTCGCGATGGATAAAGGTCGAGAGGAAGGACGTGAGGAAGGACGTGAGGAAGGACGTGAGGAAGGACGTGAGGAGGAAAGGGTCAAGATCATCGACGCTCTAAGAAAACAGGGCGTGCCGGAGGAGATTATCTCGAAGGTATTGGAAGACACGAAAGAATAAAGATTCTTCGGCTAATTTAGGCAACAGGCATATCTCGTTGTGCTTGTTGTTTTTTGTTTATGACTCTTCCGCTGGAATCATGACGATTGATCGTCATTGCCGGGTAGTTATTACGTCATTCCCGGCACGACCGGGAATCGCAGATGCCCGAACAGGTCGGGCATGACGGGATGGTTAGGGATGCCCGAACAGGTCGGGCAAGGTTGAGTCGGGCATGAAGAATAGCGGGTCGGGCATAACGGTAAGTGAGCCGGAAGAATGTGACGAGGAGATTACCGTCAAGGCACTAAATGATACAGAATAGAGAACCAATCGGGCTATTATTGATTGGATTTAAAGATAAAAATGAAGTCGTAGTATAACAAAAGCCGGGAAGTCAGCTCCACTGTACTTCCCGGCTTCGGCGTTATTTCAGTCAGAATGGGATTTTAGTTCTGAGTTTCCTGATGATACTCATCTGAACAAGTGTCGGTATCCCTCTCCTTGACCATGAATACATTTACAGCATTGTTCCTGTTACCACCAGGCTCATTCATCCATACATTGCCTCCGAAACGTATCTGATGAACTGATTGATCTGCTATGTCCCAGCGTGTCTGGACATGCTGGTAATATTGGCTGTGTGCATAATACCAATAGAAGATTTCTGTTCTGCGAATTTGATCCCCGTCATATAAATTGTACGAGATGTTCATCTCATTATCTTTAAAGCTGGATGTGACACAAGAGAAGTTCACTGGTGTGGAAACCCACGAGGCAGTCTCAGTAAGTCTCCAGCCGCCTAATAATCTTGCGTCATTCCAATTTTTATTCACAGCAGCACCTTGTAAAAATGGAATATAAACTCTCTTGCTTTCACCGTCTATGCTCATTATGGCATATGGTGTGGATTCACTCCATGTTTGCCATATGCGGCCAGCATAATACCTTGAAGCTCCTGATCTTGGATTATATCCATCAGAGTTGTTGTTTCCTGCCCATCCGGCAACATCAGCCAGTGAAGGTACACGGTATCCGGCAGGGCAAGGATCATAGACGGTCTTGGTTTTGTCAGCCCTTACTGCATCATACCTTCCGGGACGGGTAAGTCTTGCAGCCCAAAGGTTGAAATACTTTGCATCAAATCCATTGTTTTTACATTGACTCAATGGTGTTTTGATCCCTTTAAATACAGCATCTTCAAGCGTAGATGTGCTAAAGGCAGGGAACGAAGAACTTGTAAGCTGTTCATTGGATATGGTATACAAATCCTTGAAAACGGTTCTGTCATCACCATTAATTCCCTTTTGGAATCTTAGAGGGTCTTTCCTTCCGAATTGGTAGAAAGGAGCATTCATATCAAACAACCCCTTCTGCTTCAAGGTAATGATCTCTGTCGCTTCAGTTCCTTCCTGAACAAACTCGATCTTTATCTCTTTTGGACTGACGCTGAGGTCGCAGAGACCGAGGAAGGCGGCAATCTTGGCGTCTGTAACATTTGGAATGGAATTTTCGACTACTTTCTTTCCAATGAGGGTAGAAGCCATTGTCTGACCCGCATAGACATTGCCATAAGGACTATCCGTGGAGTTGATATTCTGGTCTTCAGTCACTTCAGTGATCCAGATATGCCAGCTCCAGAGGATGTCCGTATCATCAGTGACTGCTATCAGTGCATTGCCTTCCACGAGGTCGGACATCACGGAAGTCACTTCAAACTTGACGTAATCTCCGTCAAGGGTGACGTCCTTTATCAATCCTTTGGAATCCTGCCAGAGCAGGGTGGCAGTAGTAGGAGAGACTCCAGTGTTGTTCTTCAGCCACGGATCGGTGATGCCTTGTCCTGTGTGGTTGAGGAATGGAGAAAGGAAGTGGTTCTTCGCCGGGTTGTTTTCCATTGTCCAACCCTTGCCCCAACCAACATTGAACAGTTGCTTCTTTTCTTCGGTGGTCAATGTGTTGCCAAAATACTTTTCCCTGCTCTCTTCATCAGTCAGAGAATAATATGGTTCATTAGGCAGAGTAATCCAATGACCGTACTCATCTGTCTTCTTATAAGGGGAATAAGTAATACTGTCTTGAATCTCCTCAGCTGAACGGTCCATAGTAGGATTGAATGCGATGGTGTTGATCGCTCCGTTCTTTATTCCATTACCATAGACAACAGGGAACTTGTAGGTTCCTCTGGCGTGGACCAGGTAGCAGTTGGCCGTGTTCATTGCGCTGGTAGGGTTTCCGTTGACGTCCCTCATGGAGAGGTCGACGTCGACGGCCGGTTCCGCTTCTTTCAACTTCCTGTAAGGAGGCTTGTTGTAGGAAACTGTACCGTTGACAGGGGTGACGAATTGGGTTGGGTGTCCTTCAATATCAGTGAAACTGAATACATCCCATCCTTCAAGCATCGTAGGCAAGACCCCTATTGCGTCAGGAGTGAGGACAGCCGGTCCGAATTCAAGCCAAGTCTCACCACCGTCGAGAGAGTACCTTGTTGCGGTCCAGGCAACCGGGGTCTTCTCGCCAGCTGCGTTGTAAGTGTAGCTGGTGACATTCAACGGTGCAGCTCCACCAGGTACATCGTAGTTGAAATTCTTTGGATCTACCTCAAATACGGTTGAATCAGGAATCTTGATGGTAAAATTGTACTTGTGTGTAGGCTGGAAAACGATGTCTTTCTTGACGACCGTAGTTTCACCTTCGACGGTAACTGTTTCCTTGTAGTTAAGAGCGATCTTACGGGTCACTTCCTGACCGTTGATGGTCATCTTTATGCCAAGCTTGGCGTGGGTGAACTCAACCGGAAGGGCGAACATTACGACCCTGACGACATCAGTGGAACCCTTAGCCAGTTCCTGGTTGATTCCGACCACGCTGATCTGGTCTGTAGGATCGCACAAGATAGAGAAGTCCTGGGTCCCGGAAATCGTTTGCTTGTCTGCGGAAACCATAATCTCGTATGTTCCGGCCAGATCTTCATTTTCAGCTTCAGGAGCCTCAATGAATATCTCGTTTATCTTGATATCGCTGTTGGAAAAGTTAATCAAGTCGAACTGGAGAGTTGTAACCGTTGGATAGTAAACCATTGAAACATTTCCTCTCTGTTCGAGTGTTGCTGTGGTCTTGGCAACCATTCCTGCAAGAGTCATATCAACTGGATATGGCTGCTGGCTTGGGACCTTGGAGATGAACTTGAAAGCCTCAGCAGAGTTCTCATAGACCTCAGGGTATCTGTTTTCGATCGCTCCGACTTCCGGATATACTCCGTGGAATATATGAGGGTCAACCTCACCCCACTTCAGTCCCTGTTCGCTGTCGAGGGTGACGGCAGCAACACTCTGACGCTCGTCATTTGCATTTACGGTGATAGTCGATTCATCAATTGCATAGACTGCATTGTTGACACCGGATGATGACTGGTTACAGTAGATCTGCAGCTTGTCACCATCGATCCAGTCGATGCGTTCGTATTTGTTGGTGCCGATCGTGATCTCCTCTCCAGAATACTGTGTCCTGGTCTCTACCTCACCGTTCTTGTAATAGGTGTTGGCTCCGAACATTACGAATGTGCCCGGGGTGTGAGGAGTATTCTGATCGTATTGCTTTACGAAGTACTCCCAGTCGTCATCGTCAGGGGTCTGGATTTCTTCTGCTCCATTGCAGGAGTTGAATGCAGCGATGAATGCGATTGCAAGGATTGCGAATGTAAACTTCTTCATTTTCTTGTCCTCCATAGAATTAGTCCCAATCATCGAAGTCATCTCCGATTTCATAGTCGTGAACGTCCTGCCCGCCAGTACAGACATCAGAACCGCAGATAGGTTGCTGCGGAGAGAAAAGAATAACCTCCTTAGTCACCGGAGGCTCATACAAAAGTTTTTGCATTTTACCGGAATAAATAGTTTTTAGGTTGAGAAAATCAGCTTGTTCGTTGATATTTCAAAACTTAGGCCGCAAATGTACTAATTATTTTTATAAATGCAAGGGCTAAGGCCTTACGGCTCAATAATTATATTGTTTTAGACATTTTTTTTAATAATTTTACATTTCTAAACGACTTCGAAGGGATGAAAAAGTTTTTTGCGTTTATTGCATTTGTTCTCTGTGCAGCTCTTTCTGACGCGCAGAATATTGATATTGAACGATATGTACGCGACTGGGCACCGACGGCGATTCGGGAGATGTACCGTAGCGGTGTTCCTGCAAGCATAACCCTTGCCCAGGGAATACTGGAGTCACGTTACGGGCGTTCCCCTCTGGCTGTCGAAGGTAACAACCATTTCGGTATCAAGTGCCATAAAGGGTGGGAAGGAAAGACGATGTCATACGACGATGACGAAAAAGGCGAATGCTTCAGGGTATATGCTTCCGCGGACGAGTCGTTCCGAGACCATTCCGACTTCCTGCGCTACCGTGACCGCTATAAATTCCTCTTCGAGTTCAGCACCACCGACTACAAGTCCTGGGCTTACGGGCTCAAGAAGGCAGGTTATGCCACCGATCCGAGTTATCCTGAGAAGCTCATAATGTACATCGAGGACTACAAGTTGTACGAATATGACTCGATGACTGAGGACCAGCTGCCGGCCGCGGTTGAAGAACCTGCCGGAGATGCGTCGAGGAAAGCTGCCAGGAAGAACCATAAGGAGAAGAAGGAAAAGGAAGAGGCCGTAGGGAAGATCCCGGAGTCTCCTCTTGCCCTTGAAGCGCCCAAGAAAGTTGACAAGAGCGAGTTCGAGGAGTTCCGCTTCTCCCTGAGCAGGGAGGTATATTCCCGCAACGGAGTTCCGTACGTGCTTTCGGTGGAAGGTGAGACTTACTCCAGTATTGCAGCCCAGAACGGGCTCAGCCTGAAGAATATTTTGAAATTCAACGACCTTGCGGCAGATGAAGAGCTTCTGCCCGGCACTATAGTATACATCCATAGCAAGAAGAAACAGGCAGAAAAGGGGCTTGATATGTTCATTGTCGACGATGACTCCCAATCGCTGCGCGACATATGCCAGAGATTCGGAGTGAAGATGTCGAGCATCTGCAAGATGAACGGAATCCCTGATGGATACAACCTTGGTGAAGGGGATACGATAATGCTGAGGTCGAGGAGTAAAAGGACTAGCCGATGAAGACTTGGAAATGGATTGTGCTGGCAGTCGCCTTGATTGCCGTCGTAGCTGCCGGTGCCCTTGGAGGCAAGTGGTTCAATGATAACAAAAGACCGAATTTCAACAGGAACGTGGAACTGTTCGTGACTCCGGATATGACGGTCGACGACATCCTGTCCCAGATTCCGGACAGCGTGCTTTCGCGCCGCAGGAGCCTTGACAGGACACTCAGGAAGTACCTTGACGATTCTTCCGTGAGGCCGGGTCATTACGTGGTCGAAAAGAACAAACCGAGCGTGTATGCCGCCAGGATGATCAAGAAAGGGTGGCAGACACCAGTGAACCTGGTCCTATCTGGAACGATGCGCCTGAAGGGTCCCTTGGCGCGTAAGATAGCGAACCAGATGATGATAGATTCGGCCACTGTCCGCAAAGCTTTGGACGATAAGGAGTTGCTTGCCAGGTATGGGGCTACTCCCCAGGATGTTTTTTCCCTCTTCATCCCTGACACATACGAGGTGTATTGGACTGATTCTATCGGAACGGTACTGGCCAAGCAGAAAGCCGCAAACGATGCTTTCTGGACAAAGACGAATCTCAAGAAGGCGGAGGAACTTGGTCTGACTCCGAAGGAAGTCTCAGTCGTGGCTTCGATAGTAAAGGGAGAGTCCAACTACGAGCCTGAATATCCGTCCATAGCAGGGGTTTATCTGAATCGCCTGGACAAGGGAATGAAGCTTCAGGCGGACCCGACCGTGGCATATTGTTTCGATTTTTCCCTGGACCGAATCCTTTTGAAGCATCTCGAGGTGAATTCTCCATACAATACATACAAGTATCCCGGCCTGCCTCCTGGGCCGATATGCGTTCCTGACAAGGCCAGTCTAGAGGCTGTGCTGAACCCTGACAAGCACGGATATCTATTCTTCTGTGCCAGTCCGGAGATGGATGGGACCCACCGTTTCGCGACCACTCTTGCGGAGCATAACCGCAATGCACGCGAATTCCAGCGCGCACTCGATGCCAGGCGGAGACGTTAGTTTTCCGCCAGTCGCGTTTTTTTGCTTTAAATTGTTTATCTTTACGAGTCAGTAGTATTGTATTGCCTTAATTTTCGTAAAGATGGACGACAAGATCCGGAGACTGTTCCCACAGTTTGACGAAGCCGGGCTCGCGCTTGTAGAGCGGGCTTACGGAATCGCAGCCGTTGCCCTGGATGGGCTCCTGCGCTGGGACGGACGTCCTTTCATCGGGCATCCTCTCAATGTTGCACTGATAGCTTCAGACGAGATAGGCCTTCCGGCTGAATGCGTCGCTGCCGTTTTCCTCCACGAGGCTGAAAGGCTCGCGGAAGGTCTAGATGTAGCACGTGCCAGGGAAGGTTTCCCCTCAGATGTTATCACGATGGTGGACGGACTCGACAAGATTTCCACTATCAAGCCTAAGGATACGCGTCTGGAAGCAGAGAATTACAAGAAGCTAATAGTCAGATATTCCACAGACCCCAGGGTTACCGTGCTCAAGATCGCCGACCGTCTGGAGGTGATGCGGAATCTGGATTCCTGTCCGAAGTCCACGAGGGAGAACAAGATATTGGAGACCTTGATGCTGTATATACCCCTGGCTCACCAGCTCGGCCTGTACAATATCAAGAGGGAGATGGAGGATATATACCTCAGATATGCAGAGCCGGAAGCATACAGGACCATTACCAACAAGCTCAAGGCTACGGAGCGTGACAGGGAGAGGCTGATGATGGAGTTCATCCAGCCCCTCAAGCAGAAGCTTTCCGACGCCGGAATCAAGTACAAGCTGAAGGTCAGGACAAAGGCCGCATACTCGATATGGTGCAAGATGCAGAAGCAGAAAGTGCCTTTTGAAGGAGTGTTTGACGTCTTTGCTATCCGGTTCATCATCTATTGCGATCCCGATCCGAAGGTCGAGAAAGACCAGTGCTGGAAAGTTTTCTCCTATGTTACCGAAGAGTATGAACAGGATACGGCCCGTCTGCGCGACTGGATCACCAATCCGAAGTCAAACGGTTACGAATCCTTGCACATTACGGTAAAGAACAAGAGGGGAGCGTACATAGAGGTCCAGATCAGGACGGCCAGGATGGACGACGAGGCGGAGAACGGCAAGGCCTCCCACTGGTCCTACAAGGGAGTCAAGCACGAGCAGCAGCTGGATAGGTGGCTCTCGACCGTACGCTTTGCTTTGGAGCATCCTCAAGAGGCTGATCCTGAAGAGCTTCCTCAGCCTCCGGACAAGGATATATTCGTGTTTACGCCGACCGGGGAACTTAGGATCCTTCCGGAAGGTGCCTCTGTGCTGGATTTCGCTTTCAACATCCATTCCGGACTCGGGGTGAAGTGCATCGGAGGGAAGGTGAACGGCAAGGCAGTTTCGATAAGGGAAAAGCTCAAGACGGGGGATACGGTGGACATTATGTCCTCAAAGAACCAGAAGCCATCTTCCGACTGGCTGGGTTATGTCGTTACCTCCAAGGCTCGCAGCAGGATCAAGAGGGAACTCGATGCCGAGGAATACAAGAAAGCCGCCCAGGGAAAGGAGATGCTGACGAGGCGTCTCAAGAACTGGAAACTGGAGTTCCCGGACGAGATGATGGCGGAGTTCCTGAAGAAACTCAAATACGCCACCCAGTATTCATTCTTCGCCGCCATATCCGACCACGTCGTGGATGTCAATGATGTCAAGAACTTCATCCTGGAGCACGATAAGTTGGAGGCCGCCAGCGTGGAGGCTGCAAAAGAGATAGATGCTTTACGGGTCGCATCCGCGTCTGCCTGGGAAGGACATCATTCCTCTGATGACATACTGGTGCTGAATGCGCGTGACCTGAAAGGTCTGGATTACAAGATGGCCAAATGCTGCCATCCGGTTTTCGGTGACGATGTTTTCGGCTTCGTGACCCGTTCGGAAGGTATCAAGATACACCGGATATCCTGTCCGAACGCATCCCGCCTGATAAGCGCATATCCTTACCGTATCCAGAAAGTGAAATGGGCGGAGAGCCCTTCGGCAGGCTCTTTCCAGAGCACCCTGAAGATCATCTCTGCAGTGGATTCGCCGGTCATCGGAAAGATAACGGAGATAGTGGGTATGTTCAAGGCTTCGATGAGGGCGTTCAACGTGATCGAGAACCACCGTAATGGGACGTATGAGATAACCCTCAGGCTATCAGTGCCTTCCAATATGGAACTGGATAAGGTGATTTCCCAGATCAAGGTCCTCAAGCCTGTGATCAAGATATCCAGGGTCTAGTCCTTCCACACTTTCAGATACTCTTGCAGGGCCCACATCTCGTCCCTGTACTTGGCTGCCTGGCTGAAATCGAGTTCGGCCGCAGAATGCTCCATCCTTCTCTTGTCTTCGGCGATGGTCTTTTCTATCTGTTCCCTGGTCATAGAGCGGATTACCGGATCCTGGAGAACGGCGGCGAGGTCCGCCTGTACGTAACCGTCGGCGAAGGCAGTATTCCCTTCACGCTTGGAATCGTGGCCTAGACCTACTGAAACGGTCCCCTTTCCAAGTTCGCTCGGGTCTGGAATATAGGTTGGTGCAGAGACTGAGTCCGCTGCGCTTACCCTTCCGCTCGGGCCGTTCTTGATGCGTGGATTGACTGGCTTTGCGGTGGAATTGCCATATAGCTCGGATGCCAGTATGTTCTGCTTGACATCGATCTGGCGCGGAGTTATGTTGTTGAGCTTGTTGTATTCCATCTGCTTGGTCCTGCGCCGGTTAGTCTCGCGGATGGTCTCTTCCATCGAGTCGGTTATCGAGTCGGCGTACATTATTACCAGGCCGTTGATGTTCCTGGCCGCCCTGCCTGCTGTCTGTGTCAGTGCCCTTCCGGAGCGGAGGAAACCTTCCTTGTCAGCATCGAGTATGGCAACGAGGGAAACGGTAGGTATGTCCAGGCCTTCCCTGAGGAGATTGACGCCGACCAGGACGTCGAAAAGGCCGTTCTTGAAGTCTTCTATTATTTCCACCCTCTCGGCGGTATCTACATCGGAATGGATGTATCGCACCCTTATTCCGATCTTGTCTAGATAGTCGTTCAGTTCCTCGGCCATCCGCTTGGTAAGGGTGGTTACGAGGACCCTCTCGTCGTTCTCGGACCTCTTCCTGATTTCTTCCACCAGGTCGTCCACCTGGTTCTTGGTCGGGCGTACTTCGACAGGAGGGTCCAGCAAGCCGGTAGGTCTTACGACCAGTTCCACCACTAGGCCTTCCGACCTCTCCAACTCGTAATCTGCCGGAGTAGCGCTGACATATACTTTCTGGCCGGTTATGGAGTTGAATTCATCGAAGGTAAGAGGCCTGTTGTCGGCAGCGGCAGGCAGCCTGAAACCATATTCCACGAGCACGGATTTCCTGGAGTGGTCGCCGCCGTACATAGCCCTTATCTGAGGGATTGTAACGTGGCTTTCGTCTATGAAAGTAACGAAATCGTTCGGGAAATAGTCGATCAGGCAGAAAGGCCTCTGTCCTGGCTTCCTCCCGTCGAGATAGCGGGAATAGTTCTCTATTCCGGGGCAGTATCCCATCTCCTTTATCATCTCGAGATCGTTTTCTACCCTTTGCTGCAAACGCTTGGCTTCCAGCCCCTTGCCAATCTCGTTGAAGTAGTCGAGCTGCCTTTTGAGGTCGTCTTGTATCTGACTCACGGCCTTGATGCTGCGCTCGCGGGTGGTGACGAAATTTGTCGCAGGGAATATCGGAACTTCCTCCAGGTCTTCGATATGGGCTCCCGTTACAGGATCGATAAGGGACAGGGATTCGATCTCGTCACCGAAGAATTCTATCCTGACCGCTTCGTCGGAACCTCCCAGGAATACATCCACGGTGTCCCCCCTGACCCTGAATGTGCCCCGCCTGAAATCTATCTCGGTCCTGCTGTAGTTTGCATCCACCAGGTGGTACAGAAGGCGGGTCAGCGAGCGTTTCTCTCCACGTTTCACCGTAATCGACTGGGCGTGGAAATCTTCAGGGTTGCCGATTCCGTACAGGCAGGAAACGCTGGAAACGACGATCACGTCGCGTCTCCCCGACATCAGTGCCGAGGCCGCACTCAGCCTCAGTTTGTCTATCTGGTCGTTGATGGAAAGATCCTTTTCAATGTAGGTATCGGTGACAGGCAAGTAGGCTTCCGGCTGGTAGTAGTCATAATATGATACGAAATACTCCACCGCGTTCGAGGGAAAGAAACTCTTGAATTCGCCGTAAAGCTGGGCTGCAAGCGTCTTGTTGTGGCTTAGGATCAGAGCCGGGCGCTGGAGCCTCTCGATCACGTTCGCCATCGTGAAGGTCTTGCCTGAGCCCGTAACTCCGAGCAGGGTGACATCCCCGACTCCCTGCTCAAGGGCACTGCAGAGCCCGTCGATTGCCTCCGGTTGGTCCCCGGACGGCTTGTATGGTGACTCGAGACGGAATTTCATTCGTTAATAATCAAAGACTTACGCAAGGCGGCTGAGTTCGTAGTCTGCCTTGATCTTGTCGATTATGGCACAGACGACCTGGAAGGTGCGGCTTTCCTTGCGGTAATCGGCAGGGGCGATGAAGTTTGCGCGTCCCTGTCGCTTGAGTTTCTCGGCGAAGGCTTTCTTCTTTGGCTTGTCTGGATTATAGACCGCGATGGTGTGTCCTCCGAACATCGAAACAATCTTCATACAAGGGATGTCCGTTTCCCCGTCTCCGAAATAGATCATCCTGGGATAAGGTATCCTTTTCTTGTCTTCTGCTATGCTGGCGTTCACCATCTTGTTGTCGTGGGCGGAGAATATGCCCTTGTTGATCTTGAAGATGAACTGAGTCTTTGCGGTATAGTCTACGGCTATACCCGGCCACACGGCCTCGCCTTCGTCGTTGTAGATGTACGAGCAAGCGAATATATGCTTGAACTCCTTGGCGACGGGAGAGCCTTCTATGATCTCCTTCAGGCCAGAGGAATTGATGTAGTGCTCGATTTTCACCCCGTGGGCGTCCCCATATTCGTTCACCAGCCTGAACCACTCCCTGACCCCTTCGAAAAGTTCTATGTGCTTGCCGAACTTGCGGAAGTCGGAACGCCGGAGCGTGATGTTGTTCTTCCTGGCCTCGTCGAACATCATCTTCATATAGGACAATACGTTGCTGGCATCCTGACCGGCAGCCAGGCCGTCGCTCATCTTCCAGAACTCTTCCGGCGTCTTGCCTACTGCCTGGATGAATCCGAACTCTTGCATATTGCCGGGGGAGAGAGTTCCGTCGAAGTCGTAAATCAGGGCGACAATCGGTTTCTTTTTCATCGTAGGTCAATCATTTCACCCCATATAGGGCGTTTTTACTAAATACTCAATGATTTTGCAAATATATTAATAATTCGCTTGAATGGGATTCTCCTCAAAGCTAAATTTACACTTATCGATAACAGATAGATCAACGATGGAACATTACTTATCCTTGCTTCAGGAAGCTACTCGAAAGTACTGGGACAAATCCGCCCTCAACACTATCGGCGGAGAATCACTCACATATTCCCAGATGGCGACACTCATCCGGAAATTCCACCTTTTCTTCGACAAGGTCGGAATGCAGAAAGGGCAGCACATTGCACTCTGGGCTCGCAACAGCGCCAGATGGGGAATGTCCTACCTCGCAATCAACACCTATGAAACCGTTGTCGTGCCGATCCTGGCCGACTTCACACCCGAGAACGTAGAGTTCCTGCTGGACCACTCCGACAGCGTGGGCCTTCTGACCAATGCCGACAAGTTCTCGAAACTGGACATCTCGAAGGCTCCCCAGGTCAAGTTCGTGATGGACGTGGACAACCTCCAGATACTTTATTCTGCCGATCCGGAGACCGAGCAGGTCTGGAAAGACATAGACAAGCTGTTCGCAGCTGAATATCCGGACGGTTTCGGTCCGGACAATGTCAAGTACCCTACGGACAATATGGATTCGCTCGCAGCGATCAACTATACTTCAGGTTCCACCGGCAACCCCAAGGGCGTGATGCTGACCTACAGGAATTTCTCAGCCACGATCGCTTTCAGCCAGAGGAACAGGCCTACGTCCGACAGCAACAGGATGATCTCGATGCTGCCTATGGCGCATATGTACGGCCTCGTCATCGAGTTCATCTATCCGCTTTGTTTCGGAACTTCCATCTACTGGCTCGGCAAGGCTCCGACCCCGAGCATGCTGATGAAGGCGTTCCAGGAGGTCAAGCCTTACCAGCTCATCACGGTTCCGCTTGTTATGGAGAAGATCTTCAAATCCAAGGTAAAGCCTGTCCTCGACAAACCGTCGATGAAGGTCCTGTGCGCTATCCCGGGAGTCAACAAGATCATATTCAAGAAGATACACGACGAGCTCATCAATGCTTTCGGCGGTGAGGCTTCGGAATTCATCCTTGGCGGCGCACCTGTGAGCCCTGAGGTGGAGAAGTGGTTCAAGAAGATCAAGTTCCCTTACACGGTCGGATACGGAATGACCGAGGCTACCCCTCTGCTCGCCTATGCCAGCTGCGCCACCTACGTGGCAGGTTCCTGCGGAAGGCCGGTGGACTGCTGTGATGTCCGCATAGACTCCGAGGATCCCGAGCACATAGCAGGGGAGATCCAGGCAAAGGGTGAGAATATCTGCATCGGTTATTACAAGAACCCCGAGGCATCGGCTAACGCATTCACCGAGGACGGTTACCTGAAGACAGGCGACCTCGGAATAATGGACAAGGACGGGAATGTCTTCATCAAGGGCCGCAGCAAGTCTATGATCCTGACCGCCAACGGGCAGAACATCTATCCTGAGGAGGTCGAGGCCATCATCAACGACCAGCCATTCGTAGCCGAGTCCGTGGTCGTGGACAGGGCATCCCACATCGTAGCCCTCGTATACTTCGACCAGGATGCGATGAAGAAGGCCGGTCTCGACGCCGAGTCCATAGCAGACCTTCCGGAAAGGGTACGCGTCAACTCGAACAAGAAACTCGCCAATTACAGCCAGATTTCCAAGGTGGAGGTTCAGGAAATGCCGTTCGAGAAGACCCCTAAGATGTCCATCAAGAGGTTCTTGTACAAATAATCGGAAGATAGTTTGCGCTCTGGATGCAAGATTGCTGTATTTTTGAATTTAGAAATACGTAAAGCTTTTTTCGATGATACGTTATTCAAGTGTGGTTGACAAGGTGGCAGTCAGGTTTGCAATGACTGCTGCCTTGTTTTTTTGTTGTATCGTCTCTTCTGCCCAGACTCCGGGTAAAGGCCACGAACTGAGGCTCGGCTACGGTGGAGTGCCGGCAGGTCTTGCCCTTGCCGACGGGTTGTACCACGGTTTTGACGTTGAGCCGGTCCTTTGGTTCCGGAACAAGTCCGACCGCTTCCAGGACTATCGAGGCAGGAGCCTCTCATTCGGGACAATCACCCTCCAGTACTTCTGGAACTTCAGCGAGAAGAGAGCGATAGGAGTCAATCTCGGCTGGGACCAGGTTTTCGGAAAGGTGTATGATGGTCTGACAGATGAGGTCAAAGGCTGGCAGAAATCATATGGAATCGCAGTCTATCCTGAATTCAGGCGTACCTGGAATCCTTATAGCAAGGTGAAAGTCTATCTTGCTGTCAGCGCGGGAATGGGGGTCGGCTGCTACAACAATTGCGGGCGGGATTACGAGCCAGGTAAGTGGAGTTATGTCCCGTTGGTCCAGCTTACTCCGGTGGGTATTTCCTTCGGCGGCAAGATCTTCGGATTCGCGGAACTCACGGAAGGTACTTATCTGATCGGTATCCGCGGAGGCATAGGCTATAAATTCTAGAATAATCAGGCTATGAAGAAGTTGATCATAATCGCAAGCATAATGCTGGCTGCCGTTTCCTGCGATATCATAGGAGAGAGTTCGAGCCAGAGAGATTCCAGGATGAAGGATGAATCGATCTGGCTGGTAAGGTCTTATATAGTCTTGCCGGCATCTTACACCGACTTCCTGCTTCTGGTTGACGACTATCTGCAGGCACCGGAAGGGCAAAAGGATTCTTCCATCTATTCGGAGGTGAGGAAAGCCCTGTTCAAAGGGGACGGGGAATCCTGGCTGGTCGAAGGCTTCGGCATCCTGGATACCCGGGGAAAGTCTCTCCACGATCCGGGAACCGTATGGAAACTGGATTTCAAGGATAGCTATTACCAAATCGATATAGAGGGTTTTTCTTTCGAATGCGTGGCTGAAGACCTATGGAGCGTCGTAGCTTCTGACGATAACGTAACGGCGGTCAAGTACGGTGACGAAGGAGTCCTTACCGTTGCTGCATTCGGTGAGAGGAAGACTCCTGACGGGTATGACTGCTCTTTCAGGACCGAAGGCGAATTCAAGGTCATCCTCGACAAGGAGGAACGCCACAGGTGTCAATGGATCAAAGGCAAGTTCGTCCATAGCGTAGGTAGAGGGAATGACGTGCTTGAAACTTGCGAGGCCGAGTATCAAGGGGATGAATATCCTGCGGTATTCAAACTTGTAAAATGACTATGAGAAAGATTCTTGTTTTGCTTGCACTTGCGTTTCAGTGCATCAGCGCGGCTGCCCAGGAATGGGATTATGGACCCAGGTTCGAGATCAGCGGGGGATTCGGGATGGCCCCTTTGGTCCAGGCTGACAGATTCAATTCGGGTTATATCAGTACGGGAACCCTGGCCTCGATATTCAGGCCATATAATGCGGAAGTGAAGATGACAGGTGCCTTCAGTGCGGAGTTCGGATTCAGGACCGGAAGGCGCTGGTCTATATCCCTGATGGCTTCCTGCAACCACGTATCCGGTTCCACCCTCCGGCAGGTAACAGGGTCCGGAGACAGCTACAGCGCAGCTTTCAAGACTTCGAGCGTGAACGGGAATTCCATCGCCGTCATACCGAGATGGCGTTACGACTATATAATAAAACCGGGTTTCAGGATGTATTCATCATTCGGAATGGGATTCGGTCTTTATCTCAACTATCACTCCGAGGATGTGGATTACGATACTCCTCTGCAGGGTGAGGTGCAGCTTGTTCCCTTGGGCATTTCCTTCGGCAGGAAATGGTTCGGACTCGTAGAGACCGGATTCGGGTCTCAGTATGTCGGTGGAAGGATTGGTTTCGGATATAGATTCTGACGGTTATGAGAAAGACGCTTCTATATATTCTTTCAGTACTCTCCATTTCCGGTTGTATAACAATCTCCTCTGAAGAATATCCTTCGGACAGGGTAGCGGAGATGGGCCATTATGCCCGGTTCAGGGTCGACAGGGAAGTGAAGGAGACGATACGCTATCTGTCGATGGCTTACCGCTTGGACGAATACATAAACCTTTCCGATTCGGAAAAATTGGCTTCCAAATGGAAGGACATCAGCGGGAATGTATTCGTCAACGGTAACGGGGACATACAGCTGCTTGATTTCGCTACATTCAAGACCGGCCAGATGAGGCTGGGGGAGGAAACGGCGGAATGGGCCGTCATCCGGCCGTTCTCAGGTATGTCATTCGTCTGTGCAGCTCCTGACACCTGGATGTGTACGGTCGATGGCACACCTTCCAATGAAAACGCGATCAAGGTCGCCCTGAAGGATAAGGAGAAAGGCCTCTGGGCCATCGAATATTCTTCTTCGGAAAAGGATGGGGAACACTCGGCAGTCTTCTCATCGACAGGCCTGGAAGCCAGGTATGTCGCGAAGTATCCATCATACGAGCAGGCCGTAATCCTGGACGGAGAAGTCCTTGTGGAATTCAGCCAGGAAGGATCTCCGGAAGTGGACTGGGTCAAGTTGGTGTGGTCCTGGTCCGAAGACCCGGAAACCATCACGAGCAGTTTCGGATCATTTGTCCAGGAAGGCGTCTGAAACGACTTTCTCGCTGCGTGAGATAAAGTCCGCCAGGGCCTTGCCTTTCAGCATCCCATTGGCCAGGAGTGCCAGGTCTGTGACCTGCTTGAGCAGTTCGCTTCCTTCGGCGTATTCCTCGACTTTGTCCTTGTTCTCCTTCATTCCGGCAACGATCTTGGCCATAACCGGATTCTCAAGATTCACTTTGATGTCGAAAGCTTCAGGCATCTCTCCATAGAAGTTCATCCCGCCGCCGAAAGAACTCATCTCGCGGTAACGCCTCATAAACTCGTTCCTGGTGATAAGGATAGGAGCTGCGTTGGCGCCGAGGTTCTCTGCTTCCACCTGATACTCGTTCTCCTTCGGGAGGATTGCCTTGAAAAGCTTTGACAGGTCTTCCTTGTCGCCGTCGGACATCTCGGGCTTCACCCTCTCCTCCTTGACTATGAGATTATCGGCGGAGTCGGAGTCCACCCTGGCGAACCTGCTGTCCTGGATCTTCTGCTCCAGGAGGTTGACGTAGTGTGAATCGAGCTCGCAGTCCATCAGGAGCACGTCGTAGCCCTTGTTCTTGGCTGCTTCGATGAACGAGTACTGGGCATCGGTGTCGGTTGCGTACAGGTACACTACCTTGCCATCCTTGTCGGTCTGGGTGTCGGCGATGGCCTTCCGGTAGTCTTCCTGGGAGAAGAACTTACCGTCGGTGTTCTTGAACAGGGCGAACTTGAGTGCCCTCTCGCAGAACTTCTCGTCGGAAAGCATACCGTATTCGATGAACAGCTTGAGGTTATCCCATTTGCTTTCCCAGGCTTCGCGTTCGTTCTTGAATATATCCTCCAGCCTGTCAGCCACCTTCCTTGTGATGTATGTGGAAATCTTCTTGACGTTTTCGTCCGACTGTAGGTAACTCCTCGAGACGTTCAGAGGAATGTCCGGCGAGTCGATCACACCGTGGAGGAGGGTGAGGAAGTCAGGCACGATGTTGTCTACGTGGTCGGTGACGAACATCTGGTTGCAATAGAGCTGGATATTGTTCTTCTCTATCGCCATCCTTTCCTTGATCTTCGGGAAATACAGGATTCCAGTAAGGTTGAATGGATAGTCCACGTTGAGGTGGATGTGGAACAGAGGTTCTTCCTTCATAGGATACAGGTCCTTGTAGAACTTCTTGTAGTCCTCTTCCTTCAGCTCGGACGGTTTGCGAGTCCACAGAGGCTCGATGACGTTGATTACGTGGTCCTTATCCGTGTCTACGTATTTTCCGTCCTTCCATTCCTGTTCCTTTCCGAATATGACCGGAACCGGCATGAACTTGCAGTATTTGCCCAGGAGCTGGCTTATATTCCCCTTCGTGCCGTAATCCTTTGCCGATTCTTCGTCGAAGTAGAGGGTCACGACGGTACCGCGGTCTTCTTTACTGCAAGGCCCCATCTCGAACTCAGGATTGCCTTCGCAGCTCCACAGAACGGCTTCGGCGCCTTCCTTCCACGAAAGTGATTCTATCGTGACTTTGGAGGACACCATAAAGGCGGAATAGAACCCGAGGCCGAAGTGACCGATTATATTCTGGTCCTTGTATTTCTGGAGGAATTCCCCGGCGGATGAGAAGGCTATCTGGTTGATGTATCTGTCCACTTCCTCAGCTGTCATTCCGATACCATTGTCGATGATCTTGAGGGTTCCGGCCTTCTCGTCGAGTTCGACGCTGACCTTGAGGTCTCCCAGTTCGCCCTTGAATTCACCGTTGGAAGCCAGTGCCTTGAGCTTCTGGGTGGCATCCACTGCGTTTGCGACGAGTTCCCTCAGGAATATCTCGTGGTCTGAATAGAGGAATTGCTTGATTACCGGGAAAATGTTCTCGGTGGTTACTCCGATCTGTCCTTTGTTGGTTTCCATATCCTTTTGTCGTTTTTTCCTTTTTCAGGCGGAAATAGTCAAATAACGTTCCAATGAAAATCGACTGACAAATTGTCATAAACATTTTTTTAGGCCACTGTATTAGGGTTTAAACGTTTTTTTTTATAAATTTGCAGGTTGTAAAGCAATTATGGCAATGTCAGAAATCCCTCAGGTTTTTCCATTGGACTCCGAGAAAGTTTACTATTCCTCGGATGACCTGACTCTCGATACTCCTGAGGGACCCAAGACCTTGAAAGTAGGTGCCTGGCTGAACGAGGATCCCGTGCGCATCCATAAGATGATCATTCGAGAAAAGGTCCTGCACGTGGACCAGATCGAGGTTTACAATCCTTTGATGAGCAAGTTGCGCCGTGCCGACCAGCAGTACTACAAGCAGTATATGGGATTGAACGTCACGATCGATTTCCCGGGTTTCGCGTCGGACATCCTGGCGAAGATCCCGTTTGAAAACGATCCGGTAGGTTTCTACAAGTGGTGGCGCAAGGGGAAACACGAAGAAAAGGTGTACCTATCCAAGGCCAACCAGATCCGTCTGTTCCAGAAAGTGTTCCTGATGGAACCGAAGTTGATGTTGAAGAAAGACGTAGACTTCCTCAAAACGTTCTAAGCCAGGACGTTTTTTTTTATATTTTTTGTTTAAAAACAAGATTTTACCTATTTTTGGGGAAAGGCTTTTTAAATAGATACTATTCTAACACTAATAAAAATCATCGAAAAATGACTTACAAGATTATCGACATCCAGGGCATCGGACCTGTTTATGCTGAAAAGCTTATAGCTGCAGGCATCGAAACCGTAGACCAGCTTCTCGAGGCAGGCAAGACTGCAAAGGGCCGTAAGGAGCTTGAGGAGAAGACAGAAATCACTGGCAAACTCATCCTTACTTGGGTTAACCACGCCGATCTCTTCCGCATCAAGGGCGTAGGCCCTCAGTTCGCTGAACTGCTTGAGGCTGCAGGTGTTGACACCGTCAAGGAATTCCAGCACAGGAATGCTGAGAATCTCGAGGCCAAGATGAAGGAAGTCAACGAGGAAAAGAACCTCACCAAGGTCGTTCCGAGCGTCAAGATGCTTCAGGATATGATCGACCAGGCCAAGGAACTCCCAGCAGTGGTAACCTACTAGTCCGGTCATTGAAACCGATCAGGGCGGTCCTATCGCGGGCCGCCCTTTTTTTGTTGTTTCCAGCTCGGAAAGATATGGAACTTTTTCATATCTTTGTAAGTTATAAAGAACCATAGTTTGATGAACCGGATCGCTATTGCATTCGTCCTCGCTGCTGCCTGCCTGGGTGCATATTCATGCAAGACCAGGACGGTTGAACCGAAAGGCGTTGATTATGAATTGAACTATAAGGTCGGAGATGTTTCCTTCGAGATGCTTGAGATGCCTTCAGGCAATTTTACGATGGGCTTGTCTCCGGATAACCGTTCTCTCGTCAAGGGGGCTGTAGCTCACGAGGTTGCGCTGGATGGTTTCGTCATCAGCGCCAAGCCGGTTTCCCAGGCCCTGTGGACCGAGGTTATGGGGGATAAACCGAGTTCCGTAAAGAATCCGGATGCACCGGTGGATATGGTTTCCTGGAATGATGTACAGAAGTTCATCAAGAAGCTGGGCAAGGTAACGGGCAAGGAGTTCTTCCTTCCGACCGAGGCTCAGTGGGAATATGCCTGCAACCAGGTCGCCAAACTGGGATTTGTGACCGTATCGGAGTGGTGCAGCGACCCGTTCGCCGAAGATTCCGATCCAATGACCCTGGCGGTGAATCCTTCGGGTCCTGCAACAGGTGATGTTAAAGTGGTCCGCAACCCTTCTGCCCGAGTCGGCGTCGACTGTCATACCAAGAAAGCCAGCGTGGGATTCAGGCTGGCCCAGCTGTCCGGAGACAAGCTGGACGAGCAGATACTCGGCGTCCTTGACGGTCAGGCTGTAGACCGCGAGATAGTGGATGCTTCCGTCCCTTCACCTGAGGTTTTCACGGTCGGAGGAGTGACCTTCAAGATGGTCAAGATAAAGGGAGGCACTTTCAATATGGGTTTCACCCCGGAATCTTCTCCGGCTTGGGCGTTCTCTCTCCCGGATAATGAAAGCCCTGCCCACAAAGTCACCCTGGACGATTTCGAGTTGGGCGAGACCGAGGTAACGGTCGGACTCTGGGACGCGGTGATGGGTTCGGTACCGTACCTGAATGATATCGACAACCCCGATTTTCCTGTAGGGAACGTGTCCTGGTACAATTGCCAGACCTTCATCCGCAAGCTCAACGCCCTTACAGGCAGGAAGTTCCGGCTTCCTACCGAGGCTGAATGGGAATATGCGGCGAGAGGTGGTTCGGCCAGCCGCAATTACGCTTTCAGCGGCAGCAACAATCCCTGGTCGTGTATGTGGTTCCTGGACAATGCCGGTATGAAGCCCCGCAAGGTTGGGGCCCTTAAAGCCAATGAACTGGGACTCAAGGATATGAGCGGTAATGTTTGGGAGTGGGTGTTCGACCGTCCGGATACATATACCGAAGAAGCAAAGGACAACCCGTCGGGTGCTGGATCCGGTGGCAACCGTGTGCTCAGGGGTGGGAGCAATTCCAGCAAATGGGAAGCCTGCCGCGTCAGCAACAGGTCCTTTATGCCGGCCAAGAACGTCAAGGGTACTTTCGGATTCCGTTTAGCTCTGTAATTATGGACAAACAAAAGAAATCGATGCTGGTCACCCTGGCTGTCCTCGCGGTTCTGGGGACTGCCTGGCATTTCGCGTGGAACGGGAAGGAAGACGACTCTTCTGTCGAACCGGTGACGGACATGCTGGTAGAAGCAGGTGAAAAGGATGTGATGTCCTTGCTTGAAATCCCGTACCGCCTGGAAGACAACGAGGGTAATATTATCGAGCATATGGGCTACACCCTTTCGTACAACAACGATTTCCGTGTCCCGAACTGGGTGGCATACGAACTGAAAGAGTCGGAGATCAATACCGGTTTCAGGAGCCGGGAGGACAGGTTCGAACCTGACCCCCTCATTAAGGGACGGCAGGCTTATGACCGCGACTATGTCGGTTCAGGCTATGATAGGGGACATATGGCCCCTGCTGCCGATATGAGGTGGAGTTCCCAGACGATGAAGGAGTGTTTCTACCTGAGCAACGTCTGTCCTCAGAACCATAACTTGAATTCCGGTGCCTGGAACGACCTTGAGAAGCAGGTCCGCTATGAGGTGAAGTACCATAAGACCATCTGGGTCGTGTGCGGCCCCATATTCGAGAATACTTATCCCAAACATATCGGGAGCAACCACGTGATGGTCCCGGATTCGTTCTTCAAGGCTTTGCTTGCAAGGCGTAAGGATGGGTCCTATGCTTCCATCGGTTTCATATTTCCCAACACTGCCTGCGAAAGGAACCTGATGAACTATGCTATGACGGTCGATGAGCTTGAGAGCAAGCTGGGGATGGACCTCTTCTACAACCTGGAAGTCAAGGTTCAGGACGAGTCAGAGTCTTCCATCGACCCTTACGGGGACTGGAGGATCAAGGATATGATATTGAAAGATTGACAACATACAAACCACTGATTAATGGAACAACTTAATTTAACCTGTCTTCACGACAGCCACGTGGCCCTAGGAGCCAAGATGAGTCCTTTCGCGGGATTCGATATGCCTATCCAGTACTCTTCCATCACAGAAGAGCATCTGGCGGTACGCAACAATGTCGGAATGTTCGATGTCTCCCATATGGGCGAGATATTCGTCTGCGGCCCGGATGCGGAAAAGTTCGTGAACCATATATTCACGAACGACGTCCGTCCTATGGCCCCCGGCCAGGTTCTCTACGGAATGATGCTTTATCCTGACGGAGGAACCGTGGACGACCTGCTCGTCTACAAGGAATATACCCGCGACCATTATCTCCTCGTGGTGAATGCCGCGAACATCGAGAAGGATTATCTCTGGATCAAGGAACACGCTGAAGGCTACGATGTAAAGGTCGTGGATGATTCCCGCAACTGGGGACAGATCGCTCTTCAGGGGCCCAAGGCGGAAGAGACCCTTGTCAAGGTCCTGGATTTCGCTGCAGATGCTGCAAGCCTGACATTCTATACATTCAAGGATTTCGAAGATGCAGGGATGAGGGTGATCATCAGCCGTACCGGATATACTGGAGAGGATGGTTTCGAGATCTATGCAGCCCCTGGCCTCATCGTGAAGTATTGGGAAGCTTTCCTCGCAGCAGGCGTCACCCCTTGTGGCCTCGGCTGCCGTGATACCCTCCGTTTCGAGGCCGGACTTCCTCTGTACGGAGACGAACTTACTCCAGCCATCTCTCCTGTGGTGGCCGGCTTCAGTATGTTCTGCAAACTGGACAAGGACGAGTTCATCGGAAAGGAAGCGCTGGTCGACCAGAAGGCCAACGGCACTCCTATGAAGCTCGTAGGTATCGAGATCGAAGACAAGGCAATCCCTCGTGCAGGATATCCGGTAGAACTTGAGGACGGGACCGAGGTCGGAGTCGTCACCACCGGTTATCACAGCATATCCCTTGACAAGAGCATCTGCTTCGCACTAGTAAAGAGGCAGTACGGAGCGCTCGATGCCCCTCTTTCCATCCGCATCCGCAAGAAGGTATTCCCTGGGAAAGTGGTGAAGAAGAGATTCTATCAGACGAATTACAAGAAATAACAATAACAAATAACACAATCAATTATGAGCAAAGTAGTAGAAGGTCTCCGTTACAGTGACGACCACGAATGGGTAAAGGTAGAAGGAAACATCGCAGTTATCGGTATTTCCGATTTCGCTCAGCACGAGCTTGGTGACATCACTTATGCCGACCTTCCGGAGGTGGATGATGAGGTCGTCGCCGGTGAGGAGTTCGGTGCACTCGAGAGCGTCAAGGCTTCCAGCGAGCTGATGTCCCCTGTTTCCGGAAAGGTCGTCGAGGTCAATGCCGAACTGGACGATGCCCCAGAGAAGATCAACGAGGATGCCTATGAGGCTTGGATCATCAAGGTCGAGATGTCCGATCCTTCAGAGGTTGAATCACTTATGGACGCAGCCGCTTATCAGGAGTTTACCGAGAAGTAATATGGCAGCATTCCATTATTTTCCTCATACCGAAGACGATGTCCGCAAGATGCTGGAGCGTATCGGAGCAGGGTCGGTCGACGACCTCTATTCCGATGTCCCGCAGGATGTCATCTTCAAGGGTGAATATGACCTCCCTGACGCGATGTCCGAGGAGGAGGTCAGGGATTTCTTCGAGAACCTGGATGCCAGGGATTCAAAGCTGAAGGTGTTCGTCGGTCAGGGTTCTTATGACCACTATACCCCTTCCGTAATCCCTTACATCACGTCCCGCTCCGAGTTCCTTACGGCATATACTCCGTATCAGGCAGAAATATCCCAGGGTACCTTGAGGTATATCTTCGAGTACCAGAGTATGATCTGCGCCCTGACGGGACTGGATGTCAGCAACGCCTCGATGTACGACGGACCTACCGCCGCAGCCGAGGCTGTGAGGATGTCGCTGGCCTGCACCCGCAAGAAGTCCAGGGTACTGGTTTCCAAGACCCTTCTTCCCAACGTGGTCAGAACCATCGAGACATATGCCCGCTACAGCGGGATCGAGCTTGCTTATCTTCCTGTTATGGATGGCCATACCTGTCCTCATCATATGAAGGCGGAACTTTCCAAGGGAGATGTAGCCGGCGTGATAGTCCCTTCGGTCAACCGTTTCGGAATCATTGAAGATCTCACAGGTTTCGCCGATGCTGTCCACGAGGAAGGCGGTGTATTGATAGAATATTGCGACCCTTCTGCCCTGGCAGTCCTCAAGACTCCTGCGGAGTGGGGGGCCGACATCGCTGTCGGAGACGGCCAGAGCCTCGGTATCCCGATGCAGTTCGGTGGCCCTTACGTAGGCTTTATGGCCTGCAGGAAGGAACACCTCCGCAAACTTCCGGGCAGGATCGTCGGCGAAACCAAGGATACTGAAGGCAGGCGGGTATTCTGCCTGACCCTCCAGGCCAGGGAGCAGCACATCCGCCGCGAGAAGGCTACTTCCAACATCTGTTCAAACGAGAGCCTTATGGCCCTCTTCGTCACGGTATATGCGTCCCTGATGGGCCCTGAGGGCCTCAAGGAGGTGAATGACCGTTCCTATGCTGCAGCCCACTATCTCCATGATGAGCTTCTCAAGACTGGTAAGTTCGAGGAGGTATACGACCAGCCGTTCCTGAAGGAATTCGTGCTGAAGCCTCTCACCGACGTGGCGGCACTTCAGCAGAAACTCCTTGCTGGAGGGTTCTTCGCTGCTCTGCAGGATGAAGACGGCAATGTATCTTTCTGTGCAACTGAAAAACGTACGAAAGCTCAGATCGATGAGCTCGTAGCATTGGTGAAGGAGGCCTAGGAATATGAAATATTACGACAAACTAATATTTGAATTATCCAAGGAAGGCCGTACTGGGTATTCCCTCGGCACTTCTCCGTTCGCAGTGGACGGAGTCCTTCCGGAAGCAGGGATTCCTACAGGCCTGCGCCGTGCGGAAGCACCTTCGCTGCCTCAGGTAAGCGAGGTCGATGTAGTGCGCCATTACACGAACCTGTCACAGATGAACTTCGGTGTTGACACCGGATTCTATCCTCTGGGCAGCTGCACGATGAAGTACAACCCGAAGATCAACGAGGAAATTGCCAATATGAAGGGTTTCCAGGGTCTCCATCCTCTGCAGCCTGCATCTACCGTACAGGGAGCCCTCGAGGTTTACCGCGGTATGGATAAGGCCTTGTCGGCAATCACCGGTATGGCCGGATTCACTTTCAACCCTTGCGCGGGAGCACACGGAGAATTGACCGGCCTTATGATTATGCGCCGTTACCATATCCTACGCGGGGACCTGAAGAGGACCAAGGTGATAGTCCCTGACAGTGCCCACGGCACCAACCCTGCCAGTGCTGCCGTATGCGGACTCGAAGTAGTCGTGGTCAAGTCGAAGGCCGACGGTCTTGTCGATGTCAATGACCTCAAGCCACTGCTTGGCGAAGATATCGCCGGCATTATGATGACGAACCCCAATACGCTGGGTCTCTTTGAGAAAGACATCAAGCAGATTGCGGATCTCATCCACGGCTGCGGCGGACTGCTCTATTATGACGGAGCGAATATGAACCCTCTGATCGGAGTCGTGCGTCCGGGTGATATGGGATTCGACATCCTGCACCTCAATCTCCACAAGTCATTCTCCACCCCTCACGGTGGTGGAGGCCCAGGCTCAGGACCGGTTGGAGTATGCGAGAAGCTGCTCCCTTACCTTCCTGTTCCGAAGGTCGTGGATAACGGGAAGGGCGAACTGGAGATCGTGTGCGATTCAGAGAAGGCCGCCGGCGAAGTTTCAGGCTTCCTCGGCAACTTCGGAGTCATCCTCAGGGCATATGCCTACATCCTTATGCTTGGACGGCAGAACGTCAAGATGGTGGGGCGCTATTCCACCTTGGCTGCCAACTACATAAAGGAAAGCCTGAAGGATTGCTACAAGCTTCCGATCCCATCTGTCTGCAAGCACGAGTTCGTCTATGACGGCTTGATCGACGATGGTTCCAGGAAAGCTGCCGACGGGTCTGTCGAAAGGGAAGGCGCTACTACGCTGGACGTAGCCAAGAGGCTTCTGGACTTCGGTTTCCACGCTCCTACGATCTATTTCCCTCTGCTGTTCCATCAGGCGATAATGATCGAGCCTACCGAAACGGAGTCGCTTGAGACGCTTGATGCATTCATCGAGGTGATGAAGCAGATCGCTGCCGAGGCAGCCGAGGATCCCGCTATCCTCAAGGCAGCTCCTCACAACGCTCCGATCACCCGTCCGGACGAGACCACGGCTGCCCGCCAGCCTGTCCTCAAATTCCAGGACGAGATCCAGTAGCAGACCATTGTTATGGACAGGAAGAAACTATCGATAGGACTTGGTGCGGCCTGGCTCGTTTGCGTGGCCGCACTGGTCTTCTTCCTGTACTATGGACAGAAATACCTGCTCTGCTTCCGCGAGCAGCAGCAGATGTTCTTTTTCGACTGGAGATATGTATCCGGCCTTCTTGTAGAGCCTGGAGGTTTCTCAGTCCTTTGCGCCAGATTCCTGACACAGTTATTCCGACCGTTGTGGGTCGGACCTGTGGTAACGTCACTCCTGGCAGGCGGAAGCGCCTGGTTCATATGGAAGTCGATGGAAAGGACTGGTGCCGGTTGGGAAGTATTCCCTCTTTCTTTCCTGGCTCCTGCTTTCGTGATAGTCTCCTTGCTGGATGTGCAGTATTTCTATCAAGGACTTGTAGCTCTGTTCCTTGCCTGTGCGGCCCTGTGCCTGTACAACCGTTCCGCCGGCAAGAAAGAGTCGGCCCGTGTCAGCCTCGGATCCGTACTGGTACTCGCGCTGTTCCTGCTTGCAGGCCCGGCCGCCCTGCTTTTCGGGGTGTCTGCATTGGTCTCTGACCTGGTGGCTATGCGCCGGCGCAGATGGCTATCGTTCCTGATGCCGGTCCTTGCCGTATCCATCGGTTGGCTGTCGGTCCTCTGCGGTTCTGTTGCCACTATGGGACATTCCTGCACCCCGGCCTTCTATTATGAGCTGATGTCCCCTGGAATGCCTTTCATCCACAATCTCAGCTGGATATTGCTGCCTGTCAGCCTCCTGGCCAGCCTGCTGTCCAAGGTGACAGGGAAGCGAGGTATCTTCTTGAAAGCATTCGCCTGTGTCGTTGCGCTGCTGCTGGTGGTCATTCCATTCAGAATCAGTTATTTCCGGACGCTGAACAGGGATCTGATGCGTTTCTGCAGGATGGAAGTCCTGGCTTCGCGCCAGGATTGGAACGGAATAATCCTGTTATGCTCCCACGATGTGCGTTCCCTCGACGACTTGAACTACCTCAACCTTGCACTGGCGGAGAAAGGAGTGCTGAAGGACGATCTGTTCAAGTATCCCCAGGCCGGCCCCGAATCTTTGATTGCGGGTGAGAAGAGCGAGTCAGCGATCGATATGCTGAGACTCTCCCATATACTGTTCTCGATGGGGAATATGGCCGCTGCACAGAGTATGGCGTTCAACGCCAACCTGGCATTCGCGAACAATCCTTCGATGCTGAAGATCCTGGTCCAGGTCGATCTTATGCGCGGAACCTATGATGTCGCCCGGAAGAATATCGGACTCCTGAAGAAGTCTCTGAATTATCGTTCTTGGGCCCGGGATTACGAGAGATTCCTGGACAACGATGCCCTGCTGGAGAAAGATCCGGTGCTGGGCAACGGCCGCCGGGATTTCCCTGAAGACGGAGATTTCGTGCTCGGTTCTTCTGCTTTCGACGACCTCAGGAGGATCGTGAAAGTGAATCCGGACGATCTGAAGGCCCGGCAGTATGCTCTTGCTTATATGATGTTGTCAGGTAATACTGATTGATAAGGGTGGATATGAAAAGATTGGCTATATTCCTTGCTCTCGGGCTGCTGCTCCTTTCCTGCGACAGGCAGGTGGGGATAGATGGCAGTCTTGGAACCGATCCCGAGATCTATCCTGATTATGCCGGCGTGACGGTCCCTTCCAACATAGCGCCGTTGAACTTTTCCTACCTTGGAGATGGTGAGGCGCGGCTTCTGGTTGAAGGTGTTTCCGGGACCCGTTGGATAAAGTCCCGCAAGGGTTTGTTCTCCTTCGGCATCCGCCGCTGGCGCAAGATGCTGGACGAGTGCAAAGGATCCGACCTTACCCTAACCGTAGTGGTGAGGAAGGAAGGACGCTGGCTGGCCTTCAACCCGTTCAGCATTTCGGTGAGTGATTCCAAAGTGGATCCTTATCTTGCCTTCAGGCTCCTGCCTCCCGGCTACCAAGGATGGTATGAGATGGGAATATACCAGCGCGACCTGGAATCGTATTCACAAAAAGCCATCTATCGTAATGTCCTGACTCAGAGGAACTGCGTGAACTGCCATTCTTTCTGCGACAGGGATCCCGGGAATATGCTGTTCCACGCGCGTGCAAGGTTCGCGGGTACGGTGATGGTCCGCGACGGGGAAGTCAGGAAACTGAATACCAAGACCGATTCTACGATCAGTGCCCTTGTGTATCCTTACTGGCATCCATCGGGGAAATATGTGGCATTCTCGGTAAACGAGACTTACCAGAGTTTCTTCAACCACGACCCCAACAGGATAGAAGTGTTCGATGCCGTATCTGATGTAGTGGTGCTTGACACGGAGACGTACGAGATATCCTATTCTCCATTCACCAAATCCCAGGATGCTTTCGAGACTTTCCCGACCTTCTCTCCTGACGGCCGGAGCTTGTATTTCTGCTCGGCGAAGGCTGTTTCTCCGATGCCGAAGGAATACTCCGAAGTCAAGTACAGCCTTTGCCGTATCGCATTCGATCCCGAGTCTTTCTCGTTCGGAGATACGGTAGATACCCTCTACAGCGCACCCCTGAATGGGAAGAGCGTTTCTTTCCCGAGGATTTCTCCTGATGGCAAGCTGTTGGTCTTCACGCTCTCGGGGTACGGGAACTTCTCCATCTGGCACAAGGATGCCGATCTTTGGGCAGCTGAACTCGAGTCCGGGGAAACGTATCCGTTGGACAAACTGAATTCGGAGGATGTAGAGAGTTACCATTCCTGGAGCGGCGATTCCAAGTGGCTGGTATTCAGCAGCAGAAGGGGAGACGGACTTTATACGCGCCCTTACCTGGCTTGTTTCGGACCTGACGGCAAGCCTTCCAAGCCTTTCCTTCTCCCTCAGCGCAATCCTCTCAAGTATTATACTGAGTTGATGGTTTCCTTTAATATTCCTGAATTCGTTTCCGGAAGAGTGAAAGTCGGCAAGCACCGGATTTCATCTGCCCTCAGGAATACGGAAGGGACAAATGTGACGGTTAAGGCAGAATAATTTGGTATTTTATTTTTTTTTGAATTATCTTTGCAATCCCAATGGGGTATTAGCTCAGTTGGTAGAGCGTTTGAATGGCATTCAAAAGGTCAGGAGTTCGATTCTCCTATGCTCCACGGAAGTCGCTGGATTCCAGCGGCTTCTTTTTTATTTTGCCTTCCTCACCTTGTTCGGGATGACATCGGGCAGTACCATCGAAAGCTCCATAAAACCGGCATATTCTCCGTCATCGTACCAGGGAGTCTGGTATATAAGCTTCTTGACGCCTTCCTTTTCTACAGTATAGACATTCGTGCGCGGGTTCACCAGCATATCGGCAAGCAGGCTCCTTGCCGGCTCGGGATGGCAGTCCAGTACGTTCTGACCGATGATTTCGGGCATCCCGGGTTTCAGGAATGTCTTCTTGGACTTGGTGTTCATATCCAGGATGGTGCCATCCTTTGCGCAGATGGTCACGGACACATCGGCTCCTTCAAAGTAATCGCGTTTCATTGTATGTTCTGTCTTTTATGTCTTAAACTGCAACAAAAATACAAAATGATACTGAACGTTTTGTTATATTTGCCACCTATGAAGGAAGGCAGGACTATACTTGAGGTGCTCGAGAGTTTCCTGAAGGTGGAACTTGAAGATATCCGTCGCTATTTCGGCGCCGAGGTACCTGTGCGTTCCCGCAAGAAGGAACTGGTCGACAGGCTTGCCGGATATATAGTCGCCAAGCCTGCCGAATGGCTGGGCAAGATGCTCGAAAGAGATCTCAGACTCCTTGCAAGGCTTGTCGATGCAGGCCCGGAAGTTCCTCTGTATCTGGATTATCCCGATTATCCTTCCGTACTCGAGACTATCCGTCTGCTGGATTCTGATACAAGCGATTCTTCTTGCCGCTCCGTCTGGATCTCAAGGGATCTGTACGGAATAGTGGCGCCCCATATCCACGTTGTGATATCAAAGGGGGAGGCTGACGGATCTTTCGAGATGGAGAGGGCTGCACTCGGCTACCTCGCCCTATACGGGGTCTTGAGGATAGAGGATTTCTTCGACCATATGCTCGATTACTGGGATTCCACCCAGAGACAGAGCCTGCCTGAGTTCTCTGCGATGCTCTATGACAGTCCTGTATTGAAGCTCTGCCGTTTCGACCACGCTGGCGAGCATTTCATAGGGTCTCCGAACATCTATGATCCGGAGGCTGTCCTTGCCGGGAGGAAGGAGTTCGATTTCGTCAAAGATATGAAGGCATTCACTCCTATGCAGGCGATAGAGGCGGGAAGCGGAGCTCCTTTCTTTGTATTCGGTCTAGGTACTCCTGAAGGGAAGAAGCTTGTGCAGATGCTCGGTAACCTCGGTTATTCGGGTGATGACCTTGTGCGTGAAGAGCACGATATATGGATGAACGCCCAGATGTACGGCAATGACAATGCTGCCGAAGAAATATTCGCCTGCGTAACTTCAAAGCAGGATGAGATACTGTCTTTCGAGGACTACAACGCTTGTATGGAGATAGTTGCGTCATACGCCAACAGTCTCCCGAAATGGCTTCTGAGCGGCTATTCGGCAGATGAAGCGAAATGTCTCAAGGTAATCCTGCAGCCGGATGAGGACCAGCTCGGGGCTATGGTCAGGAGAAACCCTCTCCTGGGACTTTTCGTGCCCCCGGCGGCAGCTGACAGCCCCTGCCCATGCGGTTCCGGATTCTCGTACAAGCTGTGTCACGGCCGTCTCTTGAATTGATCAAGCTATAAAAATGCAACAAGCCCGCATCGCTGCGGGCTTGTTCCGGTTAGTTAGTAGTGTATTACCTTATTTTGTCTTTAAAAAGAAGACGATGTCGTTAGAGAACTCCTTTTCCAGTTGCAAAAGTAACTTAAAAAAACGTTTAAACCAAAGGTTTCAGGGAAAAATTTAAACGTTTTATCAAGGTTAATGCTTTTGTGCCTGACTATCAGTTCCTTCCAGCAATTCAGGACGGAGACGCCTGGTGCGTTCGAGTGCTTGTTCGTCCTGCCAGGCGCGGATGAGTTTCGGATTGCCGCTGAGGAGGACTTCCGGCACTTTCCAGCCTTTGTAGTCGGCCGGCCGGGTGTAAACGGGAGGGGAGAGAAGACCATCCTGGAAACTGTCGCTTAGGGCGGAAGTCTCATCGGTGAGGGCGCCTGGGATTAATCTTACGATCGAATCCGCGAGCAGGGCAGCAGGAATCTCCCCGCCGCTGACGACATAGTCTCCGACGGATATTTCCCTGGTGACGAGGTGCTCCCTTATCCTGTGGTCTATTCCCTTGTAGTGCCCGCAGAGTATTATTATGTTCTCGCACAAGGAGAGTTCGTTGGAGATCCCCTGCGTCAGCCTTTCCCCGTCCGGTGACATATAGATGATTTCGTCATATTCACGCTCCTTCCGGAGTGACTCGATCATCTTTTCGACCGGTTCGACCATCATTACCATTCCCGCGTCGCCGCCGTAGCTGTAATCGTCCACGGTCGCTCTTGGTCCGATGCCGAATTGCCTTATGTTTTGAACGTGGATTTCAACCAGTCCTTTCTTTATCGCCCTTCCTACTATGGAATGGCTCAGAGGACTCTCCAGAAGCTCCGGAACAACGGTCAGTATATCGATGCGCATAGATTATAAAATACCTTTTTGCAAAAATAGGTTTTTTAATTGTTTTTTAGGTATATTTGTAAACTGCAATGAAAATTGCAAGGAAGTGTAACTCTTTAAATTATTGCTTTATGAGCGAAGAAAATATTCCTGTAGTCAATCAGACTCCAGATGTAGAAGGAACTCCTGAGACCCTCCAGGCAGAGGTTAAGGAAGCAGTGGAACAGGTGGCGGAAAAGGTTGAAGAGACCGTTGAAACCGTCGGAGAAGTTGCCGAAGGAGTTGTCGAGAAAGTTGTCGAAGAAGTCCCGGAAGCTGCCGAAGTTGCAGAAACTGCAGAAGAGGCTCCGGTGGACCTCGGAAGCTTGTCGCTTGCCGAGCTGTCCGATATGTTCGACAAATTGTCTCAGGACGAGAACAGAATGAGAAGATACAAGGAAGCTGAGGCTATCAAGTCGGCTTTCTATAAGAGGCTTTCCAAGGAAAAGGCCGATGCCGGACTTGGGGCCAAGGTTGATGAGCCTTCTTCACGCGAGGACGTGATAGAGGAGGTGGCTCCGGTTCCTCAGACCGAGGATAAAGACAATCCTTTCGAGGCTATCGAAATAGCCTTCAAGGGCGTGTATGCCAACTACAAGAAAGAACGTGCGGAGTATAACCGTCAGCAGGATGCGCAGAGGGAGGACAACTTCATCAAGAAGCAGGCTGTGATAGAGGACCTCAAGACCCTCGTCGAGAAGCAGGAGGATGTCAGCTCTACGTTCCCGGCTTTCCGTGAGCTCCAGAACCGCTGGAGGGAGATCGGTCCGGTCCCTGCAACCAAGTTCCGCAACCTCAACGATACTTACCAGTTCTATGTCGAGAAGTTCTACGATATGGTCAAGATCAACAGGGATCTCAGGGACCTGGACTTCAAGAAGAATCTCGAGGCTAAGCAGGAGTTCTGCGAGGAGGCTGAGAAACTGGCCGAGAAGGAAAATGTAGTCGATGCATTCCGTGAGCTCCAGAAGCTCCACGAGCAGTGGAAGGAGTTCGGTCCTGTGGCCAAGGAATACCGTGATTCTATCTGGGAGCGTTTCAAGGCTGCCACGGCAGTGATTAACAAGAAGTATCAGGCATATTTCGAGGGTCAGAAAGAGAAGCAGCAGGAGAATCTTGCGGAGAAGGCCAAGCTGTGCGAGCAGGTAGAGGAGATTGCAGCAAAGGAAGTGAAATCCTCCAACGAATGGAACCAGCTCACAGCTGAGATCGAGGAGATCCAGAAGAAGTGGAGGATGATCGGTTTCGCCACAAAGAAGGAGAACCAGAAGATTTATACGACCGTTTCCGTGCCGCCTGCGACCAGTTCTTCTCCCGCAAGCGTGACTACTATTCCCAGTTCAAGGATTCGATGAACGAGAATATGGAAAAGAAGATCTCCCTAATCGAACAGGCTGAGGCTCTGAAGGATAGCAAGGAGTGGAAGAAGACCACGGAGGCCTTGATCGCCCTGCAGAAGCAGTGGAAAGAGATCGGTGCCGTACCTCGCAAGAAATCCGAGATGCTTTGGAAGCGTTTCCGCGCGGCTTGTGATGCTTTCTTCGACGAGCGCGACAAGAATGCAAAGCCTGAGAACGATTATTACGGCAACCTCAAGGCAAAGAAGGCTTTGATCGAGGAGATCAACGCATATGAGTCCAAGGATGCTGCCGCCGACCAGGCTGCAGCCCAGGAATTCAACGAGAAGTGGCGTGCCATCGGTTTCGTTCCGTATAAGGAGAAAGAGAATATCCAGAAAGCATATTCCGAGGCTATGCAGGCCAAGTTCCCTGATTTCTCACCGAGGGCTGCAAGGGCTGCCGGCAACCGCAATGCAGGTGCTTCCAGAAGGCCGCTCAGCGAGAAAGACCGTCTCGTCCAGCAGTATAACAAACTCCAGCAGGACATCGTTACCTACGAGAACAACATAGGTTTCTTCTCGGCTTCCAAGAATTCCGCTCCTCTTATCCAGCAGATGCAGGAGCGTATCGAGGCCGCAAAGCAGGAACTCAAGGACCTTGAAGACAAGATCCGCAAGGTTGAGGAGAGCGAGGAGGAGAAATAAAGGATGGATAGGAATACAGTGACAGGGTTGATCCTGATGGGACTCCTCCTATTCGGGTTCACCTTCTTCCAGAACAAGCAATACAAGAAACAGGCTGAGTTCCAGGCCCAGCTCGACTCCATTGCGGCAGTCGAGAAGTACCGTGCTGATTCCATCGCTGCCGCCGAGGCAGCACTCAGGGACACTGTCCTTGCGGATACCCTTGCGGCTGCTCCTGCAGTTTCTGTATATAAGGATTCTCTTCTGGCTCAGGCTCACGATGGAGAAGGCGAGATCGTAACTCTTTCCAACGACAAGTTCGAGGTCGCGTTCAGCACCAAGGGAGCCCAGCCGTATTCGGTCCTCATAAAGGAATACAAGAAATACGGAGGGGATGACCTCTATCTTTTCGAGCCGGGCGATGCCCATCTGGGTGTCCAGATATATGCCGGGGAGAACATCAATACTTCTGATTTCAATTTCACGGTCGCGGAAAAGACGGACACATCCGTTTCAATGCGTCTTCCTTTCGCCGGCGGTGGATACATCGAGCAGCGTTATTCCATTTCCGAGGGCTCGTATTCAGTCAATAACACCTTGTCATTCATTGGGATGGAAAAGGTCATCCCGAAGAATGTATTCTCCTTCGACGTCGATTGCATAGTCACGATGCCGAGGATGGAGAAAGGCTACAAGAACGAAGTCCAGTATACCAAGATGGATTATTACTTCTCCGGGGAGAAGAAGCCGGTGGAGATGGGCAGGGGAAGGAATGCTTCGAAGAGAGTTGACAACAGGGTCTCCTGGTTCGCTTTCCAGCAGCAGTTCTTCTCTTACATAATGAGGGCTCCCAAGGAGTTCTCTTCCGCTGACTTCGAACTGAACTTCCTCCCTGAGGAAGATGAAAGCCACGACCTGATGACCTGCCAGGCCAGGACGAGGATCGACTTCCAGCCCGGGATGCAGGAGACCGTGGTTCCTTTCGAGTTCTATTTCGGTCCGAACCACTACCGTACCCTCAAGGCATATAACAAGAAATACGAGAAGATCATCCCTCTGGGTGGCTGGCTTGTCGGCTGGTTTACCAAGTACGTGATCATCCCTATATTCAACCTTCTTCACAGGTTCATTTCGAATTTCGGTCTGATCATCCTGTTGATGACCATCTTCATCAAGCTGGTGGTCCTCCCGTTCGCCTTCAAGTCATATTCGTCTTCGGCCAAGATGCAGGCGATCAAGCCGGAAATCGACAAACTGAACGAGAAGTATTCCAAGGAGCAGGATGCGATGAAGAAGCAGCAGGCTCAGATGGATCTGTACAGGCGTGCCGGAATCAGCCCTATGGGAGGCTGTCTACCGATGCTGCTCCAGTTCCCGATCCTGTGGGCCATGTTCAGGTTCTTCCCGGCATCCATCGAATTGCGCCAGCAGTCCTTCCTTTGGGCCGAGGACCTCAGTGCATATGATTCCATCGTGAATTTTGGCACCAGGATTCCTCTGCTGGGAGACCATATCTCCCTGTTCGCTCTCCTGATGGCCATTTCGATGTTCTTCTATTCAAAGCTCACTACGGCTTCCCAGCCGGGCGGCAATGACCCTCAGATGGCCTCGATGCGCTTTATGAGCGTGTGGATGATGCCTGTTATGATGTATTTCATCTGTAACAGCCTGTCATCCGGTCTCAGTTACTATTATCTCCTTTCCAACCTTATCACGATGCTCGAGACCTGGGTGATCAAGAAATGGTTCGTGAATCCTGATGAGATAAGGGCTAAGCTGAAGGCTACCGAGGGCAAGAAACAGCCGAAGAGCAAGTGGCAGCAGCGTCTCGAGGAGGCACAGAGGATGCAGGCCCAGATGCAGAAGGAGCAGGCTAAGAAGAATGGTAGAAGATAATCTAAAGAGAATCTACGGAGAACTGCCGCCAGGAGTAAAACTGGTGGCAGTTTCCAAATTCCACCCTTCCTCCGTGATCCTGTCCGCCTATCAGGCCGGGCAGAGGTGTTTCGGAGAGAACCGCCCCCAGGAATTCGCCGCCAAGGCCAGGGAACTCCCGGGGGATATCGAATGGCATTTCATAGGTCATCTCCAGACCAACAAGCTGAAACTGGTCCTGCCTTATGCTTCAATGGTCGAGTCCGTCGATTCCCTCCATCTGCTTGACTCCATAGAGAACTGGGGGAAGGCGAACGGCAGGATCATATCCGTCCTTCTGGAGCTGCATCTTGGAGCTGAGGAGACCAAGGGCGGTTTTACTGAAGATGAGATAACTGGAATCCTGGAGAGCGTTTCCGGCACGGATGCTGTCAATCCTTACCCTCACGTAAGGTTCTGCGGCCTGATGGGAATGGCTACCAATACTGATGATAATTCCCGGGTAGAAGCGGATTTCATCCGTATCCGGGAGTTCAAGGAACGGCTGGACAGTTCGTTCCCGGACCTGAAGGATTTCCGTGAGCTTTCCATCGGAATGTCCAACGACTGGAAGATTGCTGTTCACCAGGGAGCGACCATCGTACGCATAGGTACCGCGATATTCGGTCCCAGGTAGTCTCAGTGCTTGAGGCCTGCGTCCGCACTTATATCCACCGCACAAAAAAAGAGGCCGACCGTTATCGGTCAACCTCTTTCATACTTTAGTTAGGGACTCTATTATTCGAGAGTACCGTTCTCAGCCTTCTCGATCATCTTCTCGTTTGCGGAGATGTAGATCTCGACACGGCGGTTCTGAGCCCTGCCTTCCTTGGTCTCGTTGCTGGCAACCGGCATAGAATAGGACTTGCCCTCTGTGGTCATACGAGAAGTAGCGATACCGCAGTTCTTCAGGTAGTTGGCGACTGACTGAGCCCTTTCGTTGGAAAGCCTCTCGTTGACAGCGTCGGATCCTGTGTTGTCAGTGTGGCCGAAGATGGTGATGTCAGTGTCCTGCATATCCTGCATCTTGGCGGCGAACTGTGACAGTTCGTTCTTGGAAGCCTGCTTGAGGTCGGACTTGTTGGTGTCGAAGAGGATACCGCTGTTGAAGGTAACCTTGATGGCCTCGAGACCGTTCTGGTCCTCGACCTTCTCGATCTGAGCGTTCTCGAGCTGCTCGAGTTCCTCAGCCTTCTTGTCCATCTTCTTTCCGATGATTGCACCGGCGCCAGCACCTACTGCAGTACCGATGGCTGCACCGATGGCAGCACCCTTCTTGTCACCTACGGCAGCACCGATTCCAGCACCGATTACTGCACCGGCTCCGGAACCCAGAAGAGTACCCTTACCTGTCTTGCTCATGTTGGCGCAGCTGGAGAACACCATAGCTACGCAGAGGAATGAAAGAACAATTTTTTTCATAATGTGATAGTTAAAAGAATTGATAAGTCGTTGTGTATCTGCTTATTGTATTAACCTTTCAAAAAAGGCCAAGCCCGAAGGCCTGACCTTACTATCGCAAATATAAAAATTATTTTGAAATAACGCGCGCCATTTCAAGCACTTTGTTGGAATAGCCCCACTCATTGTCGTACCAAGCGCAAACCTTTACGAAAGTAGGATCGAGCTGGATACCGGCCTTGACGTCGAAGATGGAAGTGCGGGAATCACCGCGGAAGTCGGTAGCGACGACAGCTTCGTCAGTGTAGCCGAGGATGCCCTTGAGTTCGCCTTCGGAAGCTTCCTTCATTGCAGCGCAGATCTCATCGTAGGTAGCAGGAGTGTTGAGCTCGCAGGTGAGGTCCACGAAGGATACGTCGGAAGTAGGGACACGCAGGGACATACCTGTGAGTTTGCCGTTCAGCTCAGGAAGCACCTTGCCTACTGCCTTGGCAGCACCGGTGGATGAAGGGATGATGTTCTCGAGGATTCCGCGTCCACCCCTCCAGTCCTTCTTGGAAGGACCGTCGACTGTCTTCTGGGTTGCGGTGGCAGCGTGTACGGTGGTCATAAGGCCCCTCTTGATACCGAACTTGTCGTTCAGGACCTTGGAGATAGGAGCAAGGCAGTTGGTCGTGCAGGAAGCGTTGGAGATGATGTCCTGACCAGCATAGGTCTTGTGGTTCACACCATAGACGAACATAGGAGTAGCGTCCTTTGAAGGAGCAGACATGATAACCTTCTTTGCTCCAGCCTGGATGTGCTTGCGAGCGGTCTCGTCGGTGAGGAAGAAACCGGTAGATTCAACAACGACCTCGGCACCGACCTCGTTCCACTTGAGGTTTACAGGATCCATTTCAGCGGTCACGCGGATCTTCTTCCCGTTGACTACGAGATTGCCGTCTTCCACTTTGATTTCACCATTGAAAATGCCGTGTACTGAATCATACTTGAGCATATAAGCAAGATACTCAGGGTCGAGAAGGTCATTGATACCTACAACCTCGATGTCGTCAGCAAAATTCTCAACTGCTGCACGGAATACCATACGGCCGATACGACCGAATCCGTTAATACCAAGTTTTACCATTTTGAATGTTTATTGATTTAAAATAAGTTAAAATACAAACTTCTAACTAAGCGCTTTCCCTTTACTGCAAAAGCAGTGCAAAAATACCAAAAAAATCGAGGATTTTTATATATTTGCTTAATAAATAATAAATATTGACCGATATGCCGGCGGACTTGAACATATTGATAACTAACGACGACGGATATACCTCGAAAGGAATCCATACCCTTGTCAGGATTATGCGTCGTTTTGGCAGGATAACCGTCGTCGCCCCCAAGACGCACCAGTCCGGAATGTCCGTTGCCCTGACACTTGGAAGCAAAGCCATAGCTTACAAGAAACTTTCAGATGAAGACGGAGTTTCCTGGGCATATGTCAACGGAACCCCTGCGAGTTGCGTCAAGTTCGCTCTCGACAAGATCCTCCCGGACCGCAGATGCGATGTCGTGGTCTGCGGAATCAACCACGGAGCCAATTCTTCGGTCGCCACGAATTATTCAGGCACGATGGGTGCCGCCGAGGAGGCAGCCATAAACGGTATCCCTGCCATCGGAGTTTCCCTCTGCGAATATGCTGAAGATGCCGATTTCTCGTCTGTCGAGAAGTATTTCCCCGATCTTTTCGAACGCCTTATGGCGGACTGGCCGGAGCGTCACGGAATATCATACAATATCAATTTCCCTCCGTCCTCGGTACCGGTGAAAGGAATCAGGGTATGCCACCAGGGAGCCGGTCACTGGACAAAGGAACTTGACCCTATGGATACCGACGAATTCGGATTCCATTACGGAGAAGAGGGGGAGGCATTCTACGTTATGCGCGGAGAATTCGTGGACGATGCTCCGGAAGAAGACTCTTCAGCGGATCATCACGCACTTCGCGACGGCTTCATCTCCATCGTTCCGCAGACATTCGACCGGACTGATTACGAAGAACTTGCACGTCTTTCAGGAAAGCTGGACACTGATCTCTGATGTCGAAGTATTACATCATAGCCGGAGAAGCCTCGGGAGACCTTCACGGGTCGAACCTGATGCGCGGCCTGTATGCTGAAGATCCCGGAGCCGACATATGCTTCTGGGGCGGCAGCCTGATGGATTCCGTTTACAGGGAGCATCAGGACGGAACCGGACTGGTGCGCGACTACAAGGATGGGGCGGTAATCGGATTCACTCAGATACTCCTGCGTTGGAGGTCTTTCGCGAGACGTTTTTCGGACTGTACCAAGGATATCCAGGAATGGAAGCCGGACGTGGTCATACTCATAGATTACCCGGGATTCAATTTCAAGGTGGCGGAATTCGCCCACAAGGCCGGATTCAAAGTATTCTATTACATTGCTCCGAAAGTCTGGGCCTCCAGGGAAAGGCGCGTCAGTAAGCTCAAGGCCTTCGTCGACAAGCTGTTCATCGTATTCCCGTTCGAGATTCCCTATTTCGAGAGCAAGGGAGTGGATTTCATCTACAAGGGCAACCCGCTCATCGATGCCATCGATGAATCTACGGCGCTGAAGGAGTCGCGCGAGGAATATCTTGGGAGGACCGGCCTGCCTGACAAACCGTCCATAGCGCTCCTGGCTGGTTCGAGGGCCGGAGAGATCGGTTCTATGATGCCGGTATTCATGGAGTTCGCCGACCTGATGCATTCGATGCCCGAATATTCGGATTTCCAGTTTGTAGTCGCGGCGGCCCCCTCGAGGGAGATGTCGGACTATTCAGGTTATGTAGGCGGAAGGGAATATGTGCACGTCCTGTTCGGAGAGAGTTATGCGGTGATGCGCAATTCCGTGGCCGCGGTGGTCAATTCGGGCACGGCTTCCCTGGAATGCGCACTCATAGGTACACCTCAGGTCGTGGCTTACCGTGGTTCTGCCATAAACTATATGATAGCCAAGAGTATAATCAAAGTCAAATACATAAGCCTCGGCAACCTGATCCTGGACAGGGCCTGTTTCAGGGAACTGCTTCAGGATTATTTCACGCCCGAGAATGTCCTGGATGAAGTACGCCGGATCCTTCTGGACCGGGAATATAGGGACCGTATGCTGGAAGGCTATGCCGGAATACGGGAGTCACTGGGAGGCAAGGGTGCTTCGGCCGCCGTCGCCAAGGCTATGATACAAGAAATGCAACGAAGATAGACAATGAAGAGATTGATCATCACGGTCCTGGTGCTTTTCGCAGGGCTGTCCGCCGTGCCGGCGCAGACTTCCTCGTTATACGTCCGGGGAGGCAAGAACCACGTCCAGGGTATAGCTTATGACGCCGCCCTGGACAGGATGTACCTTTCTTTCACCACCAGTTTCCTGGTGACTGATATGCAAGGCAACGTCATAGCATCGATCGACCGCATCCAGGGACATCTTGGGGCAATGACCTTCAACCAGGCTGACAGGAAGGTGTATGCTTCCCTCGAGTGCAAGGACGATGTCATCGGCCAGGGGCTTTCGGATTTCGCGAAAGGACGTTCTATGTTCTACATCGCCATCATAGACGTGGACAAGGTTACCGCGAAGGGAATGGACTCCGAGAACAACGAAGCTTTCAAGATCGTCTGTGTCAAGGAGGCCACCAGGGATTATCACGTCACCGGTTTCGGCCTCGACGGCAGGGAGTATGAGCATCTATACGGTTGCTCAGGGATCGACGGTGTGACCATCGCTCCGAAACTCGGCAGGAAAGGAGGCAAGGAATATCTCTACGTGGCCTATGGAATATACGGGGATGTCCTGCGTGAAGACAATGATTACCAGGTACTTCTCCGTTACGACATCAAGGAACTGAACAAATATGCTGGGACGGTCTCCTTCGGGAGTTTCTACGACAAGGGACCCAAGAAGCCGCTTGACAAGACTTTCGTGTTTACCGGGAACACCAACTGGGGAGTCCAGAACCTGGCTTACGACAAGGCCTCGGGCAAGATGTTCATGGCTGTCTACAAGGGAGCGAAGGAGCGTTACCCGAATCACAAGCTGTATATGTTCGACATAACTGAGAAGCCGGTGAAACGCACCCTCGAGGGAGTAGGCTACGACACGTCCAAGCATTTGGTTGTCGGTACTCCTGCCAACCCCGTCCCGGGCTGCGGTTTCAAGCTGGGAGCCACCGGAATGTGTCCTCTGGGCAATGGTATGTTCTATTTCTCGGAGAACGGCAAGGAAGAGGAGACTGGACTCCAGTATTCAAAGGTCCATCTGTTCCGTTGGACCGGGAATCCGGCAAAGCCTTTCACGAAAGACTAGTCGGCTTTCATCACGCTCAGATCGACTCTGCCCGGTACCCCTTTGACCACGGCTTTGTCGGTGAACTGCCACCAGGTCCAGCCTTCCAGGGCTGGCCTTTCTTTTTCATAATGTGCCACCCATATAGGGTAATTCGAGGTGATTTCCTTGCAGAGGTACTCTTTGACGAAAGACGCGCTCGCGTATACGACCGGCTTCTTTCCGTAGCGTTTTTCCACTGTTTTAAGCCATTGCAGGGCCCTTTCGTTGAGCAGTTCCTTAGTGCAGCCTATGTGCATGGTCTCTATGTCGAGCACCGGAGGCAAGTCCCTGTGCTTGAGCTCCCCGACAGTACGTATGAAGTTGCGAGCCTGGACTTCTCCGTCCTTGGAACTGCGGAAGAAGTGGTAAGCTCCGCGTCTGAGGTCGGCTTTCCCGGCAGATTTCCAGTTTTTCCTGAAATCCTTGTCCTGGAATCCTGCACCCTCCGTGGCTTTGATGATGACGAAGCTGACAGGTTTGATGTCCTTTGCCTTGAATGGATCCCGGACTGTCCTGCCCTTCCCGTCCGTCATTACGAATAACGAATCCCAGACTATGCTGCCTTCATTGTTGTGGGATATGTCAATCCCGTATCGCCAGGAGCCTTGCGGTACCTTTGCGCCTGAATCAGGGTCCGGAGAGCCTCCCCAACGGTGGAAAAGCAAGGGGAGGATGATGAGCAGGGATACCGCTATGCCTGCTGCAGCCCAGGCTCCGAGCCTGACCTTGCGTGGCTTTATGCTCCTCGTTTTCCTCTTTTTCCGTGAAGTCGGCATATTCATTCGGTACAGGTCACAAAAGTAGTTATTTTTTCATTATATTTGTAATTCGTGAAACAATCTAAAATACACAGATATGGAACTGAAAGGATCAAAGACTGAGCAGAATCTCCGCACCGCGTTCGCGGGCGAGAGCCAGGCTCACACCAAGTATCTCTACTATTCTTCAAAGGCTGCCAAGGATGGGTACGTCCAGATAGGCAAGATCTTCGAGGAAACTGCCAAGAACGAGAAGGAACACGCCAAAATCTGGTTCAAGCTTCTCCACGGAGGCGAGATGCCATCTACTGAGGAGAACCTTCTCGATGCCGCCAATGGCGAGAATTTCGAGTGGACCGATATGTATGACAACTTCGCCAAGACCGCAAGGGAGGAAGGCTTCGATGAGATCGCATTCCTCTTCGAAGGCGTGGGAGCCATTGAAAAAGCTCACGAAGAGCGTTATAGGAAGCTTCTCGAAAACGTGACTGAGGGTATTGTATTCTCCAGTGAGGACGACGCCATCTGGGAGTGCTCGAACTGCGGCCACATCGTAATCGGCAAGAAAGCTCCGGAGCTCTGCCCTGTCTGCAAGCATCCTCAGAAGTATTTCCAGATCAAGGCTGAGAACTATTGATTTGATTGTTTTCTAATTTAATACGGATATGAAAAAGCACATCATCCTTGCAGTCTTTACTGCAACTGTCCTTCCTTTTGCCGTTTCGGCTCAGCCGCAGCCGAAACCTGCACAGCCAGAACCTGAATACAAGTTCACCGTAGTCAAGGAGAACCCTGTGACCTCTATCAAGAACCAGTTCCGTTCCGGAACTTGCTGGTGTTTCTCAACCATAAGCTTCCTCGAGTCAGAGGCTATCCGCATCAACAAGATCAAGGATGCAGCCGCATACCCTGATTTCTCCGAAATGTTCGTGATTTCCCACTCTTACAAGGACAGGGCTGACAAGTACATCCGCGTAGACGGCAAGCTTGGATTCGGCGCCGGATCTGAGGCTGACGATGTCCTGCACGTTATCAAGGATTACGGTCTCGTGCCTCAGTGCGCGATGCCAGGCATCCAGGATCTTCCTAACCACGGGGAACTTGACGCTGCCACCAAGGGTTACGTCGAGGCTATTGCCGGCGTTACCAGGAGAGGTTCCCTTTCCAAGACCTGGAAGAAAGGTTTCGACGGAATCGTGGACACTTTCCTCGGCGAGTGCCCTGAGACCTTCGAGATCGATGGCAAGACTTATACTCCTGAAACCTACAGGGATGCTATGAAGATCGTCCCTGAGGACTATGTTACCATCACTTCCTTCACACATCATCCTTTCTATACCAAGTTCGTTATCGAAGTATCCGACAACTGGAGGTGGGACGAGGCTTACAACCTTCCTATCGATGAGTTTATGGAAGTTCTCTACAATGCGGTCAACAACGGTTATACCGCTGCCTGGGGTACCGACGTAAGCGAAAAGGGATTCACCAGGAACGGCATCGCAGTCCTTCTCGATGAGTCCCAGAAGCCTCAGGCAGGTTCCGACCAGGAGCACTGGGTAGGCAAGGACCCTGAGAAGAAGGAAGCACCTGCAGTCGAACTCCCTAAGGAGTTGGTTCCGACCCAGGAATACCGTCAGGAAGGTTTTGACGCCAAGACTACCACGGACGACCACGGAATGCATATCTTCGGAATCGCCAAGGATCAGAACGGAACCACCTACTTCATAGTCAAGAACTCTTGGGGTGAGACCGGCAAGTATAAGGGTATCTGGTATGCTTCAGATGCTTTCGTACGTGGGAAGTCCCTTGATATCATGGTCCACAAGGATGCAGTTCCGAAGGATATCAAGAAGAAGCTCGGAATCAAGTAATGACCCTAAGAAAGCAAATTCCTAACAGTATCACCTCCATGAACCTCCTCTGCGGAGTTCTGGGGGTGATATTCTCCTTGGATGGGAAGCTTGAGACCGCCTTTGTGCTGATGCTCCTTGCAGCGGTATTCGACTTCTGCGATGGTCTTTCGGCAAGACTGCTCAAAGCATATTCGGATGTCGGCAAGGAACTGGATTCCCTCTCCGACGTCGTCAGCTTCGGGGTATTGCCTTCCGTGATGCTCTACTGCGTCTTCGGCACCGGGTCGCAGTTGCTGCGGTTCTTTCCTTTGCTCTTAGCAGCATTCTCCGCACTCAGGCTTGCGAAATTCAATTTAGACGAGAGACAGCACGATTCTTTCATCGGCCTGCCGACTCCCTCCTGCGCGGTACTGTGCGGTTCCATGGCTTGTTTCGCAGCAAAGGTTCCTGCCTCTTTCCTCTCCCGCTGGTGCGACGGACCTGTATTCATCGTACTGTTGACAATCGCCCTGTGTTTCCTCCTGATCTGCGAGGTTCCGATGTTCTCCTTCAAGTTTGGAGGGGGCCGGAAAGCATCCCGAGAGGATAATGTAAAGCGGCTGGCATTCCTGCTGGTGACAGTCCTGGGTGCACTGGTCACCGCAATAGGCGGATGGCACTGGTCCCTCGTTTTCCTGATTGCCTTTGCGGGCTACATCCTGGTCAACCTGCTGTCCCTTGCCTTTGTACGTAAGTAATGGCGGGGAACAAGACGATACTTTATGTGCACGGAATGGGTGGGGGAGGCGACAGCCGGATCCCATCCATACTCCGTGATAATCTGGGTGCAGGGATACGTGTAGTGATAAGGACATACGATTTCAATCCCAGGATTGCCCGGAGCCAGATATCTGCCTGGGCGGAAGAGGTCGGACCGGACCTCATAATAGGAGAGAGTATGGGTGCCACCCACGCGATAGCGCTTCGTGGTTATCCTCATCTTCTGGTTTCACCTTCGCTCAATGCACCCCGCTATTTCAATGCTCTCGCCTGGATTACGCTGGTCCCAGGCGTGACCTCCTTCCTGGACAGGCATTACCGCCCGAAGGAGGGCGACCGTCAGCCGCTCCATTTCACCCGTGATACCCTGTCAGAATGGAAGCCTGTGCTGAGGGATGCGATGGAGAATACCCCATTGAATGGCAGCAGCGACGATTTCCACGCATTTTTCGGGACCCGGGACCATTACAGAAGGAGCGGGGTGGTGTCGGTAAGGACGTGGAAGAAATACTTCGGAGAAGGGACGTGGACATCCTATGAAGGGTCCCATTTTATGGAGGAGGAATACATCCTGAGCCTCCTTATCCCAAAGATCCGCTCAATACTGAAGTGATATTCCTCATCGCAGTCTGAGGGTCCAGGGCTTCCTCAAGGGACATTCCCTCTGGGGTGGACTGCAGTACTGCATCGAAGCCTGCATCCAGAAGCAGTTGTTTGTCAGATACTTGTCCTGCGAGAAGAACCACCTTGGTGTGACGTGATCCACCGCATTCGTAATCGTACCTGCGAACATATTCCAAAACTCCTGCGGGAACCTTTCCGTGGAGGGTCTGGCTGTCGGCCCTGCCTTCTCCGGTAATTACCAGGTCACAGGTATCAAGCGTGCGGCCTATATCTGAAATTTCGAGTACGTGCCATATTCCAGGAGTCATCGAAGCTCCCAGCATCGCCCTCAGGGCGCCTCCAAGTCCTCCTGCTGCCCCGGAACCTGGAGTATTGCGTATCTCTTTCCCTGAAAACCTCGAATAGACATTGCAAAGCTGGCACATCCAGATGTCAAGAGCATCCACCATACCTTCTCCCGCACCCTTCTGAGGCGCGAACAAACGTGCTGAACCTCCTGTGCCGCAGAAGGGGACAGATACGTCGTAGAAGCACTTGATACGGCATCCTGTAAGGGCCTTGTGCCTGTGCGAAGAGTCGATTTCAACGATATTCCCCAGAACGGAATGGCCGTCTTCCAGGATTCCGTCAGGAGTTATGAAACGGTATCCGAGAGCCTGAAGCAATCCGGTCCCACCGTCGCAAGTAGCGCTGCCTCCCAGCCCCAGCCAGATCTCCTCTACCCCTTCCTCCAGGGCGCCCGCAATCATCTCGCCGGTACCGAACGTGCTGGCTGCCAAAGGGTTCAACTCATCAGGCGAGAGCCTCCACAAGCCGCTTGCCTCGGCTGTCTCCATAACTGCCACAAGGCCGTTCCGGACTAATCCGTATGTGGCTTCCACAGAGCGTCCCAGAGGATCTGAGCAGTTGATGGTCCTGTATTCCCCGCCTAGCATCTGCGTCAGGATCCTGGTGAAACCTTCGCCTCCGTCCGAAACGGGGATGGCGGCGGCTTCATTTTCCGGAAACGCTTTAAGAGCGGCTTCTTCCGCCTGCTCCGAAGAGAGGCAGCCTTTGAAAGAATCCAATGCTATGATGGCTTTCATCCTTTGGCAGTTTGTTTACAGTTTCTATGCTACGTACTTCAAAGATAGTGAAGATTTTTATACCTTTGCAGATATTCCAGACATTTTGATACAGTGAAAAGGTTATTCTCGGCAATATTGTTCCTTGCCATCGCCCTAGCACCGGCCGGGTGCGGAAGACACGTGGAAAGTACTTCCGACTTGCTTCCATTTGTAGAGGACTTGCTGTCCAGCAATTCTCCTGCAATGCAGATGATGGTCCGTCAGGCAGGCAAGCCATCCGGTCCTATCGTGATAGCCGGAGACCCAAGACTCAGCCTCCTCCTCAGCGAAGAAATGATGCTTTGCGATGATTTCGACAATGTCGATGCCCGCAGGGTGAAGGACGGACTTCCAGACTTTTCAGGTGAAGATATCGTAACCATCCTGGATTTCGTCAATTACCCGTATGATTCTATTCCGGACACTGAAGAAGGCCGCCTGTCGATGAGGGAGATCGCAGTCAAGAATGCCCTCGCTGCATTGGATACGACTGTAAGCTGCAAAGTACTGATCCTTTGCTCTCCGTTGCTTGCCAGGAACGGAGGTGACGACGTGAGCGAGTTCTTCGAGAGATTGGATTGCGATGTCCCGGTGCTCTATTCGGCCGACACCTCATATTCTTTTTCCGAAGCCTGTTTCACCCTTATGAGAGACAGGAAGCTTTTCACCCACGACATAGCTTATCCTGCAGCACGTTTGATGATGACCATACCCGACATAGACAATTCATCCTTTATGGCCGTCCGTTTCAGCGAGTTGCTCATTCCACCGTCATTCACCGACACGGTGGGAGTGATCGCCCCGAACACCTACGTATCCTATGTACAGAATAAGCATTAGTCCGGAAGAAATAGAGCAGCTGCCTCCTGCCGCGTTTACCGGCAGGATAGAAGTCATCGACAGCGTCGGACTGGACTTCTTCAGGGCGATAAGGTATCTAAAGAAACAGAGTGTCATAGGATTCGATACTGAGTCCAGGCCTTCTTTCTCTCAGAACCAGCCCCATTACGGAGTCTCGCTTCTCCAACTTTCCGGCAAGGAGAGGGCTTTCCTGTTCAGGATCAAGATGATGGGAGATATTCCCAAGGCTTTGAGGAAGGTACTCTCCGACGAAAAGATCCTTAAGGTCGGGGCGGCAGTCAACGACGATGTCCGCGGGCTTGAGAAGCATCACGATTTCACCCCGAAGTCTTTCCTCGACCTCCAGAAAATAGTCTGGGAATATGGCATCAAGGACAAGAGTGTCAAGAAGATGGCAGCCATCATCCTGGGAATAAGGATATCCAAGACCCAGCAGCTGTCCAACTGGGAAGCTGAGAATCTCTCGGATGCGCAGCGTTCCTATGCTGCTACCGATGCCTGGGTCTGCAGGGAGATGTATCTAAAGCTTCTCTCGTCCGAGAAGAATCCACTTACTCCGGAACAGATGCTTCCGAACCCACCGAAAAATACTGCTGATGACAAAGATAATCTTGAAAAGAGGCAGGGATGAGTCCCTGCGCAGATTCCATCCCTGGGTTTTCTCCGGGGCTATCGCCCAGATAGTCGGGGAGCCTGCTGAAGGTGATGTCGTGGGGGTTTTCTCCCAGGAAGGGGATTTCCTTGCCTATGGCCATTACCAGGTCGGTTCCATCGCCGTACGTATTCTCAGCTTCTCCGGCGAGGATGTGCTGGGTCCTGACTATTGGGTGAATATGGTCTCCCGGGCACTGAACGTGAGGGTTTCAGCCGGCTTGGCAAGTGGGGGAGGATCAACCAATTGCTACCGCCTCGTCCACGGAGAAGGCGATGGCCTTCCGGGCCTCATCATCGACTATTACGACGGGGTTTGCGTTCTCCAGGCCCATTCGGTGGGTATGTTCAGGGCAAAGGGTGCCATCTGCGAGGCTCTGAATAAGGTATACGGTGATTCCCTTAAGGCTGTTTACGACAAGAGCTCCGGAACTGCACCTTTCAAGGCCGGACTGGAATTGGTGGACGGTTATCTGTACAAGGCTCCCGGATTCTCGGATGACGAGCAGGTTGTGCTTGAGAATTCCAACAAGTTCTATGTCAACTGGACTGAAGGCCAGAAAACTGGCTTCTTCCTGGACCAGAGGGATAACCGTGCCCTTGTAGGCAAATATTCATCCGGCAGGAATGTCCTGAATCTTTTCTGCTATACCGGGGGTTTCTCTGTGTATGCCCTGGCAGCAGGAGCCGTCCACTGCGATTCGGTTGACAGCTCGAAGAAGGCAATAGAGATGGTGGAAAGGAATATAGCCCTGAATGGTTTCGACCCTTCCCGCCATACCGGCTACTGTACGGATGCTATTGATTTCCTCCGTGATGTTCCGGAAGACAAATACGACCTGATAATCGTCGATCCACCGGCATTTGCCAAGCACAGGGGAGTCCTCAACAACGCCTTGAGGGCATACCAGAGGCTGAACGCAGCTGCGATTTCGAAAGTTGCTCCCGGCGGTCTGGTATTCACTTTCAGTTGCTCCCAGGTTGTTGACAAGGAGGCTTTCGCACTGGCAGTATTCTCCGCCGCAGCCCAGACCGGCCGCTCGGTCCGTATCCTCGACCGCCTCAATCAGCCTGCCGACCACGGGGTCAACATCTACCACCCTGAAGGCGAATACCTCAAAGGACTGCTGCTGTACGTGGAATAAAATAGAAAAAGCCCTTGGATAACTTCCAAGGGCTTTTTTCTTGAGGTGCCTAGCGGACTTCTTTTGTGGGATGGCGTGGAAAGGGCTGAAAAATATACTTATTGTAAATCAATGCTTTAGCCATTTCGGTTTTTCGCCAACTTTCGCACCCAAAATATAGGCACAAAGTAGGCACATATTTCAGATATTTTTCGTATCTTTGATATGCGTTTATAAGAGATATTTGATATGGCTACTGAATTCAAAATCCGAACTAAAGAAACGAAGGGGTACACCTCCCTCATAGTACGATGTCAGTCGAAAGCACTGGGCATCGATTACAGAATGTCCTCCGGCCTTGAGGTTGACATCCAGGCATGGAAGAAATCGAAGAAGACTCCTACTACGCTCAGCAACTACCGTGATGCCAATCCGGACCTGACCGCCAAGATGGATGCCATCAAGCGCAGCCTGGATGCCGCTCTCAAGCGGGACACGCTCCTGACTAAGGAAGAGATGAGAGAAATCATCGAGTCTATTGTCTATGCCGAGGCGCGTGAAGCGCAGAAGAAGAAAGAGGAGGAGAAGGCGAAGAAGGCGGCAGAGGCCAAGCGGATGACCTTGAACAAGTATATCAAGATGTACATCGAGCAGGTGTCCAACGGCTCCAGGCAGACGGAGCAGGGGCGCAACTACGCCTACACCACCGTCAAGGCCATCAAGCAGGCGATGAAGCAGTTCGAGCTCTTCCAGAAGGATACCCACCGGACCTACGACTTCAAGGACATCGACATGACCTTCTACTATGACTATACGGCCTACCTCAAGAAGAAAAACTACTCCATCAATTCGGTCGGCAAGTGCGTGAAGGAGCTGAAAGCGATTCTCTACACGGCCGAGATAGAGGGCCATCACTCAAACAATGTCTGGAAGGATAAGAAGTTCAAGGGCACCCGAGTGGATATCGACAGCATCTACCTGACGCGGGAAGATCTGGACAAAATCATGGCGGCGGACCTGTCGAAGTTCGGAGTCGGTCACGAGCAGGCCCGGGACATCTTCATGGTGGGTGTCTGGACTGCCCAGCGCGTCTCCGACTACAACAATATCAAGAAGGAGGATTTCAGCACCCTGACGAAGAACGTGATGCGGGAGGAGCCCGACCCGGAGCACCCCGGCCAGATGAAGGCCTGGATTGAGCAGCAGGAGATCACCTACCTGAACATCCGCCAGCAGAAGACCGGAGCCAAGGTGGCCATTCCCTGCAACACCCAGTTGAAGGCTATTCTGGAGAAGTACGACTACCAGCTCCCCCACCTCGAAGACCAGGTCATCAACCGTTATATCAAGGAAGTTGCCGAGACGGCAGGCTTGACAGAGCTGGTCGAGATCGAGACCACGAAGGGCGGCACGCCCAAGAAGGAGAAAATCGAGAAGTACAAGCTCATCCACACCCACACGGCCCGCCGCACCGGTGCCACGCTGATGTACCTGGCCGGAGTGGACCTCTATGACATCATGAAGGTCACCGGCCACACCTCGCCGGCAATGCTGAAGAAGTACATCAAGGCCGACAACCTCAAGGTCGTCGAGAAACTCACCGACAAGTACGACTACTTCCGGTAATCTGCCTCATTCTATGTATTTTCTGCATCAATTTCCAAGATTTGATGCAGATAATTCGTTTTTGATGCAGAA
>CAJOKD010000015.1 GCA_905235085.1 uncultured Bacteroidales bacterium | reverse complement strand
CGAAGCATCCTGCTGGCTGCTTTCATCTGCAATTTGTAGCGTTGACTTTCATTCATCTTAAGTTTTCTTTTGGGGTAAACTTTTTTCAGGACGATACACACCCCTCGAATAACGATTATATTGATATTCAGGGATTTATGAGTCACCACAAATTACTGGAGAGTCGTTGGAGAATCGCTGGAGAATTGCTGGAGAATCGTTGGTGAATTGTTGGTGAATCGTTGGTGAATCGTTAGTGAATCGTTGAAGATTGGTGAAATATTATTGAAGAATCGAAATGTCGGCTATTGCAAGGCTTAGTGACAAATAACTAATTCAGTAGCAGGTCTTTCAGTTCTTCAATGGTGTCGACGACGGCGAAAGGATGGTAGGCTTCGAGTTCGGCGCGGTCGCGGAAGCCCCAGGTGACGCCGATTGTCTTGACGCCGGCATTCAGGCCCGTCTGCATGTCCACGTTAGAGTCGCCGACATAGGTTACTTCGTCAGAGGTAAAGTGCAGCGAACCAGGATCTGGACTCGGGGAAGCCGGTTCAGAGGGCGGAACGGCGGAGGTTGAAGTGGCAGATGTCGATCCTGGAGACGCGGCGGCTTCCATTATCTGGAAAACCACTTGTGGGTCGGGCTTGATCGGGAGGCCATCCCTCTGGCCAAGGACCTTGAAGAACGGGATGTCCGGAAAGAAATGACTGATGATTTTTTCGGCGCCTTCCTGATATTTGTTAGAAGCCAGAGCTATCTGGATTCCGGCTGCGGCAAGTGACCGGAGAAGTTCAGGGATGCCATCGTAAGGCCTGGTGTAGTCGCACATGTGGGCGTCGTAATATGGCAGGAAATAAGAGGCCATTTTCTCGACCATATCTTCTCGCAACGAATCGGCCGCATCCTCAGGAGAAGCAGATGAGGCTGAAGCAGAAACGATGGTACCGGCGACGGCCGGTGTGGCAGGAGCGGCAGGTGTGGCAGGAGCAGCAGGGACAGCAGGGGCAGCAGGGGCGGATGCCTGTGCCACGACAGTGGCTACCGGAGATGGCATGGCGGAGCGGAAGAGATTGTATATTCCCCGGCCCACGAGCTGGTAATAGTCGCCCAGAGGCCGCTCCGGAAAGCCGCACATTCTCAGTGCATAGTTGGTTGCATCGCCAAGGTCCTGTACGGTGTCAAGCAGGGTGCCGTCCAAATCGAAAATCACAAGTCTGGTCATGTCCGTCAAATATTTAGAGATGCAAATTTCGCCATTCAGCCATCAAAAAACAAATCCAATTCAACCCAGTTGTATAGAAGAACTAATAGAAAACCTAATCAAGATCAAACTATCGTCATGAATATCAACCTTGCGGCAAACAATCAAGATAGTCACCATCAAATCTGCCAAAAACCCAATCAGTCGATTGCTATTGCATCAAGTTTTTATTATTTTTGAAAGTTAAAGCTGTTTTTGATTTACAAATAGAGAATCTAATCATCGGAAGATAATATAAAAGAACGTATACTAACCATGAAACTAGCTGAAGCACTAAGTCTCAGGAAGGACTGCCAGAAGAAAATCGAGCAACTCAAGGGACGCATTACGAGCAATGAAAGGTCCAGGAAGGTGATGAGCCATCAGAGGACCCGACCGAGTTGATGAAAGAGATGGACAGGGCCCACAAGCAGTTGCAAGACCTGATATGCCGGATAAATGAAGCCAATATCAGGATAAAAGGCAAGGACGGCCGCTCGATGACTGCTATGCTCGCTGAAAGGGACGTCCTAAAAAGCCGGATCGGAGCCCTGAGGGAGATATACAACGAAGCTGCCGGGAATATGAACCGTTATTCGAGGAGCGAGATCAAGATGGTCAGCACCGTGGACGCCAAGGCCCTGCACAAGCAGATAGACAAGCTTTCGGCTCAGCTGCGCGAGCTTGACATCGAGATCCAGAGCCTGAATTTCAGCAGTGAGCTGTAAGGCGGGAGGATAAGGATGTAATTTGGTGTAGCCGCAGGAGGCGGGGCGAACTGGCAACCTCTATGGATGGTACCGTCCGGAACGGCGGGGGTCTGCCCACGGGCCATTAGACGGAGCAGGTTCAGCACATCCGCATAAGGTCGATTGACAGCACGATGCATCGGGTATTTCGCACTACCATCAGTTGACTGTCGCCGGCGGTGAGGGTTGGGACGAGGGACAAATGAATATATAACGAACTATATATGAGAGTGATGAGGTGGTTCATGAGGGTTGCGGCGATAGTCGCAGCAATGCTGGCCGCAGCGCAGGTGACGACCAGTGCGCAAACGACAGCAGCAGCGCAGGTGACGACCAGGGCGCAGATACTGACCGAGAAGAATTCCAAAGTAATCAACTACAAGAGCTTGGAAGCAGACTTCGTGGTCTGCGGAGGCGGCCTTGCAGGAGTCTGCGCAGCAGTGTCCGCAGCAAGGCACGGAGCCACGGTCATCCTGGTCCAGGACAGACCGGTGCTGGGCGGCAACGCCTCCAGCGAAATGCGTATGGGGATAGTCGGCGCCCATGGCGACCAGTACCAGGAGACCGGCATACTCGAAGAGATGCAGTGCCGCAACTTCCGCTACAATCCCCTCCAGCGTTACACCCTCTGGGACGATGTGATCTATTCCACTGTCAAGGAAGAGCCCAACATCACCCTGCTGCTGAATACCAGTGTCAGGGACGTCCACATGGACGGCAATAGAATAGCAAGCATAGAGGCCTGGAATACAAACTCTTACACCTCATTCACCATCAGCGGCAAGATATTCGCGGACTGCACCGGCGACGGCATCCTGCGCCTTTCCGGGGCGAAGTTCCGCCATGGCCGCGAACTTCCTGAGGAATTCGGCGAGACCTATCTCCAGACCGGAGGCGATGCCAGGACCATGGGCAATTCCATCCTCCTGCAACTCCGCAAGACCGACGGGCACCACCCGTTCAAGGCACCAGACTGGGCCTACCATTTCACGGACGACGATTTCAACTACGACACCCCAAAATCCACAATCAAAGGCGTGAAATTCAACTACAAGCGCCTCTACCCGAAAGACAACAACTTCTGGTGGATTGAATATGGAGGGACGCTCAACACCATCAGCGACGCTGCGGACATCCAGTTCGAACTCAAGAGGATAGCCTACGGAGTCTGGGAATATATGAAAAACCATCCGGACGGACGCTGCAAGGATTACGACCTGGACTGGATCGGTTCGCTGCCGGGAAAGCGAGAAAGCACCCGCTTCATCGGACCGCATATCCTCAGCCAGAACGACATCCTCGAAGGCGGGCATTTCCCTGACGTCGTGGCCTACGGCGGCTGGTCCCTTGATGACCACGATCCGGAGGCCTTCCACAAGAAGGGCCGCATTTCCATAGAGCACTCCGTCCCGCAAGGCTTCGGCATCCCGCTCGATTGCTTATATTCAATTAATATAGAGAACCTTATGTTTGCAGGAAGGGATATTTCCGCAACCCATATGGGGCTTTCTGCGACTCGCGTGATGGCCACCTGCGCCCTCCTGGGCCAGGCGGTGGGAACGGCAGCGTCGATAGCAGTGCGTGAGAGTATCAACCCGGCACAGGTGAGGAAGGATTTCATAGGAGAAGTACAGGCCACACTGGAGGACGACGACGTTATGCTTCCGTACCGTTGGAGGCAGGTCTCCCATCTCACCGCTTCGGCCAGGATGGACCCGGCTGTCGAGGTGCTCCGCAACGGGATCGACCGCGATTGGGACGGAGTCGACAACGGAGTATGGACAGCACCCGAAGAGGGTCTGATTGAATATTCATGGAAAAAGCCGGTGACCGTGTCGGGGGCTAGGATGATTTTCGATTCCGTCCTGAAGGAGCGTGGGAAGAGGATGCGGAAACTGGAGGCTACGACGGAGCGGGTCCAGATGCCGGCTCCGATGGCGAATGCATTCAGGGTGGAAGCATTCGTGGATGGAGAATGGGTGACGGTGGCGAGCCGGAGCGACAATTGGCGCCGCCTCGTGAAAGTAAGTTTCGAGCCGGTGAAGACCAAGCGTCTGCGCCTCGTGGTAAGCAAGACCTGGGGCGCCGAAAAAGCCCACGTCTTCGCCTTCGACCCCCTGTAATGATTGTTATGCCCTGAAAAAAATGACAATAAACAACATAACCGATATGAAACAATTACTTCTTTCAGCAGCGGCCATCGCCGGAGCCCTTTGCCTCAGTACGGAAGCCGCCGCCCAGAACAAGCCTCTCGACCACGATGTCTACGATTCCTGGCAGAGCGTGAGCAACGTAAAGATGTCTGACGATGGGAAGATCATCGTATGGACGGTCAATCCCCAGGAAGGCGACGGCACTTTGTATATCAGGTCCCAGGCATCGAAGGGACGGGGCAAGAAGGCCGTCTCGCAGATAGAGATACCTCGTGGGTACCAGCCTGACCTGGATCCGGCCGGGAAGTGGCTGTTCTGCCGCATCAAGCCGGAATTCGCCAAGAACAGGAAGGAAAGGATTGCGAAGAAAAAGAGGGACGATATGACCAAGGACACCCTTGCAATCGTCGACCTCACGACTATGACGGTACAGAAGTACGGTTCTGTCGAATCCTTTGCAACAGGCTTCAAATCAAAGCCTTACATTGCTTATAAGAGTACCTGGAAGGAGACTCCGAAGCCAAAGGCAGAGGCTGCCGGGAAGAACGTCGCACCGCCGGAGCCCGGACAGGGCGCTAAACCGGGAGAGGCTCCTAAGGACACCCTGAAGAAAAAACCGGCTCCGAAGAAACCGGTACCGGTGACCAAGTCAGGACTGATCATCATCAACCTCGCTACCGAAATTGCGGACACGATCCCGGATGCTGACGCGTTCACTGTCAGCAACTTAGGAGATATGATTGCATATACCACCAAGAAGGATAAGAAGGACACGACCAAGCTGGCGAAGGTTGTTCTCGGCCGCTATGCAAACGGACTTCCTTGGCTGGACACCCTCGCCAAAGGTGCCGAATCCTACGGCAAGCCAGCGTTCTCCGATGACGAGACCCTGATCAGCTTCACTGCCACGACCGACACCAACAAGACCGGCAGCAAGAGGCACTCGCTTCTTCTGGGGCATCTGTCCCCTACCTCTGCCACTGTCGTGGAAGAGATTATCCCTCAGGGAGTTAAGGTTGCCGGAACCGACGGTTGGACGCTGACGGAGCACAGTTCCGTCTGGTTTACTCCGGACAGCAAGCGTCTATTTACCGGAATCGCTCCGGTCAGACCTCCGAAAGACACGTCGATCGTGGACTTCGAGACTGCCCAGGTGGATATTTGGAGCTGGGATGCGGCATTCACCCCTCCTCAGCAGAAACTTAGGCTATCACGCACACTTTCAAAGACTTATACTGCAGTAGTCAATCTCGACGAGCCTGCAAGGCTGGTCCCTCTGACGACTTCCTTCTTCGATGGAATCAGCCTTATAAATGCCGGGAAGAGCGACTGGGCGATATCCAGGGACAATTCGAAATATGTCCGCGAATCTGCATGGAGCGACGAGAGGTTGGTGGATGTCTCGCTGGTCAACCTGCGTGACGGATCCAGGAAAAAGGTTGCGGAAAAGATGAACGTAGGCCGCCTGGAAGCATCTCCGTGCGGGAAGTATATCCTCTATTTCAATTTCGAGGATCTTAACTGGTACACCTACGAGATAGCTACCGGCGCCGTGGCGAATCTGACTGCCCAGTGCGGGGTGCCGTTCTACGACGAGCTGGATGACCATCCTTCCAAGAACAAGACTCCTCACGACCAGATGCCTCAGTGGGTCGAGGACGACAAAGCTGTGCTGATCATCGACCGTTACGACATCTGGAAGTTCGCCCCGGACGGATCTTCAGCCGTCAACCTCACTGGCGGAGTCGGCCGCAGCACCCACAACAGGTTCAGGACCAACGACCCCGTCGGTGACATCAGGACAGAGAACGAGCGCAGGGCCGGAAAGATCCGGACGCTGGCGCCTGACGGAAACATAACCTTCAGTGTGCTGAACGAGGATGACAAACGGAACGGATTCGGTACTCTGAACCTTGCCCGTCCGGCCAAGACATTGAAGTATTTCACGGACACGGTGAGCTTCAGCTATGTCGCAAAAGCTCCTGCTTCCGACCGTATCGCATTCACCAAGGGGAACTTCCGTAATTGCTACGACCTCTACACCACCGACGATTATTTCACTACTTCGCAGAAGCTGACAGCCATCAATCCGCAGAAGGCGGACTATCGCTGGGGCAAGGCCGAACTCTTCAGCTGGAACGCTTATGACGGCACTCCCCTGCAGGGTCTGGTATTCATTCCTGACGGGGTGAAGGCCGGCGAGAAACTGCCTGTGATGATATATTTCTACGAGAAGAACGCAGACCAGCTTTATATGTTCAGAACTCCGGCCCCTTCGAGGTCCACTGTCAACATAAGCCTCTTTACTTCAAGAGGTTATATCGTATTCATCCCTGATATCGTGTATGTAGACGGGCATCCGGGAGAAAGCGCTTACAACTGTATATGCAGCGGCGCCGAAGCCTTGTGCGAGAAATATCCTTTCGCCGACAAGAGCAAGATGGGAATCCAGGGCCAGAGCTGGGGCGGCTACCAGACCGCCTGGCTGGTAACCCGGACCGATATGTTCGCTGCCGCCGGTGCAGGTGCTCCGGTCGGTAATATGACTTCCGCTTACGGTGGAATCCGCTGGGAGTCCGGAATCACGCGCGCAGGCCAGTACGAGCACGGTCAGAGCCGTATCGGAAAGACTCTCTGGGACGAAGGCGGACTTGACCTCTACATCGAGAACTCCCCTATCTTCCACGCCGACAGGGTCAATACTCCGGTGCTGATTATGCACAACGACGAGGACGGGGCCGTTCCGTGGTACCAGGGCATCGAGTATTTCTCTGACCTGAGACGCCTCGGGAAGCCTTGCTGGCTCCTGGAATACAACAAGGAGGCTCACAACCTTCGCGAAAGGCGGAATTGCAAGGATCTCAGCCGGAGGCTCACGCAGTTCTTCGACCACTATCTCAAGGGTGAGCCGATGCCTGCGTGGATGAAGACCGGTGTCCCTACGGACCGCAAGGGAGAGTATTTCGGGTTCGAAGAGGCAAAGTAATATGCGGAAAGTCTGGGAAAAGAGTTTCTGGTACAGTTTCCTGCGGAAATACGTCGATCTGTGTACCAGAAGCGGATTCGCTTCCCTGAATATAGAAGGGGTCGGGAATATTCCGAAAGATGCCTGCGTCCTGCTGGCTCCGAACCACTCTGCTGCCCTAATGGACGCGATGATGGTGCTGCTTTTGGATAAAGGGCCGATCGCCTTCGGGGCAAGGGCAAGCATATTCAAGAAAGAAAGTACCGCGAAGATAATGCGTTGGCTGCGGATACTTCCGCTTGCGAGGCAGAGGGACGGTCTCCAGGAAGTCGCGAAGAATTTCGCTACCTTCGATGAAATCGTGGAGTGCCTGGCCCATAAGGTCCCGTTCACGATCTACAGCGAGGGTATGCACCGTGCCCAGAGGGGTATGCTGCCCGTCAAGAAAGGAATATTCCGTATCGCACTCCAGGCCAGCAAGGAACTGGGAGAGCCGGTCTACGTGGTCCCTGTCGGAATCGATTACGAGTATTTCTTCTTCCAGGTTGGAGATGCCCAGATCCGGGTCGGAGAGCCTATGGAGGTTTCTTCTTATTTCGCTGAACATCAAGACCTTCCGCCGGCTGATATATATTCCGACCTATGCGATGAACTGCATTCCAGGGTACTGGGACTGCTCGGCAAGTTCAAGGAACACAGGCACGGTCACAAGTTCCTCCGTTTCCTCGGAATGGTACTGACCCTGCCATTGTTCCTGATCTGCTGGGTCGGGGCGCTGCCGATTTGGCTGACTTCCGAACTCATACTCCTGGGAATGAAGGACAAAGCCTGGACGCACTCCGTGTATTATTGCGTGAGGTTGTTCCTGCCACTGTTCTGGCCGTTCTTCAGCGGCTACGCGATCCTGCTGAACTTCTACCGGAACTTCTTCGACTAGGAGGTCACGGAAGCGGAAGGCGTGTCGGGACTCGCTACAGAAGGTTGGCGAGTTGGTCGTAGTATTGCTTGCTGACGGGGATCCTCTTGACGCCGTCGATGGTGAACTCGGAGTAGATTATTCCTTCCTTGTCCCGGCTCAAAACCTTGATGTGGCGAGGGTTGACATAATACGACCTGTGGCAGCGGACAAGTCCGTGCTTCTTCGCCTCGGCATCGAAACTCTTCATCGAATTGCGGAGCTGGTACTTCTTAATGCGGTCGTTCTCAAGATAGTGGATATTGATATAATTGGCATCGGCGCTGACGTACAGGATCACCGAAGGATCGATGGTCAGTTTCAGACGCTTATGCTCGTCATAGAACTTGACCATTTTGTCCACAGGAGCCTCCATAGCTGCGGAAATATCTGAGTTTTTGTTGGTTATGATCCTCATCAGGATAAGGATCAAGAAGGAATATACCAAGGTAAGGAAAGATATCCTGCTGCAGTATGCCAGGGCATTGAAATATGAAAGTCCTCCGCTGCCTGCATAAAATAGCGACGTGTACAGAGCCTCGAACAGGGCGCAGACCATAACCTCGCCGGCGCACCAGACCACATAGTGCCACCACTTGAAAGGTATATACTTATACAACACACTGAATACCAGTCTCGTCAAGGAGAAGACACCGATGCATATGCAGCTCAGCATCAGCAGATGGAACTGCCAGGCCTTCCCTCCGATCCCATCGAAGAAATCTACGAAACCGAAAGGATGGTAAACAGAAATGAAAACGAAGAAGAACAGTGGCATCAAGACAGCATACTTGACCTGCTTTCCATATCCTTTTGAGACGCGCAACGGAGTGTTCATATCAACATAATTTAATCCCAACAGCCAAAATTACATATCATATCTAATAGGGACGAAAATTGATTAATCCTATTTTCATCCCAAATTTAGCACATATTTTCCGCCAAACAAGACTTTCATCACATTTAATATGCTTTGTACCACACTATTTTCGTCACATAAGCGAATTGACATAACTTTGTTCTCGGAAAAACGAAAACAGCATCAGGCAATGAACTCTTACGAATACACGGTCGCTCCTGAGAACATCGATTTCCAGGGACATGCAACAGTACCGTCGATGTGCAACAGCATCATCAACGCAATAGGACAGAATATCCGAAAGGAAGGCGCAGGAATAGACGTCATGAAAGCATCCGGAAGATCATGGGTGCTGCTAAGGTCCGCCTTCGAAATAGATGTAAGACCAAGGCTGTACGATTTGTTCAATGTCTTCGTCTGGCCGGCCAGGAGCAAAGGAGATCTTACATATAACAGATGCGTAAAGATAACAAACGATGAAGGTGAGGAAATAGGCAGAGGCACTACCGAATGGTGCGTGATCGACATTGATTCCAGAAGGCCTATCAATCCGGACCTCGGCCTCCAGACCAGCGAGATTCCAGTCCCATGCCGCAATCCTAGACGTTTCACCGATTTCATCCCAGACTTGGTCAAAACCACCGAGATCGGCTACAGCGAATGTGATTTCAACGGCCACATGAACAACGGACGCTACGTGGAGATGTTCTACAACATGCTCCCTAAGGATAGGATATCCAGCGGTTTGTTCACCAGGATAGACCTCAGTTTCCGACGCGAGGTCCGCGAAGGGGACAATGTTACCTTCGGAGTGAAGAAGGCTTCGGACGAGGAATATCTGTTCATCGCAAGGAACGGAAGCAACACTCTTTGTCACGCTTCCCTGCAGACTTGCTGATGGAATAGTTGCGACAAAAAACCGACGATGTAGTCAAAATCACAATTTAAGGTTACTTTTAAAACGAATAAGTACTCACTTGTTAGGATTGTGCAGGGCTTGCTTTAGACGTACTTTTGTACGCTATGAGAAAAAGTGTAATCCTGCTTTTCATCTTGTGCTGCCCTCTCACATTGAGTGCACAGCATATTAAAGTCGGCGGATACGGCGAAGTGGCCCTCAGCCGCAATTTCTATAGTGACAGTCCATACCGCTATTCAAAGCCAGACCAGTATGCCAAGGATCCGAGCCACGGCCGCGCGGACATCCCCCATGCAGTCATATACCTAGGGTATGATTTCGGAAAGGGTTGGTCCATGCAGTCCGAGCTCGAGTTCGAGCACACCGGCACCGGAACTGCGTATGAGCGTGAATATGAAGAAGCCGCCGAGTGGGAATCCGAAATCGAGAAAGGCGGAGAGGTGGAACTGGAGCAGTTCTGGATCCAGAAGACCTTCTTTCCTCAGCTGAATGTCCGCATGGGCCACATGGTGGTACCTGTAGGAGGCCTCAACAATGCCCACGAGCCGCTCAACTTCTTCAATGTCTACCGTCCGGAGGGTGAATATACTATACTTCCTTCTACCTGGCACGACACGGGTATAGGGATATGGGGGCAGGTCGGTTCCTGGAGATATGAAGCGATAGTCGTCGCAGGACTGAACGGAATGATGTTCAACACGGACAAGTTCATCCACAGCGGCGCCGGCTCCCCTTTCGAGTTCAAGGTGGCAAACAGCCCGGGATTCGCATGCAGGATCGACTACACTTCCATAAAGAACCTCAGGCTCAGCCTCAGCGGATACGCCGGAAACACCTTGCATAACGGTAACCCGAACGACCTTAAAGGCATCAACTACAGCACGGGCGAAGAGAAACAGTATTCCTCTCTCAAGGGAACGTTGCTGCTCGGTGCTTTCGATTTCGCCTACAAGGGGAAACGCCTGATTGTCAGGGGGAATGCTGACTACGGTCATCTCGACGACTGCGTCACGATCTCAAAGATCAAGGCCAACAGGGCCGGCAACGGCTCTCCATATTCAAGGCGTCCGGTGGGCCGCGAAGCCTACGCTACCGGACTCGAAGCCGGCTACGACATCCTGCCGTTCTTCTCCGAACGCGGCAAAGACCAGAAACTGTTCGTCTTCGCTAGGGGCGACCATTACAACTCCTATGTACCTGCAGACGGGCAGACTCTTATGAAATATACATGCAAGACTGTCTTCTCCGCAGGTTTGAACTGGATGCCGGCCCCGGAGATAGCCGTCAAGTGCGAATACATGCACAGGTTCCTCCCTTCGGGATTCAATAACGAGCCTTCAATCAATATAGGTGTTGCATACGCAGGCTTCTTCAAACATTGACAATTTTCAATAAAGTACTATATGATGAAAAAGAACTTATCATTTATCCTTTCAGCAGTCATATGCGCATTGGGCGCAATGACGCTGGTTTCTTGCAACCACGACGATCCTGTCACCAACGAATTGAGCGCTTACGAGAAGGCCATCAAGGCCGCTGCCGAGAAATACGTCCCGAACGTAATCTACAGCACTTACGGTAAGCTTGCCACAGCCGGAGAAGTCCTCTGCAATGACATCCAGGCCATGAACGCAAAGGGCATCGCTTCAGTCACACAGGCTGACATCGACAAGGCCTGCACCGACTTCCTCGCCGCCCGTGCTTACTGGGAGGCTTCGGAGGCTTTCCTCTTCGGTGCTGCAACAGACTTCAGCATCGACCCTCACATCGACAGCTGGCCGCTCGACCGCAAGGGACTCGCAAACAACCTTAGCAACTCCAAGGTGATCAGCGCTCTTGAAGAGGATGGCGTGGATGCCATCTCCCAGCTCGGCGAAACGGCCCTCGGCTTCCACGGAATCGAATTCGTCCTGTTCCGCGACGGAGCGAACCGCAAGGTCGCAGACCTCAAGGGCGTAGAGACAGCCGAGGAATTCGCCGGTACCGGTGTCTCCGGCCGTGAAGAACTGATCTACGCCTCAGCAGTTTCAGAAGACCTTATGACATCCCTCTATCAACTGAACGTATCCTGGAATCCGAATGCTCCTCAGGCTCAGAAGGATGCTGTCGAGGAAGCAGAACTGAACTGCACCGTCAACGGCCTGGAGAACACTTATGGCGAGGACATGCTGGGAGCCGCCGCTGCAGGCAGCACGTATGCAAGCTGGCAGAGGGTTGCCAAGACCGTCCTTTCCGCTGGCTGCGCCGGAATCACCGACGAGGTCGCTTCTTCCAAGATGGGACAGGCTCACAACGGAGAGGACGAGAGCTACATCGAGTCTCCTTATTCAAAGAATTCCTTCGTGGACTTCAAGAACAACATCCTCTCGGTCCAGTACAGTATCTACGGCAGCTATGAGGCCGCCAGCGCTGCACAGGATTCATTCCTCGCTTTCCTTGAGAAATACCATACCGCAGAAGCTTCTGCAGTGAAGAGCGCTCTTGCTGACGCCCTCGCAAAGCTGGAGATCTGCATCAAGAGCGGTCACTTCGTGGATGACTACAAGGCCGCTTATGTTGGAGACGCCATCGATGCCATCGATTCCCTCACCGACGCTCTCGAAAGGGCAGCAGCAGCTATTGACTAATAATGATCAAGATGAATATCAAGCACTTCCTTTATTTATGCTGTCTCATTCCACTGGGATTCAACGCTTGTATCAACGAGAATGAGTCAGGATCCGAGTGCGGCGGTGGCGAAAGTTCCTTCGTGGGCAAGGCCGTAGGCAACTTCGAGGCTTCGGAATGGTATCCAGGCGGAGAACTTGGCACGACGGACAATGTCCTTGCAGGTTGCTACGAAGATGAGACTCCGGCAGTAAGGGAACAAGGCCTGATGCAGCCTTTCGTCCACGGTGAGTTCTTCTTCGAGCGCAACGTCACACTGGCCACTCCTCCTTTCAAAGGACTGGGACCGGCTCATGTCCGCAAGTCCTGCCTGGATTGCCATCCGGGTTACGGACACGGCAAGAGACAGACCGTGTACGAGGCCAACACATCCAAAGCCTCCGGAAACGGTTATCTGTTAGTGGTTTACCGCGCAACCGGAGAAGCTAACAATCCCTACGGAACGGATGCTACCAACGACGGTCCATACGTGGGAGAAGTCACGGGTATGCCTCAGACGATGGCGAACTCTCCTTTCCTTCCTCCGATCGACGAGAGCAAGATCCAGATTATCTGGCACACAGTAGGTTCCATGCCTTCCGGCCTCCCTATGACATTCGAGGATGGTGAGGCATATTCCCTCATCTATCCAGAGGTCCTGATTCCGGAGAGCGCCTACAACACCGATCCTACCCCGCATGCTTCCGCAAGGGCTGCCGGCGCAACTATCGGCTACAGGCTCGAATCGACCATCGGTGTGATCGGATCCGGAATCATCGATGCCATCGACCAGGATGACATCCGTGAGCAGTACCGTGCTGAAGCACAGTACGTGGAGTTGAATCCTGCTTTCTGGGACAAAGGAGCCAACGATTTTGCTGCTTCGGCATATTACCACAACTGGCAGGCCGGAGCTAACGGAGCCGGCTTCGATGCCAACGGAAGGTACTATGAAAGAGACGCTTACAAAGACGGCAAACTCTTAAAGAAGTTCACCTACGCTATGACCAGGGGCACCCTCCAGGACGGAGCCGGTGCCAACGCCATCTGGAACATTACCAACGTTTCACGTCCGGACCGTCCTTTCCTCTATACTACAGTTGCATGGGCCAAGGCGATGTCCGAGAACGATGATGTCCTTGAGGCAATCCTGGCTGACACCTCTTCTCCTTACTGGGTCGATGTGAACGGTGACGGTTCAGTGACAAAGGCAGAGGTTTCCGAGGCTGTGTTCGCCCTGCTTTCTCCAAGCACCAACCAGTTCGACAACAAGTACCATAATTTCGAGCCGGAGATGAGTGCCGACGAATTCTACGATTTCATGGTCTGGCACAGGGGGCTTTCCATTCCTCGCGCAAGGAACCTGCAGGATGAAGAAGTCCAGAGAGGAAAGGAACTGTTCAACGAAATGGGCTGCGCTTCCTGCCACAGGGCAAAGTGGGAGACCAGGGATGACAATTACTGGTCTCCGGCCATGAACGAAGGTAAACCTCTCCCGAGATACGCCCACCAGACCATCTATCCATATTCGGATTTCATCCAGCACAGGCTCTATATGGCGAACGACATCCACGGCACTTGGTGCCGTACCACCCCGCTCTGGGGACGCGGTCTGTCGCAGGTCAATACGGGTGCTGCAGACAGGCTTCATGACTGCCGAGCAAGAAATACTCTTGAGGCTATCATGTGGCACGGTTTCAGCAGGCAAAGTGATGCTTATCCTTCCGCAGAGAAGTTCTCGAAACTCTCTAAGGAAGAGCGTGATGCTGTGATCAAATTCGTAGATTCAATCTGATGCAACGTTTACTCAAATACCTTTCCTTCGGATTGCTGGCGGTCCTCATCGTAGCGATGATGGCCGCCACCATCCTTGAAAAGATCCACGGAACTCCTTTTGCTTTCCGGTGGATTTATCACAACCCCCTGTTCATCGTATTATGGGCCGTAGTTGCCATTGCTGACCTGATCTACCTCATCAAGCGCGGCATTCCGAAGAAGGTATTCACGATGTGCCTCCATCTGGCATTAGTTCTGATCCTTGCCGGCGCTCTGGTGACCCATCTCTTCGGAGAGAGTGGCAGCATCCACCTGCGCCAGGACATGACAGAGGACCATTTCGAGCTGGATGACGGAGGCTCCGCACTTCTGCCGTTCAGCATAAGGCTGAACAAGTTCGACATCGACTTCCACAGCGGTTCGAAGATGCCTTCGGACTATCGCTCGGACATAACCTTCCTCCCGGAAGGCTATGGATATGAGATCTCCATGAACAACATAGCCAAGTACCATGGTTACAGATTCTACCAGGCCGACTATGATCAGGACGGTATGGGCAGCATCCTGGCCGTCAGCCACGATCCTTGGGGAGTCGGGATCACCTATGCCGGATACCTCCTCCTGCTCATCTCAATGATAGGCTTCTTCTTCCAGAAGGACACCAGGTTCCGCGCTGCCCTTAAGAAGGTCACTGCAGCCACTACGCTGGCTGCAGCCATATTCCTGATTCCATCAATTCCTGCATCAGCTAAGTCGAATGCCGTGAAGGACGGACTTGGGAATATGTATGTGTATTACGGGCACCGAGTCTGCTCTTTTGACAACTACCTCCACGAGAAGGGGTTCGATGCAGCGCTTGAGGGTTTGCCGAAGGTGAAGGTATTCCCAGTGGCAGATTCCACGGGACGGATTTCCTGGTATTCCAGTATGGATGAACTTCCGGAAAAGGTCTCTGACAATCCTGACCTCTGGTCTTTCATAAAGAAGGCTCCCGAGGCTGTAATCGAGTCCGTCAGGGAAGGGAATGACGCCGAAGCTGTGAAGATATTGGGAGGAATAAGGGACTACCAGGTGAAGGTGGCCCAGGATGTCCTCCCTACTCCGAAGAAAGAGAAGGCCGAAAGGCTTTACACCCGTCTGGCGCGGCCGAAAGTACCGTTCATGCTGTGCCTCACGCTGGGCATCCTTCTGTTCCTTGCCGGGGCAATACTATTGTCAAGGCAGAAAAAGTTCCCTCGCCGGATGGTCGTCACAGGGGCAGTTGTCGCCCTCTTAGTTTGGCTGTACCTCACTTTGGTAATAGCCCTGCGGTGGTACGTTTCCGGAACCGGTCCGTATGTTGGGCGGTATAACGTAATGATGCTGATGGCTTGGTTTTCAACCCTGGCCATCCTGCTCTTCCACAAGCGTTTCCCTCTCATCGAGCCTCTTGGCTTCCTCCTGGCGGGATTCACAATGCTGATGGCAAGCCGTTCCGGAACGGAAATCCAGATCATGCCTCTGATGCCGGTACTCCGCTCACCTCTCCTCTCCATCCACGTGGTGTCTATGATGATGTCCTACACCCTCTTCGGGCTGGTAGCCATCAACGGAATCCTCGGTGTGGTGGTGCGCAACAAGGAGTCGCTGGAACTGCTACGGGACGTGAGCCTTGTCATCCTGTACCCGGCTGTGTTCCTGATTACTTTCGGGACCTTCCTGGGGGCCGTCTGGGCAAATATTTCCTGGGGTAGCTACTGGGCCTGGGACCCGAAGGAAACTTGGGCTCTCGTGACTCTGCTGGTTTATTCCTTCGCCCTCCATGGCAGTTCCATCAAGGCTTTCAGGAACCCTCGCTTCTTCCACTGGTTCACCATTGCCGCATTCATCTGCGTCCTCGTCACCTATTTCGGAGTAAATCTCCTTTTGGGAGGAATGCATTCGTACGGGTCATGATTTTTTGATACTTTTGTAACAATGACGGCAATCGTACGTTATTAATACGAAAGCGAAAAATTCAATGACTCGGGAGGAATCGGTAAAATTCTACAATACCTACGCGCGGAAGCTGTTCAACACCAGCTTCCGCATCCTCCACGATTCCGGAGAGGCCGAGGAGATAATGCAGGACACTATCCTGAAATTCCTTACGTCCAACCTCAAGCCGCTGACCGAAATCCAGACTAATGCCTGGCTGACGAAGACTTGCATCCGGAAGTCAATCGATGTGCTTAGGAAGAATAAGCGCGAGCAGCTATTCCTGGAGGAATATGGGATGGAGGAAGCGCCCGAGTATTTCGCTCCTGTGGACCAGGACGATTCAGGCGGCCACGTAGAACTTGAAGGCCGAGCCGGCGTGGAGAAAATCCGCAAAGCCATCTCGGGGCTTCCCTATTCCAACCAACTGGTCTTGAACCTTGTATTACTGGAAGGACTTGACTACGAAGAGGTTGCAAAGTATACTGGGGCTCTCGAGGCGACTGTCAGGGTGCAATATTCAAGAGCCAGGACACGGCTTGCAGAAATCCTGAAATCGATGTAACAAATCAATATTACGAACGTTATTTAAGTGAGATGTCTGAATTGGAAAAATATATAAGAGAGAATGCAGAGACCTTCGATGTGGAGGAACTTCCTGCTGGCCATCTTGAGAGGTTCACGTCCAAACTGGACGGAGTCCTGAAGGAGAATACTGAGACTCGTACTCTCAGGCCGCGCTGGAACGTCAGGTATTTCGCGATAGGGATCGCAGCTGCCGCAGCAATCCTCCTGACCGTCGGGACAAGATTCGGAAAGATGTGGGGCAACGACCCTGCAGGCGTGTACAGGGCATATTCAGACAGGACTGCCGCCCTCTACGGCAAAGCTTTGGCAAAGGACTACGACGGTTCTGTAGAGAACACTCTGAGGAGCATCACGGAGGAAGCCATTCCCCTGATCGACCAGCTCCCGGATGAACTCGACGATGCAACCAAGGCTGCGATCCTCAGGGAATACTACGGCAAATTGCTCGATGGAGTACGAAAAGTAAACAGGTCGAAATAAATCAAAACAAAGGATATGAAAAAGTTAATTTCTGTTATCATCGTTGTACTGTCGGCGGTTGTCGCTCTGAATGCAACCGAACCTGAAAAGATCAACTACGTTACCAACACCTATGCCTTCAAGGATTTCAACGGTTTGGACGTGTCTTCCGTCACAGACGTAAGACTAAGGAAATCAAACAATTACAGCGTACAGATCTCCGTACCTGACGTGCTTGAGAAATATCTGGTCGTAAAAGTGGAAGACTCCGAACTTAAGATCGGACTGAAGAATGCTCCGTCCAACATAATGCGCAGACTTGGCAGCTGGTCGATAATCGCCGATATCACGATGCCGGAACTTACGAGCCTGGAGATGTCGGGAGCCAGCAAGTTCACCTGTCCTGACGCATTCAACATCGGCCAGAAGACATTCGAACTGGAGCTCTCCGGGGCGAGCAAGATCAGCAACCTCAGATTCAGTGCAGCCAAATTCGACGCCGAGGTAAGCGGAGCCAGCAACCTCTCCATAACCGCCAATACCTCCGTTGCGAATATAGAGATATCCGGTGCATCGAAGGGGAATTTCAAGATCAACGCACACAAACTCAACCTGGAAGCTTCCGGTGCCTCGAAGTTCAATTTCACCGGTGAATACAGGACAGTCAAACTGGATGTTTCAGGAGCCTGCTCATTGGTTCTCAGCGGCAAGACCGAAGTATTGGATGCCGATGTTTCAGGGGCTTCGAAACTTGACACGGAAGATCTCTATGCCAACAATGTCAGCATAGATCTTTCCGGAGCGAGCAAAGCTTCGGTCTTTGCAGCCGAGACGATAGACATAGATTCAAGCGGTGCGTCGAACCTTACATACCGCACACCTGAAGGGCGCAACATCGGAGTAAATCTCCACGAAGTCTCCAAGTCGTCTTCTGTCCGCAAAGCGAACTGATGCCGTAACAGGCTATCAGTTAAGTGGATATGCCTGATCCGTCACGTCGAACATTCCGTCAGTCACCCGGAACTTGTGCACCTTGCCCGTGCTGTCGGAATACTGGCCGGTCATAGTGAAATTGCCAGAAAGGATCTTCTCATCCTCGGCCCATTTGCGGATGCTTAGAGTGGAACTCTTCACCGTCAATTTGCGATACTCCGCCTTCCTGTCTATGACGAGCGGTGTGGCAGTATAGCCCGGCCCTGTTTCAGGAGCTCCCCAATGCGCGATCTGCGGCAGGTAAAGATACTCGAAAACTACCGAAGGCGTCAACTCAGCGCTTTCGGTAACTTTATCTGCAGGGACGGTAAAAGAAATGAAAGAGAAGCACTTGTGGTGCAGTCGAGCACTGACGATGATATTCCCGTCCTCCTCCTTATAGGTAGCATGGCGCATTAACGGAGCGTATGAAGGAACGCCTCCGCTGATCTGCTGATACACTTTCTCCTTGTTCAAAGTAAACGATAGAACGTTCCTCCCTGTGGAGGTCTCCTTGAAATAGACTTCTGGGTTAAGACGCTCGCAAGAAACCATAGCGAGCAGCAAAAGAATGCCTGACAGGAAGTGTAAAAAGTTTTTCATAACTATAGAGATTTAAATTATGCGTCGTCTCCGGAGTCGTCTCCACCGTACTGGGAGATATTGTCATCTGGAAGGGTAGCGTCGCCTGCATCTCCTGCGGAAGCTCCTGCAACTTCTTCGTTCTCAGCATCTTCCTCTCCCTCAAGCCATCTCTCCAGGGCTTCTGCGTCATCAGTCTTCACTTTGATCTTGACGAGATAGATCGAATCGGAAGTTTCAACTGTTACCGCATAGAAAGGCGTTCCGTCTGGTTTAGTATATTTTACAAGGTCCGGGAGATAATCTCCGAAGCCTTTGGGGTATTTTTCATTGAAAGCGTTTGAAAGTTCCTCTGACATATTCTCGTAGCTTACCACGTGCCTTTTCTTCTGATCTGGAGCCATAGTCAAAAACTGTCTTGAAATAATTATTCGTTAAGTACCAGGTGCAATATTAAGACTTTTTTCTGAATCAGAACACAGTTGCAAGTTTTTTTTGCAAAAAAACTGAACCGGGCTACCTGGACTTGAAGAAGAAGGACTTCTGGCGGCGTTTTTTCTCCGGGTCGCGTTCCACGAATACCGGTTTGAGGTCACGCGGGTCGAGACCGGTGTAGAACATCACGGACGAAGTAGTCATAGGGGTTGGGGTAAAGTCCTGTACCTGATCCATATAGATACCCTTCAATGCCGGATGGCGCGACAGGTTCTCCATATCCTTCATCGTGCATCCGGGATGGGATGAGATGAAATACGGCACTATCCCGGTACGCAGTCCTTCGCGTGAACATATCTTGTCGAACTCGAAGCGAAGGCGCTCGAACAACTTGAAGGAAGGTTTTCCCAGATAATGCAGGACCTTGTCCTCCGTGTGCTCCGGAGCCACTTTCAGGCGGCCTGAAGTGTGGTCTAGGATAAGGGTCCTCAGATATGCGCGTGATGTATCATCCACGAAACCGTCTTCGGTAAGGAAAAGGTCATACCGGATTCCGCTTCCGATGTAGGAATGGCGGACTCCAGGAACGGAATCCACGGCTTTATACAGTTCCAGCACTTGCCGGTGCGACCTGTCCAGGTTCGGACAGGCCTTCGGGAAGAGACAGGACTTCCGGCGGCATTTGTCGCACAGTTCAGGATTCTTTCCCTTCATTCCGTACATATTCGCAGTCGGAGCCCCGAGGTCGGAGATATTCCCGCGGAAAGAAGGCATCTTCACCAGTTTCTTCACCTCGGCCACGATGGATTCCTTGGAGCGGGACTGGATGAACTTGCCCTGGTGCGCTGCAATAGTGCAGAAATTGCAGCCTCCGAAGCATCCCCTGTGTGTGATGATGGAATCCTTGATCATATCATATGCAGGGATCCGCTTTCCCTTGTAACGGGGATGAGGGAGTTTCGTGAACGGAAGGTCCCAGAAGGAATCCATTTCCTCGGTAGTTGACGGAGGATAGGGCGGGTTGACCTGGATGAAACCGTCGCCGACAGGTTCGATTATCGTCGAAGGATGCATCATATTGGCGTGGGTCTCGATCAGGTGGAAATTCTCTGCGAAGGCGGCCTTGTCACGCTTGCATTCCTCGAATGAATGGAGTACCAGGGGATCCTTTACCTTCCATTTGCCGCTCATCTTGAAAGCCAGCTGCGGAATCTGCCTGATAAGGCGGTCGCTTCTCTGGGCCTCGATCGCCCGGGTAAGCTCCAGCATCGGCTTCTCCCCCATCCCGTAGCAGAGATAATCTGCCGGACACCATTCGAGTATGGAGGGGAGCAGTTCGTCCTTCCAATAATCGTAGTGGGCAAGGCGGCGGAGAGATGCTTCCACACCACCGATGACCACCGGTACATCCGGATAGATTTCCTTCAGTATCCTGGTATATACGCTTACGGCATAGTCAGGCCTCTGTCCGGCCTTGCCTTCAGGAGTATATGCATCATCGTGGCGCAGTCTCTTTCCGGCCGTGTAATGGTTCACCATCGAGTCCATCGCTCCGGAATTGACTGCAAAGTAGAGCCGGGGTGTCCCCAGTTTGCGGAAATCCCGCAAATCGTCCCTCCAGTTAGGCTGAGGCACGATCGCGACCCTGTAACCGAACTTCTGGAGCCATCGGGATATGCACGCGGTACCGAACGAAGGATGGTCCACGAAGGCGTCACCGGTAAAGAAGATGACATCGATGTAGTCCCATCCCAATGCTTCGACCTCTTTCTTCGAGGTCGGGAACATATAGTCGGTCCGGATCACATTCTTTCAGGCAGTTCGATTCCGAGGATGCCCATCGCGGAACGAAGGACCGCAGACAGGGTGTCTATAAGCACCAGCCTCGCCTTGAGCAGGCCGGCATCTTCTTCCTTCAGGATCGGAGTCTCGTGATAATACTGGTTGAATTCCTTGGCGATGTCGTAGGCAAAATTAGCTACGACTGCCGGAGAGAAGGCTTCCGCCCCTTCAGCTACCTTCTGAGGAAACTGGTTCAGGAGCTTGATAAGCCTGATTTCCTTGGCGCTGAGATCGACCTGAGGCAAGGTGCCGGCAGAGTAGTCTATCCCCTTCTCGGCTGCCTTCCTGAGTATGCTCCTGATGCGGGCGTGGGTGTACTGTATGAAAGGACCGGTGTTGCCGTTGAAGTCGATCGATTCCTTCGGATTGAAGAGCATCGTCTTCTTCGGATCTACCTTGATTATGAAATACTTGAGAGCTCCGAGGCCTATCATCCTGTAGAGATTTTCCTTCTCATCCTCGCTGAGGTCAGCGAGCTTGCCGGACTCCTCGGAAGTAGCCTTCGCCTCTTCATACATCTTCTGGATGAGGTCATCGGCATCGACTACGGTGCCTTCGCGGGATTTCATCTTGCCTTCCGGCAGCTCGACCATTCCATACGAGAGGTGGAATATGTTCTCGGCCCAGTCGAATCCGAGCTTGGAGAGTATGAGCTTGAGCACCTGGAAGTGGTAGTTCTGCTCGTCTCCCACGACGTAGACGTGGGAATCGAGGTTGTATTCAGCGAAGCGTCTCTCAGCAGTGCCGATGTCCTGGGTAATGTATACGGATGTGCCGTCAGAGCGGAGCAGGAGCTTCCTGTCGAGGCCGTCGGCAGTGAGGTCGCACCATACGGAACCGTCAGGGTCCTTCACGAATACTCCCATATCCAAGCCCTTCTGTACCAGGCTCTTGCCAAGGAGGTAGGTCTGGCTTTCGAAATATACCCTGTCAAAGGATATTCCGAGGGCGTCGTAGGTGTCGGCGAAGCCGTCGAGCACCCACTTGTTCATACGCTGCCAAAGGTCGCGCACTTCAGGATTGCCTGCTTCCCACTTGCGGAGCATTTCGTGCGCCTCCTTGAGGCAAGGGGCTTCCTTCTTGGCTTCCTCCTCACTCATCCCTGCAGCCACGAGCTCTTTCACTTCCTTTGTGAATATGTCATTGAAAGCTACGTACATATCCCCTACCAGATGGTCGCCTTTCTTTCCGGAAGACTCCGGAGTCGCGCCTTCGCCGACCTTCAGCCAGGCGAGCATCGACTTGCAGATATGGATGCCCCTGTCATTGACCAGGGTAGCTTTCAGGACGTTGTTGCCGCTTGCCTTAAGGAGTCTGGAAACCGAGTCTCCCAGGAGGTTGTTCCTTATATGTCCCAGATGGAGCGGCTTGTTGGTATTGGGAGAACTGAATTCGACCATTATGTTCCTGCCGGTAGAAGGAAGCTGACCGAACTCGGGAGCGGTGGCTATTTCCTTGAAAAGCTCGTTCCAGTAAACATTGGAAAGGAGCAGGTTGAGAAATCCTTTCACACAGTTGAAGCCGGAGATTTCAGGGACGTTTGCGACGAGCCAGCCGCCAATAGCGTTGCCCGTATTCTCAGGTGTGGAATGGGACATACGCAAAAGAGGGAAGACGACTAATGTAAAGTCGCCTTCGAACTCTTTGCGTGTAACGCTTACTTGCAGTGTTGCCGGATCGGCATCTGCATTGTACAATGCCTTGATGGCTTCTGAAGCCTTCCTGGCAATGAATTGTTCCGGGGTCATCAGCCGAGGTAGGTTTTCAGGAGTTTGCTTGCGGATGGCTTCTTGAGCTTGCGGATCGCCTTCTCCTTGATCTGGCGCACACGCTCGCGGGTGAGGTCGAGCCTTTCACCGATCTCCTCGAGAGTCATCTCCTGGCAACCGATGCCGAAGAAACTCTTGATGATTTCACGCTCGCGTGCGGTCAGGATCTGGAGGGACCTTTCGATCTCGGTGCTCAGCGACTCGTTCACGAGGCCCTTGTCGGCCATAGGTGAATCGTCGTTAGGAATCACGTCCAGAAGGCTGTTGTCTTCGCCTTCCACGAACGGAGCATCCACGGAGACGTGCCTTCCGGACACTCTCAGGGTGTCTGAGATCTTGTCCTGAGGTATGTCTATCATCTCCGAAAGTTCCTCGTTGCTAGGTGCCCTTTCGTTCTTTTGCTCGAACTGAGACAGAGCTTTGTTGATCTTGTTCAGCGAACCTACCTGGTTGAGAGGAAGCCTGACGATCCTGGACTGCTCAGCAAGAGCCTGGAGGATAGACTGGCGGATCCACCACACAGCATAGGAAATGAACTTGAAACCCCTGGTCTCGTCGAATTTCTCAGCTGCCTTGATCAGGCCGAGGTTACCCTCGTTGATCAGGTCAGGAAGGCTCAAACCCTGGTTCTGGTACTGTTTCGCAACGGACACCACGAATCTCAGGTTGGCCCTGGTGAGCTTCTCGAGGGCTTTCTGGTCGCCCTTCCTGATTCTCTGGGAAAGTTCGACTTCTTCTTCCGGGGAAACCAACTCTTCGCGACCGATCTCCTGCAGGTATTTGTCCAGGGACGCGCTCTCGCGGTTGGTGATGGATTTTGTAATCTTAAGTTGTCTCATATATTCTTTAAATCAGCAATCACTACTCCTTGCCGAAGCCGAAGTATGCCTTCTTGCCGTTGGCTGTGATGCCTTCGACATAGATGGACCTCCTGGCGTTCTTGGCGATGTCCACGACATCCTGAGGTTTGCTGACAGCTGCGTCGTTGACGTAGGTGATTATCATACCTTCGGTCGCACCGGCCTCCTGCATCTTGCCCGTTCCCACGGATACTACCTCCACACCGGTCTTCAGACCGAACTTGGCGAGGGTTTCCTGGGAAGCTTCCTTGAGGGTAGCGCCGTAGAATGCGATTTCGCCATCACCTACGACGGTTCCCGTCTCCGAGCTGCTGGACTGGAATTCGACTTCTATGTTCTTCTCCTTTCCGTCCCTTACGACGGTAAGCCTGGCCTTGTCGCCCGGATGGAAGGAATTGACCTTGACCTGGACTTCAGAGCCGTTGCTTACTTTCTGTCCGTCAATGGCTACGAGCACATCGCCCGCCTTGATCCCTGCCTTGTCGGCGGATCCGCCCTTGACAACCTCGTTAATATATACGCCGTTCAAGGAAGAAAGTTTCAATTTTTTCGTCATATCGTCGACCGACTCGTATTTCAGATTCTTGGCAAGGGCTTCGGTGAGGTCGCTCATCGTAATGCCGAGTACCGCCCTCTTGACGGATCCGAAATCGATGAGGTCGCCGACTACCTTCTTGACGATGTTGGAAGGAACCGCGAAGGAATAGCCAGAATATGCACCTGTCTGGGAGACGATGGCGGTGTTGATACCCACAAGCTCCCCGGTCTTGTTGACGAGGGCTCCGCCGGAGTTGCCAGGATTGACGGCAGCGTCGGTCTGGATGAAGGACTCTATCTGAAGGGTGGTCTTCTCCCTGGGGTCGTGGGCCATCTGGCGTCCCTTGGCACTTACGATACCTGCCGTGATGGTGGAACGGAGCTGGTAACCCAGAGGGCTTCCGACTGCGAGCACCCACTCACCGAGCCTGAGCTTGTCGGAATCGCCGAACTGGAGGGTCGGCAGTCCGCTTGCATCGATCTTGATCAAAGCCACGTCGGTGGCCGGATCGGTACCGATCACGCTTGCTTCATAGGTCTTGTTGTCATTGAGGGTAACGTTGATCTTGGTTGCATTCGCGACCACGTGGTTGTTGGTTACGATATAGCCGTCCTGACGGATGATGACACCCGATCCGCTGCCCTGGACCTGCCTGGACTGAGGGGTGCTATCTCCGAAGAAGAAACGGAAGAAAGGATCGTCGATCTGGTATTGCTGGGTGGCTGTCACTTCGACATAGACGACTGCCTCGACGGCAGCCTCGGCAGCATAGGTCAGGTCAGGATAGTCGGACTGTGCCAGATTGACAGTCCTTGTAACGGTACCGTCCTGCACCAATGCCGTTTTTTCAGATTCACCGATGTTCGCCGCCTTGACGACACCGTAAGCCGCCAGGACGCTCAGAAGCACCGACAGCAGCACTGTAATAAAACCTTTTTTCATTTCTGACATATTGTTTTTGTTTACATAAAATTCCGGGTTTTGATTTTTCAAATAAGATGCCACGGAATATCAGATTATTCAGGGAATATTATTATATTTGCGTAATTGCACGAATAATTAAAAACACGGAAATATGAAATTCAACGTCTCCAGTACAGAACTCCTCAAAGGACTGATGAACATCTCGAAGGCCATTCCAGCAAAGTCTGCCCTTCCTATCCTCGAGAACTTCCTGTTCGACCTCAAGGGTAACATCCTCGAAGTCACGGCATCGGATTCCGAGCTCACCCTCAGGACCGAGATCGAAGTGGACACAACGGAAGAGGAAGGCAAGATCGCCGTTCCTGCAAGGCACATCATCGACCTCCTGAAGGAGCTCCCTGACCAGCCTGTATCCATCAGGACGGCCAGCGACACTTCCATCGAGTGCAACTGGACAAGCGGTAATTCCGTGCTCCCGTTCTTCCCTGCAGAGGATTATCCCGAGATCAAGGGTGCCGGTGAGGATGCCGAGAAGATCGACTTCCCTGCCGACTGCCTCATCGAAGGCATCAACAGCACCATCTACGCAACTGCGGACGATGAGATAAGGCCGGCGATGAACGGTATCTATTTCGACTTCGACACCGAATCGACCACTCTGGTGGCATCCGATTCCCATAAGCTCATATGCTACACTGCGAATGAAGTCAAGGCCCCCCAGAAATGCTCGTTCATCCTCCACAAGAAACCGGCAGCCGTGCTGAAGTCGATCGTGGACAAGAGCAAGGACAATGTGGAGATCACCTTCGACTCCAGCACCGTGGTGTTCACCTTCGACAGGACCACGATGGTCTGCAGACTGATTGTCGGCAAGTATCCTAAATACCGTGACGTGATTCCTCAGAACAACGCTTCCGTCCTCAAGATTGACAGGGCCAGGTTCCTGAACACGGTAAGGCGCGTCGCAGTCTGCGCCAACAAGGCTTCCAACCACATCAAGCTCGAGCTCAAGCCGGGCCAGATGGAGATCACCGCACAGGATCTCGGATTCGCTATCGCAGCCTATGAAAAAGTCAGCTGCGACTACAGCGGAGATGAGCTTTCCATCGGTTTCAAGTCCACGTTCCTCTCCGAAATCCTCGCGAATATGAATTGCGAGACCGTGGTGATGAAGTTTGCGGATGCCCGCAGGGCAGCCCTCATCGTTCCGGCTGAGGAAGAGACCGGAAGCGAAAAGATCTGCGGTATCCTGATGCCTATAATGGTCCAGTAAGGTTTCCTTCCCACCGACAGCTATGGAACTATCCCTGCAGAGGCCTCTGCTGTTTTTCGACATCGAAAGCACAGGCCTGAGTATCGTCAACGACTGTATAGTCGAGCTCAGCTTCGTAAAAGTATTCCCTGACCACCACCACGAGACGAAGACGTGGCGGGTGAAACCTTGGGACTATGTAAACAAATGCCAGAAGCACATCGATGAATCCGCCTCTAAAGTCAACGGCATCCAGGATTCGGATGTAGCGGATGAAAAGCTTTTCCTGGAGATTGCTCCGGAAGTGGTTTCCTGGCTGAAGGACAGCGACTTGGCCGGTTTCAATTCAGCCAAGTTCGACCTGCCGATGCTCTCCGAGGAAATCGAAAGGGTAAGGGCATATTGCGAGCGCAGGATCGCGGACCCGGGCGTTCCGGAGCATAACAAGGAGAAAGCCCGCCGGACCCTGGAATCCCTGGACGTGGACCTTCACTCGAAGCTGATGGTGGATGTGCAGACGATCTACCACTATATGGAGCCGCGCAACCTCAAGGCTGCCTACCGGTTCTACTGCGGAGGGGAAGACTTCGAGAAAGCGCATTCAGCCGAGGCAGACACAATGGCTACATTCGAAGTCCTCAAAGGGCAGCTGGATATGTACCAGGAGCCTGACAAGTATCACGAGCAGACGCTTAATAACGATGTCCAGTTCCTCGCTTCCGTGGCCGGAAGGCCCAGGACCCTGGACTATGCCGGAAGGATCATCCTCGGGAAAGACGATGTCCCGACAATCAATTTCGGAAAGCATAAAGGCAAGACAGTCAAGGAGATATTCGAGACGGAGCCTTCCTATTTCGGATGGATAAAGGACGGAGACTTCACGATGGACACGAAGCGCCAGTTCGCCAGGTTGAAGGAGCAATACGAGAAGGAACGCAACGAAGCCCGCAGCAAGCCGCTCGAGGGAGAAGCACTCAGCGAGGCTTTGTCAAGGCTGCAGGGCAAATTCCAAAACGGGAAACTGTTCCAAAAATGAATATAATCGTCAAGACGGCTCAGGGCCGCATCATAGTCAGGCCTGATACGACTTGGGAGAAAGACAACGCGGATTTCTTCCCTCCGGATTTCGTAGAACAGCTGACATTCAGCCCGGTACTATTTGCAAGGATACTGAAGCCTGGCCGCAGCGTCAGCCTGAAGTTCGCGTCCCGGTACTACGACGCCGTTAATTTCGGAGTCCTGCTATACCCTGAAAACCTGATCGACGGAGCCCCGGAGAGCTTTGCGACTGCTTCCTGCCTGGACCATACCTCTTTCCTTCCGGTCCCGATGTACAATCCCGTAACTCTCGGAGTCGAAGGCAATTCCTTCATCCTAAAGCACGACGGGAAGACCGTTTTCGAATATGGCTCCGCTTCCCGTTCCGCCATCGAAGAAGCAATTGCTGAAGCCACCAAGATGGTCTATATCCGGACAGGTGACCTCATAGCTATCGAACTCGACGGCAGGAAGATGCTCTGCGAAAGGAGCGTCGGCAGGACACGTGTCACAGGATCTTGGTGCAGCAACCCGATTCTGGATTTCAATATAGTTTTCTGATTATAAACCTCTGTAATACAAAGGCTTGCATTCTCCGGAAGGATGCAGGATACCTACCAGGTCCTTGAGTACGAGATCCGGTCTGACCACCCCGCTCTGCCAGATGTCATTGCCGCCCTTACGGCTCATCCTGGCGTTGTCATTCCAGACCACACTCCCCACATCGAATCCTCGCCGGGAAGCATTTGCGGTAATGTTTTCCACCATATCCGGGAACAGCGGGTTAACGCCCAGAAGCTGGTCCATAGTCCTGCACCAGCCTACATTCAGCCAGCAGTCCGCCTCCTTACTCAGGGAATATGCCTTCTCGAGCGAGATAGTGGAAGAGGCCGCCTTTCCGCTTCCGGACCCCAGCACTTCCCCACCGGCATCGTCCACAAGCCTCGAGAGATAATTGTCCGCCGAAGGAATGAACCACTGGTCGTTGTACGGGATATTCATAAGGACCTTCCTCGGCTGTCTTACGGATGCTGCCACAGAATCCGCAAGCGACCTGTAATTGTCCCTGACAGAAGTGAAAACCGAATCCGCCGCAGCCATATTCCCTGCCAATGCCCCGAAAAGCCTGATATATGATGCCCTCGCAAGCGGATGGCGCTCCAGATGCTCGTTTACAATGAACACCCTCACCCCAAGCGATTCGAGCTTCGAGAAGAAAGGTGACTTTGCTGCCGACACCGAATATGCGAGCAGGAGGTCCGGGTCAAGGGATACTATCCTTTCGTAATCAGGAGCCGAATCGTATCCTACCTCCTCTGCATCCAGGGAAGAGGAATACAGATAATCTACCCCGGATACGCCTTTTATAATACTGTCACATCCGATGGCTTCGAGGAAGCCCACATAGGAAGTGCTCATACAGACGAGCTTTTCCACAGGTTTGCCGATCAGCAGAGTATCCCTGCTGCCGTCGAAAGGCGAAATCGATACTGCCCGCCATATTCCTCCCTCAATCTGCTCAAGCTCAAGGAATTCCGGTCTGGTCAAATCCTCAGTCGACGGTTTGACGCCTGACCTTTTGCAAGATGCTGCAAGGATGGTCAGGAATACGAGGGAAAGAACCTGTATGCGTTTCATCGTGAAAGGCTTACCACATCGTCGGCGATCCTTGTCGCAGCCGGACGGTGCGTTATGAATATGATGGTCTTGCGGCCGCAGAAATTATCGCGGATATTGTCGAGAAGCCGCTCCTCTGTTTCGACATCGAGGGCGGATGTGGCTTCGTCCAGTATCATTATGCCACCTTCGTGAAGAAGCGCACGGGCGATAGCCACCCTCTGGCTCTGTCCTTCAGAAAGACCTGTGCCGCTCTCGCCGCAGACCGTCTCCAAACCGTCGGGGAGGTCGAATACGAAATCGGCCACGGCGTAGTGCAGGGCCTCGCGTATCTGCTCATCGGTTGCATCCGGCTTGGCCAGAATCATATTCTCCCTTATAGTTCCGCTCATAAGGCTGTTGCCCTGGGGAACATAGGTGAAATTGCACCTGGTATCGACTCCGGCGTCGTGGGAATCCCCTTCAGGCATATACACTGACACAGTGCCGGATGTCGGGCGCAGAAGTCCGAGCATAAGGCGCGTGAGAGTGCTCTTGCCGACACCGGTAGGGCCGGCCAGTACGGAAAGGGTGCCAGGCTTGAAGTCGTGCGTAAAATCCGTAAGGACAGGATTCCTGCCACCTGAATATTCGAAGGTGACATCCGAAAGCTTTATTCCGGGAGCACCTTCGTAATGGATGTCGCCGTGGTATTTTTCAACCTGGAGATCTTCAAGCTCGAGCAGACGCTCAACCGACGTGATCGCCTTGATGAAGGCAGGGACCTGGCGTCCAAGGTCGGACACCGGCCTCTGTACCTGGCTGACAAGCTGAAGGAATGCAGTCATCATACCGAAGGTGACCGCTCCGGACTTGATGCCGAATACTCCCCAGAGGAAGGCCGCTGCATAGCCACCCGTGAAGCCCAGATTCATAAACCCACGGGCTACGGCATTGTAGTTCAGCCTGGTTATTACGTTCTTTTTCAGGAGGTTCTGGAGATCTGCCAGCCTGGAGACCACATTTCCGACTCCGAAAAGGGTCAGGACCAGGACGCGGTTCTGGAGATTCTCCTGGATCAGTTGCTGTATGTCGCTGTCTTCCTTGCGGATTTCGTTGGTAAGCTTCCTTATCTTCCCGTAGAACATCTTCGAGCCTACCACGGCGGCCACCATCAGTATCACAAGGACCCAAAGGAGAGACGGTGCCATCGAGAGGAGGTAGCAGGATGCAGCGATCAGCTGGATGACGGTGATGAGGACTTCTGGGAAACGGCTGCAGATGAGGTCGGCAAGGATGCTGATGTCCTGTTCCAGACGGTTGACAGTGTCGCCGGACCTGAAGGTCTCACGGCCGTCCCAACGGGAATTCAGGACGTGTCCGAACAGGCTGAGCCTCATCTCGTTCTGGGTCTTTATGTTATTCAGGTTCAGCCAGTATGTCGAAGCAAGTCCGCAAAGGATCTGGACCAGCATTATTCCGACCATTATCCATACGTGGGGCATCAGGAGTGCGTCCGACTCCCCTGTCACTATGTCCACGAGCCGCTTGCATATCCATACGAATCCTAGCGAAGCAGCGATCCGGACGCATCCCAGGAGGACGGTGATGGAATCCCTGCCCAATACGGGCCTGGCCATCCTCCAGAGTCCTTTCATACAAGTCTTGAAATCTTTCATATCATCTTTCCCCGAATTCTTCTGCAGCAGTCCTGAAGCCGCCGGTGAGCATTTCCTTGAACTGACAGGTTGCCACCCTGCCGAACAAGGACATCATCTTCGAATAGCGGCGCACGTGTATGTACAAAGAACGCGCCTTGGCGGCGAAGAAATTATTCGGACGGTTCCTGAGTTCGTGGCGTTCGTGCCCGAAGTTGCCTTCACGGAAAACTATGTCAAGTACTTCCCCTACCCTTGGATCGTCCTCCTTCTTGTAGAATGGCATTTCTATTTCCGGCAGCCCCAGATGCTCAACCGCAACTTTTCCGAATACCTGCCAAGAATCCATAAGGTCCAGTGTTTCAAGCATTTCCCTTATATGGTCCAAATCCAGCCTACCTGCCTTCGCGTGAAGCAGCATAACCCAGTCGCAGAATTGCCTGAGGCCGACACCGCCGGTCACGAAATGGTGCCAGGTATGGTTGAATATGAAGAAAGCGTTGAAACTGTCCTCCGGAGTATTCACCTTTTCTCCGTCGATGGTTTGCTGAACCAGTCCTTTGGACATCCCTTCGAAGGAATACTCCTGATAGGCAGCATCATACCGTTTCGGCAATATTTCACTGGTCCAGTGGATTTCTACCGGAACGCCCACTACGTCGACGTTGTAATGTTTCTTTCTCTCCGACCATTGCGGGATGTCATCGATGCCGGCAAGGGAGGCCGCCGCCCTGCAGGCGTCCGTATAACGCTGCTTCCCCACATACAGGTCGATATCCCCGCATTCCCGCAGGTAAGGATTCTTGTAATAGGATGCGACACCCTGGCCCTTCATAAGCACCGGATCTATGCCCTGGGCCCTCAATCCTGCAGCCAATATGGCGATAGCGTGATTGGTCCGGAAATGCTGGCTTACACACGAGCGCAGCTTGTCCTGCATAGCTACTTTCCTGGAATCCGACAGTTCCTGGTCAGGAGACAGCAGCAAAGCCTGACAGACGAGAGGAAGGGTCGACTGAGCCTTGGCTATAGAGAATACTTCCCTGAGCTGTGCGGCAGGGATGGCATCGGAAAGAGGTTCGCTCCACAGAGCGGACCTCAACGCGTCCAGATATGCCTCCCTGGCAGTCATCTCATTCAGATACTATTCCGGCTTCCACCCATTTTGCCGCCACAGCAGCCGCATCTGCAGCAGCTGTATCGGGATCCACTTCATATTCTTCGAGGAGGAGATCCTTGAGGTCTTCGACCGTAAACTCCTTCCCTTCCACGTTTCTCCAGAGGTACGCAGCCGAAGAATTCATCGAAATCATACGGTTGAAATCCACCTGTGCGATTCCTTCGCCGATTACGATGTACTCTTCGCCCAGAGGCCTCAGTACAAATCCTTCTATCGTTCTCATATTCTTCTATATATCGCCAACAGCCAACGCCTCAGCGGCTTAAGGGCCATCCACAGCCTTGCTTTGCCGGGCTTGACCTTACGTCCGTTTTCCTTCGTGATGGTTGTCACAATCCCTATCACATCCGATTCGGAGCAGTGTTCCTGGCCTTTCAAGTTGCCATCTCCCATCAGCGTCATCCCATCCTTCCGGATTGAATAGATCCTGTGGAGCACATACTTCCCATTGTACCGGAAGAGTACGATGTCGCCAACCGAGAGCGGTGAAGTCACGCGTTCCAGGGTGACATCGTCCCTGTCGCTGCGGATGAAAGGGAGCATACTGTCCCCTTTCGGCCTGATAGTCACAGACCTGCCCTCATCCACCAAGTCCTTCACGGCAGCGAAGAGGATGTCGTTGGATATGACTTTCTTATCCATTCCCTTCAGTTACTTTGGAGCAGCAGACTAATGCGGCTTCCCTGTCAGGAAGGCAGTCCAGCAGGTAGCAAGGGACATCCTGCACGATCCTGGATATGGTTTCGAACAAGCCGTCTCCCATTCCCTTGATGGCCCTGAGCCCGGAACTGGAAGAAGAAACCGAAGCGAAGGCCTCCGGGAGTGACATCCTGGAAATAGAATTCCGGGGTGCCCTGTTGATCCTGACGAAGGCTCCGACAGGGTATTCCTCGTTCTTGTAGCAAGGCGTCTTGCCGCTCCAAGGGGTTCCATATACAATAGTCTTGCCGTCAATGAATCGGACGACAGGATTGTCATCGTTGAGCAGATGGGTTCCCGGAATATTCTCAAGCCACATCCTGCTGTGGGTGCTCTTTCCGGTACCGCTCTTGGCCAGGAAGAGATAGCCCTTGCCGTCCTTGACAGTCACTGATGCGTGCATCTCGAGTGTGCCCGACTTAGCAGTCCTGAAAGCGTACATCAGCATCATCGCATTGTTCACTGCAAAGTTACGGAACTTCCCGACGGTCCTCAGTTGTGCCGATGTGAAGGCAGGATCGCATTTCAGCCAGGCAGAGACCTCCATATTCCCTTCCGGGGCCATTTCGAAAAGATAGCCGCCATCGATGGAGTAAAGGTCGATGCGCTGCTCGCCGGGTTCTGGAGAAGAGACATACAGCGTTTCCCTGCCGCTTGTCTCGAAGAAGCCTACCAACTCGACACTGAATATATCGTCCCCGACTTCCGTTTCGAACGGGGCATAGTTGTCAAGCTTCAGTCTCTTTAGCACCTCTTCGTCCGCCAGCAGTGAGAACGTGTGGCCTGCTACGCAATATTTCTTTCTGGCTACCATACGATCAAACCTTTTCAATGTTGGATATATTCCCTGCAATCCAAACGGTGTCGTCTTCCTGGAAAATGAAGTCCGGCTCCGGGTTGGTTATGAACCTGCCACCGCGCAGGACGCTGATGACCATACACTGGTACTTCCTCAGGTTGGCGCTTCTCAGGCTCCTGCCGGTAAGGAAGGAATCCGAAGTGAGGACCTCGGGTTCGATCTTGAATTCATCTTCCTGGTCCTCAGGTACTTCCACGACAGAATCCGACATCATGTTCCGAAGCCTTTCGAGCTGGTCTGTCGTACCGACTGCGAGTATGTGGTCCCCCGGGAACACCTGGACATCGCCGGAAGGAATGTTGATGTTGATGGAGCCACGGGCAATCTTGATGATGTTCGCGCCGGACCTGTCCCTGAGAGGAAGGTCCCTGAGGCACTTGCCCGCGAATGACGACTCCTGAGCAAGAGTGAACAGCTCGGTACGGACATCGTAAGTAGACAGTTTCTGCCTGACCGAAGACGTGACCGGCTTGCTTCGTATTTCGTGCTCCTCCCTGGCGTTGTAGTTACGCAGGAACCTTTCTTCAAGGGCTGAATATTTATGCATCGACCTGCGGGCGAAGTAGATGAACGCGAATAGGGCGATGATTATTATCAGAACGGTCCAGCCGGCGAGATGGAAATAACTGGAAAGGACTCCCAGTATGATGCCTATCACGATGAAAGAACGTGCAACGACAAGTCCCATTATCGGCCAGATGTTGCTTTCCTTCTCTTTCAGGAGCCTAGGGGTGGACTTGCCGATGGAGCCGGTGCTCACCCCCATACCGTAGAGGAACGGTGCCATCACCAGCAGGGTTACGGCAGCCTCGATAGCATTGCGCCAGGTCTGTCCGACAGAAGGCAGAAGCTTGTCCACTACCGGTCCCAAATAGATTACCGAGCCGATGTAGATTGCAAGGACGACCACTCCGTAAAGGAGTATGCGCACGAAATAAGCCGTAAGCAGTTCCTTCCATTCGCTATGCTCCGCGGCCGTAATCCTGGACAGAGGATCGGATGAAGGTTCCAGCCGGGACCTCCAGGACTCAGGAAGCTTGCGGTGAAGCAGGCTGTAGCTGGGATCGGCCAGCCTGATGACGTACGGGGTCGTAAAAGTCGTTATGACAGAAACGGCTATGATGACCGGATAGATGAACTCCCTCATAACTCCGAGGGTACATCCCACCCCTGCGAGGATGAATCCGAATTCACCCAGCTGGGCGAGGCTGAATCCGGTGTGGACTCCATCGTACAGTCCTCTTCCGGTCAGGATTATACCGGTACCGGCAAAGAGGATGTGGCTGACCACCACGATCACTGCGAGAAGCAGGATAAGCGCCCAATGCTGTGCAATGACCGTTGGAGATACCATCATTCCTACGGACACGAAGAATATCGCTCCGAAAAGGTTCTTGATTGGTTCGACGATATGGTCGATGTTCTCACTTTCAGTTGTTTCCGCAAGGATGGACCCCATCACGAAGGCTCCAAGGGCGGAGGAGAAACCGACTGCTGTTGCCAGGGAAACCATCCCGAAGCACAGGCCTATGCTGACTATCAGCAGGATCTCGGTATTCAGGTAGCGCTTGGCCTTCTTGAGCAAGGTCGGGATTAGGTATATACCGACCAGGAACCAGAGGATGAGGAAGAACACCAGCTTTGCTATGTTCATCACCAGTTCCTTTCCGGCGAAGGACTGCGAAACGGCCATAGTGGAAAGGAGTACCATAAGCAGGATCGCTATCAGGTCCTCGACCACTAGGGTACCGAATACTACTCCGGCATAGGACTTGTCCTTCAGCCCCATATCATCGAAAGTCTTGATGACGACCATCGTAGAGGACATAGAAAGAAGACCGCCGAGGAATACGCTTTCCATCAGGCTCCAGTTCAGGGCCTGTGCGGTAACGAAGCCCAGCAGGAACACTCCCACGAACTTGACAAGGGCAGTTACGATGGCGCTGCTGCCTACCTTCATCAGCTTCTTGAAGCTGAATTCAAGGCCAAGACCGAACATCAGGAATATGATTCCGATCTCGGACCATTGGTGCACTGTCTCCTGGCTGGATATACCGGGAAAGAATCCTATGTTCGGGCCTATCAGGAATCCGGCGATGATATATCCAAGTATAAGGGGCTGCTTGAGAGCCTTGGATATGATTGTAAAAATCCCGGCGGAGATCAGGATCACCGCCAGGTCACGCACGAGATTCAGTTCTTCAGACAAGATGAAACGGGTTTAGAGTTCCACCTGTGCCGTATTGACATATGGCTTTAGATCATCCCACGACACGAAGGCCTCAACTATGCCCTGGGCATAGCAGGCGATGACGTAAGGCTGGTAGTACCAGGTCACTCCATCCTCGGACACGGCGAAACTTCCGTTCGGGACCATTCCCTCCTCCTCCATCTCGGAATATGCGGAATCAGGATCGGTCGGAGAGCCCCATTCCTTCTGTAATGCAGCCTTGATGAGGGTGGATACCGGCTCCTCGTAACCTTCCTTGAACAGGTCGTCTTCACCGACTTCTTCCCCTGTCTTGAGATTGATTACGTGAGGAATGAGGGACTGCATTCCGTGAGCTCCCCCAAGATAGACGTCCGAGAAGACATTGTAAGTCTGGAAGTCCTGGAAGGAATCAGCAAATGTTCCGGTCACTTCATATGACCACCTGTAGAGCCAGAATGCTTCCTTTTCGTCATTGGACTTATACTCTTCTCCTGCCTCTATCTGGTAATCGGCGACCTGCTTTTCTATCAGGGACTCCGAGGCTTCTCCGAAAGAGAGACCATCAAATTCGTCACCAAGACAGATGCGGAGGATCAGGTTGTTGATCTTCTCGCACAAGGCCTTACCACCTTCAAAAGAACGAAGGTATTCTATTGAATGATTGATTGTTACGCTCGCCGAATCCGTAAGCTCCAGCGCTTCTTCGGTGGAACTTTCGAACAGATCTATCTCGGTTTCGCTCTTGTTGCAGGCGACAATACCAAACGCCATAACGGCTGCCACGGCAGCGGAACGTAAGAACCTCTTCATCTCTATCTCGGTTTATAATTATGCAAATATACAAAATTACGGTTCATACTTGCAAAATGCTCCCGCAGTCTCGCAACTATTCCTTCAGGCTCGTCCACATCGGCTACGATCTTCTCCAAAGGACACCTATCATCCCCTTCAGGGATGATGATGTGATCCACCATTTCACCGTATGAATATGCAATGCCGGCATCCTCCAGCACCGGTACGGCAAGCGAACTCAAAGTCCGGGCATAGACTTCCTTCACGCCTCCGTAGGCAAGCATTCCCGCCGATGCCTTGCCGACCACCTTGTCCGCCACCACGGATCCAGACAGGAAATCCGGCTCGCGGTCGAGGAGATCCTCCAGGTCGCGGACCCCCTTCTTGAAGAAACAACGTGTTTCTCCGTTGTTGGAGACTACCAGGGAGGCACCTGATGAGTCCAGGAGTCCAATCAGCTCATTCATATTCCTTGGCAACAAGTTTCAGGTTAGCGATGATGTCGATGTGCTGTGGGCAATGCTCTTCGCACTGGCCGCATTCTATGCAGTCGGAGGCCTTGCCTCGGTGAGCGATGAAGCGGTTGTAATAGTATTTCGAGTTATGCGCAGCAGTCTTTCCGAATTGTCTGAGGGAATTGTACAGAGCGAAATACTCGGGTATCGCAATGTTCATCGGACAGCCGTCGGTGCAGTAGTGGCAGGCGGTGCAAGGTATTGTTATCGAATCTTTTATGAGCCTGGCTGCATCGGCGACTATTCCCTGCTCCTCCTCGTCCATCGGCTTGAATTCCTGCATAAAGGAGGTATTGTCGTCAACCTGATTAAGGTCGCTCATACCGCTCAGGACCATAGCGACCTCAGGCAGGGATGCCACGTAGCGGATAGCCCAGGATGCCGGAGATGCCTCCGGGGAATGCTCCTTGAAGATGGTTCCGACCGGATCAGGGACAAGAGCCAGAGATCCTCCTTTCACCGGTTCCATCACTATCACCTTCTTGCCGTACTCGACACATAGCTCATAGCATTCGCGGGCTTGTACTGAAGGAGAATCCCAATCGATATAGTTTATCTGGAGCTGCACGAATTCCACTTCAGGATGAGCCTTGAGCATTCCTTCAAGGACGTTGGCTTCATCGTGGAAGGAAAAACCGATATGGCGGACCTTGCCTTCAGCCTTCTTCCGGGCAATGAACTCCCAGCCCTTGCAGGCATCCACGGATGCGAGAAGGGTCCTGTTCAGGGCGTGCAGCCAGTAATAGTCGAAATAATCCACTCCGGCGCGCTCCAGCTGGGTATTGAATATCCTTTCATAATCAGCCTCCTCCTTTGCCAGCCACACGGGCATCTTGTCCGTGATGGTGTACCTGTCCCTTGGATATCGCTCCGAAACCGCCTTCCTGAAGGCTGCCTCGCTCTCGCCCTGATGATACCCGTATGCCGTGTCAAAATATGTGAATCCGCGCTCCAGGAACAAGTCCACCATAGGGTTGAGCTGCTCGAAATCTATAGACTTCGGGTCTTGGGGATCAAGCAGCGGGAGACGCATCATCCCGAATCCTAACTTTTTCATATTCAGATATTTCTATATTCTTTTACGATGAAATAGCTTGTCGATTACAAGTGCGATGGCACCGTCGCCGGTAACATTGCAGGCAGTACCGAAATTGTCCATCGTTATGTAAAGGGCGATCATCAGAGCCTGCTCCTGCTCGCCGAAGCCCAGCATTGCCGCGAGGACTCCGAGTGCGGCCATTATGGCTCCTCCGGGAACTCCCGGGGCCGCGACCATCATCACTCCGAGCATCATAATGAAACCGAGGAACATCCAGAAATCGAACTGCATCCCTTTCATCATCATAAGAGCCACGGCGCAGGCCGTAATCTTAAGGCAGCTTCCCGACAGATGGATAGTCGCGCAAAGCGGAATCGTGAAACCTGCGATTTCCTCGCTTACACCGTTCTTCCTGGTACATTCCAGGGTTACCGGGATGGTTGCCGCAGAAGACGAGGTTCCAAGGGCGGTGAAATAGGCTGGAAGCATCTTGCCCAGAAGCTTGAACGGATTGCGCCCGACTATCCCGCCGGCGAGGCAGTACTGGAATACAAGCAGTATGATGTGCAGGGCGAAAATCACTCCGATTATGGAGATGAAGACCTTGATCACCTGCAGGGCCTGCCCGGTGTGGGTCATGCTGAGGAATATGCCGAATATATACACTGGAAGCAGCGGTATGATCACGACCTCTATCACCCGCACGATGATGTCCTTGAACTCGGATGCGAGGTTCTTGAGGCCTTGGGAGCCGAAGAAAGCCATTCCGAGGCCGAGCAGGAAAGCGAAGACCAGGGCAGACATCACATCCACCATCGCCGGTATGTTGACAGTGAAGAAAGGCTCCAGGTTCTCGAACTCCGCTACTTCCTGGCCCGTGGTTCTGCTGATCAGTTTCGGGAATACGGATACTGCAGTGCCGTATGAGAGCAGACCGGCGAAGACTGTGTCGCAATACGCGATCAATACAGTAATAAGCAACAACCTTCCGGCTCCTTTCCCGATATCTGAAATCGCCGGAGTAACTAGTCCGATGATTATCAGAGGGATCAGAAACTGCAGAAGGTTGCTGAAAATACTGTTGAAGGTCACGAACAGCCGTACTGCCGGACGTGGCAGGAACAGGCCGAAGACAATGCCAAGTACAATCGCAATCAGGATCCTCGGCAGGAGGCCGAGATGGAAACTCTTTTTCAAATCGCTAAATGTTATCGTGTATGATACAAATATGCGATTTTTTTGTCAGAATTCCCGACATCCCGACCAGGAATTACCGGCGCCTGTGCTCACGGCTTTCAAGATCTTTCTTGTAAGAGAGGAACTGCTCCTCCGTCAAGATGCTCTTGAGACCTTCCTCATAGGCGGCACGGTTAGCATCCATCGCCTGCTTCCTTGCCTCCATTTCCTTCTTCTGGCTTTCTGAAAGCTCCGGTCTCCGCATCTTTCCGCGTCCCTTCTTACCGTGTTCCATCTTGCCGTGTCCCATCTTGCTGGAGAACTCTTTGTTGAGCTCCAGAAGCTTGGTCTTCTGGGCTTCATCCAGGCCGTATTTCTCAGCCATATGGTCGGTACGTTCCTGGATCATCGTTGCGTGGTCAGGATGCTTGTGGTCCTGCCTGTGTTCCTGGGCATTGGCCCCGGCGCAGAGCACCAGGGCTGACAATGCGATGACAATTACTTTTTTCATAATACTGATTTAATTGATTTAGATTGAGTTGTATGTTTACTGGAATGATACTTTATAGTTAGGAATCGCGAAGGCAATGTCTTCGAGTACGTTCCAGGCATAGAAGGTGCTGTAGCGGTCGCTTGGCTGGAAGCGAAGGTCATACATCCTTCCTCCGTACATCGACTCCCTCCACTGTGCAGTTACGATGATCTTGATCCCTGCGCCGTAGCGCTTGAAATCGAATCTGATCCTGAACTGGTTTGCTGCGAAAGGATCTGCCCATCCGTGAGGAATAGGAATTGCCGTCATAGTGGTGTTGAACCATCCGAAGGACTTGTCGAATGCATCGATATCATAGTATCGGTTTGCCATCAACCTGGAAACATATGCATATGCTTCAGCCTTCGAGAAGAAGTTCGTATAGACTACGATACTGCTTGCGTTGGTCCTGAGTCTCAGGTCTGCGGCGGTGAACACCGGAACCGGAGCGATCTTAGGATACATTCCAACTTTCACAGTCTTGTTGGTGACTTTTACAGTTTCGACCTTGTGGCTGGTCTTGCCGGCCATAGAGGTATAGCTGTCTATATGGTTCTGAGTCGAGCCGTTGCGGTTGTCCATCTGGCTGCTTCTGGCGGCAGTTGAACGAGAACGGCTTGCGCTGCTGCGAACCTGAGCATTGAGCTCCGAAACGTTGAGCACAGCTGCCATCGCTATCGCGAGGAGTGCTGCCTTTGAGATGTTGACTGACTTTTTCATAACCGTATAGATTAAAGGTTTGTCTCAGCGGGAACAAATTCCCGACCAAAACAAGCCTTTAAAACGGTTTATCGACCAAACCCGGAAATGCCTCGACAAAATCTTGTCAGGAGTACATCTTCCTCAGGACGGACAACACGAAGGATTGGGGGAAACGGCGTATGGCCCAGACCATCAGGCTGTAGAGAGCCGTAGGTGTGACCTCCGGCTTCATCCGTTTCCTTTGAAGCTGGCGGAAGATCGCCTTCGCTATGACCGATGGTTCCATTCCCTCGTTCTCATCCTTCTCCATAGCGGCCACGCCACGCAGCGTGCCCTCATAATAAGGGGATTCCTTGTCGAGAGCCCGGGAAGCGACCTTGCGCGCTTTGGTGAATCCGGTCCTCACGTCGCCTGGCATAATGCTGCAGGCCTGGATTCCGAAACCCTTAGTCTCTATTGCAAGGGCCTTGGTCATCTGCAGGATGGCTGCCTTAGCGGAGGAATAGAATCCCTGGTACGGGAGCGGCGCTACCGCAGCCACGGACGATACAGTCACTATCCTGCCCCTCCCCTGGCGCCTAAAGAAGGGAAGGCAGGCCTGGATGGTCTTGACGACTCCATAGAAGGTAGTCGAGAACTGTGCCTGTATTTCTTCGACGGATGTCTCCTCCACCGGTCCGGCGATTCCGTTTCCGGCGTTGCAGACTACTGCGTCCAGGGCTCCGTTTTCGTCCAGTATACGCTCCACAACGGACCGGACAGCCTCCGGATCGTTGACATCCATCACGACCGGGATGATTCCAGGATTGCCCTGGCATCCTTCAGGGGCTTTTCCGCTCCTGGATGCGGCATATACCTTCATACCTGCTCCACACAGGAGTGCAGCCGTCGCAGCTCCTATCCCGCTGCTTCCTCCGGTGACTAGCACCGTCTTAACTTCTGACTTCATATTCACAAAAATACTATTTTCCGGCTTAATTGACAAGGCGGCCCAGGTTGTTGATAACTATTTGATAAAATATTGTGAAGAGCTTGCCGGATGCTTTGGATTATTATAACTTTGAAACCCGGTTAGGACTAATCGGATTCTCAATGAAACATAATCTCAACGATGCCGTTCTGACCAAGACGCGGCATCAAAGCGTGTATAAACTAAGGGCTCCCGGGATCGAAAATGAATACCTGGTCGTCAGCGGCGACGGCACGAGGCGTCTTATGGCCTCGCCGGAAGTGATCGGCTTCGGTTCCTACCAAAGTATGGTACCGGCGACGATGAGAGGGATGCAGTACCTGGTGGACAACGGAGTGGTCGGAGATGTCAACATCCTCACCATCCTCAGGGGCGGGCTCAACTACCCGATTGAAGAATGTGCCTTCAGGGCTGGCCTCAGGGTTACGAATATGGATTTCCTGTCTTGCGAAAGGATAATAGAGAACGAGGTCATATCTGGATTGGACGTGCGTTACCAGAAGGTCCGTACCTGCAAGGACTGCGTACTGATGGTGGGCGACATCATAGCTTCAGGAGCCACCTTGAGGATGTGTATGGACCACGTCATCGAGTGGTTCCGCTCGCACGGCGGTTCGTTCAAGAAAATCATTTTCTTCACGATAGGTGGATCCAACGCTATCGACCTTATGGAATCCCTCACCACCAAGATCAGGAGTTTCAGTCCAGGCTTCGAAGGCTTCACCTGCTTCTTCTATGAAGGGATATTCAATGTCTACCAGGACAAGGGTGTCCTGGGTTTCCAGGTCCCAGACATCGATTTCTACTGGGGTGACGGAATCATATCCCCTGAATTCAGGGAGTATGTAGTCGCACACGGGTATTCCCTCTACGAGAAATGCATAATCTACGACGGAGGTGCGAGACGCTACGAAATCCCCGACCATTACAAGGAGGTCGTGGCATACTGGGAGGAAGTGCTCGAGGCATCGGACAGGACAGACATAATGGACCTTACCCAGGAGAGGCTTGGCTACAAGGCTCCTATCAGCTATGAGGAGTGGCTAGAAGTCACCAGGCTTTCCGAACTTGGGGACCTGCACGTCCTTTACAGCGACGAGCGGGTATTCCTCGCCAAGGCTCAGACTCTAACTTTGAAGGACGTCGCGACAACCAGACTGCAACAATTCAAACAAACCCTAAAAGGATATGAGTAAAACGAATCAAAAGATCGACGTCGACTACACTAATAGTCCCGTCGATGCCTCCGGTCGCAAAAGCAACCTGAGTATGTTTATGGTGATGCTCGGCTTCACCTTCTTCTCCGCCTCGATGTGGGTCGGTCAGAATATGGCCAACGGACTTGACTTCAAGGGATTCATCCTCGCCATCCTGCTTGGTGGCCTCATCCTGGGAGCTTATACCGGTGCACTCGGCTGGATCGGTGCCGAAAGCGGACTCAGCCTGGATATGCTTGCCAGGAGGAGCTTCGGCGAGAAAGGCAGCTACCTCCCGAGCGCATTGATCAGCTTCACGCAGATCGGCTGGTTCGGTGTGGGCCTTGCGATGTTCGCTATTCCTATCGCCAAGGAAATCCTCCACCTGGATGTCACACCTGACTATATGCCTTGGCAGGGATATCTCCTGGTGCTTATCGCAGGTGTCCTGATGACCGCTAGTGCATACTTCGGCATCAAGAGCCTTACCATCATCAGCTACATCGCTGTCCCCGCGGTAGCTATCCTGGGTACGATCGCTATGATAATGGCAGTCCAGAGAGGTGATTCCACTCTTATCGAGCAGTTCGCCAAGGGTACCAAGGACCTGGGCGTCATCGCAGGCGCCGGACTCGTGGTCGGCTCGTTCGTGTCGGGAGGAACGGCTACCCCGAACTTCACAAGGTTCTGCAAGAGCTCGAAGGTGGGCCTGATCGTCACGGTGATCGCCTTCTTCCTGGGCAACTCGCTGATGTTCTTCTTCGGAGCCGTCTCCAGCATCTACGCTGGCGGTAACGACATCTTCGAGGTTATGCTCAACCTCAACCTGTTCTACATCGCCATCTTCGTCCTCGGCCTGAACATCTGGACGACCAATGACAACGCCCTCTATACTTCGGGACTCGGCCTTTCGAACATTTTCGGCATCTCGAAGAAGACTATGGTGCTGCTGGGCGGTCTGATCGGTACCCTCGCTGCAGTATGGCTCTATTGGAACTTCTGCGATTGGCTCAATTATCTGAACTGTACCCTTCCTCCTGTTGGTATCATACTGATTTGCAGCTACTTCACTCACAGGAAGGCTTATGTTGACGACTCTGTCCCCAAGCGTCAGGTCAACTGGGCCGCCGTCATCGGCGTCATCCTTGGTGCATTGGTAGCCAACTTCGTCAAGTGGGGTATTCCTTCAATCAACGGAATGGCCGTGGCCGCCGCCTGCTACTATATCGGACAGCTTTGCTCCAAGAAAGCATAGGGCATCGTCCATAACACGATCCTTACATCCCTCCGGCAAAGGTAACCGGAGGGATGTACGTTTATCGAGACAACGCTGGTATTATTCATTTTTTTTGTAAATTAGCAAGTGAATAACTGAAGAAATATGGCTGTAACCATCAAGGAAGTTACTTGCAGGCAGGATTTGAGGCGCTTTGTAAGATTTCCCAACGAATTGTATACGGGCAACGAGTACTACGTCCCGCAGATTGAATCAATGGAACTGGACACCCTCAGCCCCGAAAAGAACAGGGCATTCGAGGTCTGCGAAGGGAAATACTGGCTTGCAGAAGACGAAAACGGAAAGGTTGTCGGAAGGATTGCTGGGATAATCAACCACAAGTACAACCAGAAGATAGGCAAGAAACTATGCCGTTTCGGCTGGATCGACTTCATCGAATCCGGGGACGTCGTCCACCAGCTGATCGGGAAGGTTGAAGAATATGCTAGGGAGAAAGGTATGGACGTGGTCGAAGGGCCGGTCGGATTCCTGGAATTCGACATATCCGGAATCCTAGTGGAAGGATTCGACCAGCTGCCTACTGCATACGGTAAATACAACTACCCGTACTACGAGTCGCTTATCCTGGCTGAGGGTTACGTGAAGTCTACCGATTTCGTGGAATACAGGATCACCGTTCCATCCGACCTGAGCAGATACCAGCGAATGTCGAAGGTCGTTGCCGAGCGGTACGGACTCCGCGAAGGTGAATACAACAGCAAGGGAGAACTGCTCCGCAAATATGCCGACGGCATTTTCGCAGTCATGAACTCGTGCTACTCGAAGCTGCACGGTTTTTCCGAGCTCTCCCCTGCCCAGTGCGATGACCTGAAGGATCAGTTCCTTCCGAACCTGAACCTGGACTACGTGTCCGTCGTGGTGGACAAGAACGACAAGGTCATCGGTTTCGGCATCACCCTGCCTTCCCTCTCGCTGGCGCTCCAGAAGGCCAAGGGACATATGTTCCCGTTCGGGTTCATCCACATACTCAGGGCTTTGCGGAAGAATGATACGATCGACGCTCTCCTGATCGCAATCCTCGAGGAATATCAGGACAAAGGAGTCAATGCGATGATCGTGACGAGGATCGGAGAGGGAATGCACAAGAACGGCATCAAGTATGTCGAGAGTACACGCGAACTAGAGGATAACCACAACGTCCAGAACATCTGGGGAAGGTTCGAACACCATCTCCACAAAAGGGCGAGGGTTTACATAAAGGAAATCCGATAATCTAATAAGATATGGCAGACAAGAAAGCAGTAAGGATTCAGAACTCAATCCTGAACGGCATCGAAAAGAAAGCCCTTGTCTGGCTGGCCGAGAGACAGCCGAAATGGGTCGTTTCCGACGTTCTTACAGTAGTCGGGATAATCGGTGCGATTATGATAGGAGCCGGATTCGTGCTCTGCTCAAAGAACATCAATTGGCTTTGGCTTAGCATCGCAGGCTTCGTGGTTAACTGGTATGGTGATTCTCTGGACGGGACCATTGCGAGGGTACGGAATACCCAGAGACCTCTGTACGGTTATTACCTGGACCACACTGTGGATTGTTTCAACGAGGCATTTATGTTCCTCGGTTTGGGCTTGTCCTACCTCATGCGCCTGGACATCGCCCTTATGATCCTGATAGTGTATCTCTTCCTGACGATCAACGTCAGCATCAACGCACATCTTAAGAGCGAGTTCAAGCTCACCTACGGCAAGCTAGGTCCTACCGAGTTCAGGGTGATCGCCTGTCTGCTCATAATGTGCATAATATTCTTCCCGTGCATCAGGGAATTCCACACTTCTATACGTTTCTTCGGGCGTGAGGTCGCTTTGACGGCGCTCGACATCGCAGGACTCGTGATCCTTGCCGTGCTTACAGTAATATACCTTGTCACGGTATTACAGGATGCCTTAGGGTACGCCAAGGCGGATCCTTTGCCTGAAAGGAGGGAAGACTGATGCCTCTGCTACCCGTCTCCGAAATGGAACGGTTATCTCCGGTATTCCGGGGCAAAGCAGGCAATATGCTTGCCGCTTTCCTCCGGAAGGTACTCTCTGTTTCCACCCTATCCGACCTCAATGACAAGTTCAGCCACCTGGAGGGTGCGGAATTCGCCGGAGCCCTTCTGAAGGAGCTTCGAATCAATTACAAGCTGGGATATCCGGAAAGGCTTGCGGAACTTCCTGAAGGTCCGTTCATTACAGTCAGCAACCATCCTTACGGCAGCATCGACGGGGTGATCCTCGTAGACCTGATATGCCATCTCAGGGACGGTTTCAAGGTGATGGTCAACGAGTTCCTCGATATGGTCAAGCCTCTGGCTTCCAGATGGATAGTCGTCAATCCAAAGACGGATGCAAGCAACGGAGTTACCGGAAAGAGCGTCCAGGGAGTACGCAAGGTGCTGACCCATCTGCACAGCGGTGAGCCGATAGGCTTATTCCCGTCAGGAGCTGTATCAGACCTCAGCCTGAAAGAAATGAAGATACGTGACCGCGAGTGGCAGGAATCGGTAATACGCCTGATAAAGAAGGCTGAAGTCCCAATAGTACCGATCCGTTTCTTCGACCACAATTCCTTTTGGTTCTACGAACTTGGCCTGATAGACTGGAGGATACGTACACTCCAACTTCCACACGAAGTCGTGAACAAGAAGCACCGGAGAGTGCGTGTAGGGATAGGTGAAACCTTGACCGTGGAACAGCAGAAGGAACACGCTAGCATCGAGGATTTCGGAGCGTGGCTGCGCAGCGCCGTCTACGATATGCCGAAACCGTACGAGTGGATGCAATACAATGACTATGTGGCCGCAAGGGATACAAAAAACAGGGAAATCTGATATTCTTCAGCCTTTTTTGCTATCTTTGCAACTCGAACGGGGTATTAGCTCAGCTGGTAGAGCGCAAGGTTCGCAATCTTGAGGTCAGGAGTTCGATCCTCCTATGCTCCACGAAAAACCGCCTTCTACACACGTAGAAGGCGGTTCGCTATTAAAAAGTGCCTACAAATTTTTCTTGTGGCTGCAAAAAGGCCCGGAAGCGCTGTCGCAGCGTCTATGCCCGGTTCGTCCTAATAGACACAGTGACCGGCTATAGAAGCCAGTCACAGGAAGGATCGTGCGTGATTAACGCCCGTTAGGTTTGAAATTACTCGTCCTTTAGAAAATCCTTCGACATGCGATTTACCTCATCAATATCCAGGATAGGCAAGTTAATGTCCTCTACCCCTTCAAATTCAAGGAGGAATTCCATATATGTGGGAAGGGTCAGAAGATAATCCTCACGTCCAACATTGAAATCGCCGAACTTGATAGCATGGTCCAAATGATAGACTGATTTGTTCTTTACCGCCGTTGCAAGACTCTTGGCCTTGGCGGTCTTTGCCTTTACCTCCACAGGAATGCATTCACCCTTCTGCCTGATCAGGAAATCGAGCTCGAGGCCGCTATCTTTAAGATGATAGAATAACCCTTGCCCTTTCTTGTGAAGACAATCCGCCATGATTCCTTCAAAGATAGCGCCTTTATAACCGTACAGATTCCCTTGAAGGACATCGGCCCTTGTGCCAGGATCAAGCATAGCCATCAGAATACCGATATCTGTAGGATAGACTTTGAATACATCGTCTTTAGCATTGCCTGACAGCGGAAGCTCCGTTGTAAAAGTGTTATAGCATCGACGGATGATACCCGCATCTTCAAGCCACTGCAGACTTCCGGCATACTGAGATGCTCGGCCGCCTTTTCTCACAACAGAGTACTGGAATTTCTTATTCTCTTTGACAAGCTGCCGGGGAATGGACTCAAAGCATTCGCGAATATGGGGTTTGTCGGCGTCATCGGCATACTTGACCATATCGTCCTTGTACTCATCGATGATGGACTCATACATAGCTGCGACTTTCCCCATATGTTTAGTTTCAAGAAACTTATTGACACATGCCGGAAGACCTCCAACAATAACATACCTGTAGAGCAACTGCTTGAAAGCATGATGAATCCCCTCCGGGACAGGACGTTCCTCCGTATAGCATCTTTTCACAGCATCTATTGCTTCCTGGCGGATGCCGTTGGCCCACAGGAATTCTTCGAAGTCCAGCGGGTACATCTGGATAATGGTCTCATAACCTACAGGAATGGAATTTTTTGCCAACTTCTTATTCTTTTTCTTCTTTGCCCTCTCTCCATAGCCTTTGACTCCCAATAAGGAACCGGTCGCAATTATGTCGAAACGTCCATCCGTCTTGAAGGATTTCAGAGAAGTCCTGGCATCAGGGCAATCCTGGATCTCATCAAGAATGATACAGGTCTTACTCGGTATAAACTTGGCTTCAGGCATCAGTGTGGACAGGTTCAGCAGGATTGTATACACATCTTTGGAGCCTAGGAAAGCCGTGATTTTATCCGGTTCCAGTGCAAAATTCAGATACACTACATTTTCGTAGTTGTCTTGGGCGAATTGTTGCACAATGAAGGTTTTTCCACATTGACGGATGCCCTTGACGACAAGAGGATTGTGCCCCGGGGTACTCTTCCACTGAGCGAGCGTTTCTTCTATTTTTCTTTTAAGCATATCGGGTTAATTTCTGTATCCGGAGATAAATGTACACTTTTTCAAGGGAATAATTCAAGTTTATTACATTTTTCCAAGCGAATAATTCGAGATATCTACATTTTTCCGAAGCGGTCAACAAAGTTAATGGCCTTCATCACGCCGGAGATGAGCGGGTTGCAGTAGTCGGTCTGTCAAATCAAAAAATTTCGTACCTTTACACCCGCGAAAAGTTTCTTTTCGCAGCTTGGTAGAACTGCAATCTCCACTGTCATTCAAAAACTGTTTATTATGAAAAGGAGATTACTGTATACCATTCTCTCCATCAGTCTGCTGACCGTCATGGCGGGTGCCGCCATCGCCCCTGCGCTGGGCGTTATCAGCGCACATTTCGCAGGTCGTAAC
>CAJOKD010000014.1 GCA_905235085.1 uncultured Bacteroidales bacterium | reverse complement strand
AGACCCTGGAGAGCGCGGCATGGGACGAGGGAAGGATCGGCTTCACGAAGTCTGGCTCGACCTACACGCTGACGGACCACTGGTTCGTGAAGGACCACCTGGGAAACGTCAGGTCGGTGGTGGACGTAAGTCCGGGGCTGTCCTCCCCGCAGGTTGTCGAGAGGAACGACTTCCTTCCTTACGGAACGAGGCTTAGCGTGGGTAACGCTGTCCTGGAAAGCAACCACTACCGTCTCGGCGGCAAGGAGGAGCAGGTCTTCGGAAGCCTCGACCTCGGCAAGGTGGACTTCGGCGCCAGGCAGTACGATCCGTTCACCGCAGGCTGGACGACCATCGACCCGATGGCAGCGAAGTACGGAAGCTTGTCGCCGTACAGTTACTGTGAGGGGAATCCGATAAGGTTTATTGACCCGGATGGAAGGGATTGGGTGGATGCTGATGGCAAGAAGATAAAAAACCACAGTAAAATTAAGGCTTACATTTTCTATGACCCACGTGGTGAAGGTAGAGGATTTGCCAAGCAGTCAAAAGAAATGTATAATCAGCTTGAAGCCAAATATGGAAAAGGAAGTGTTGCTATGAGCAGTGTTACGACAGAAAAAGAGTTTATTCAAGATTGGGGTGATATGGCTAGCGGTAATATAAAGGAAGTAAATTTGAACTATCATGGAAATAATCAAACAATCATGTTAAACTCAAGTGAGGGAGAATATATTACAGCTACAGGAAATGGAGAAACCAACAAATCTGGTACTCCTGCGACAAATGTTCAAGATTTGCCTATTCCATCAGGAAACATCAGCAACGCTCAATTAAATCTGAATACTTGCAAATCGAATAGTAGAACGCAATATGAATTAAAAGGAAGCGGGCAAACTTTAATGGAAGCGTTTTATGAGTTAACCAATTTCAAAGTAGTACGAGGCACTTCTTCTGGTGTTAGTTACGACAGAAAAAGCCAACAACCATTTCCAGGACATTCATGGTGGCGTGGCAATTGGGATTATAAGAAAAGACCAACACCTGTTCCTCAAAAGTATCCGGGAGTGGGATTACCACCTGAATAAATAACCAAATGAAAAAGAAATTTTTATATTTTGCCACAACTGCTGTGTTTGTTGTCGGATTATGTTTTTTGTATTACTATTACCCACGCAAAGTTTCCTTTGAGTTGGCCAAAGAAATAGAAAAACCGTATCCAGAATTTGACAGGACATCTTATGTTGGTTTTGATTATGTTGAGGATGAAGAACGATTTAAGTTTTTTATGGTCTATTTTTATAACAAAGCGTCTTGCGTTGAAGCTGAGTTAAAGGGCTATAGTTTATTTTTCGTAGAAACGCTTGCTAACAAATTTGATTTTACAGAGTATGATTATCTCATAACTTACCAAAAAAGATTAAAGTATTTACAACACTCTCCTTATTTGACTAAAACGGCGGACGGCTTATCTTTTGATAAACGAACACCTTTAATACCATCTTGGGATAGTGTTCAAACAGACAAAGTTTATATCTATCGAATAAAGAAAAACAATAGATTCAGAGCACCTGGCCCCTGAATAATTTGGCGGCGACTGGAATCAGTTGCTTTTCTCCTACAATATCCTTAACTTGCCGTGCGGAGTGACCTCGGCCACTTCAGGTTCATTGACATATACCTACCTGAGTGACGGGACGAAGGTCTCGGCGGTCAGGGAGGATGGATCAGGCAAGAGGTACCTTGGATCGGCGGTGTATTCCGTTCCGGAGAGCGGAGCTGTCGGAGGAAGCGAGACCCTGGAGAGCGTGGCCTGGGACGAGGGGAGGATATTCTTCGACGTGGAGGCGGCGGTGGACTCTACCGGAGGCGGCCTGGTCGTGCTGGATTCCATCCCAGGCATAGGCTGCTACCGTGACTGCTGGTACGTTACCGACCACCTGGGCAACGTCAGGTCGGTTGTGGATATCAGTGCGTCCCTGGCTGCACCCCAGGTCGTGGAGAGGAACGATTACCTCCCTTATGGCACGAGGCTGGGCGTGGGCAACGCTGTCCTGGAAAGCAACCACTACCGTCTCGGCGGCAAGGAGGAGCAGACCTTTGGAAGCCTCGACCTCGGCAAGGTGGACTTCGGTGCACGGCAGTACGACCCCTTCACTGCAAGGTGGACGGCAGTGGATTGTTTAGCTACCTTGTCCGAAAACCGATCTCCGTATCACTTTTGTAGTGGTAATCCAATCATTATGATAGACCTCACGGGGCTAAAAGATACTACATACGTACCTTCCATTGATAAAGGTGTTTTAGACTTACCTAATACTGCTACGCCACTAGAGATTAATAATATTCCAAATCCAGATGCCTACAATTGCCATTCTTTTGCTTGGGAATCTTCCCTCGGTGATCCGGAGGATAAACGTAATCTACAATTAGTTCAGAGGGGAATAACAAAATGGGATGAGAATCCGGATAACAATATGAGTGATTTCTATCAACTGAGCAGTGATACACCGAATGTTCCAGGTGATAGAGTCCTTTATTATGTGGATTCAAATGGGAATGGAGCATATGATCTCGGCGAAGAAATCATTCATTCTGCTGTTGTTTATGAAGTTGACAAGCAAGGATATACAAAGACGGTAATTAGTAAGCGAGGACAAATGGGGATTTCCATTAATCATCCTACGGCGCCTACATTTTATACACATGCGAATGGTTATATTCTTGGTCCCAAAACAAGTCGAGCCTATTTTAGATACCAAGGGGAAGGTCAAGCTCCCTCAATAATGATACCTTAAGTATGAGACGCGTTTTTCTATTTATCCTGTATTTTCTAGCGATTATGTCTTGTTCCACCAGTTATACTACCGTTGTGAAGCAAGTCCTTAACCACCCCGTAAGTTACTCGACCCTTGATTTGTTACAAGATTGTCCCAAACGGGTTATCCCATTGATTCTTCCGCACATTTTAGACACGTCAATTATTCAAGTGGGCTTTCATGATGAACTTCGTTCCAGCGTAGGCTCTATGTATCTTGACATATGCAATAATAGAAAGGGCATCTGCTATGCATACTTGATTGATTATTATCTTACTGGGACACTTGAGAATAAAGAGCGGCTGAATAGTGAATACCCGGAAGAAACAATTAAAAACATTCCTGGAATCGAATATTTTTACCACAGGATTTTTGATGAAGCAATCATTGTAAAAAGAGATGATTCTGGAAGAATTGTTGAAGCCCCTTTGAATCCGGATGATCTGGTAGTCATATATGAACAGTATTCAACTTGGTGGAGACGTTACCGAAAGCTACCATTGAAAAAACTTAGAAAACAGTACAAAGCAAACGGTGGTATCATCAGCTACCCATATACATGGATATAGAATAGAATCTGGTCTTGAGAAGAGGATGACCGATAAGTCCATTAGACTTTGAGGTTATCCTCTATTCTTCAAGCGGTATCTTCATCATTAAGGCGCACGCGTCCGTTGGGTCCTGCGCGCCGTCACACTCTCTACGGTTCATTATGCCTATGACGACCTAGGAAGGCTCATTATGAAGACAGTCGGGGATGGTAGAAATCCGGTCCTGAAGACACAGTTGGCTTATGACATCCATGGGTCTCGTCACGTACCGCTACGATGAACTGGGCGGCTGAAGAAGTCGCCGCCTTTGGTATTCTAGTACAATTTCGGCAGTCGGTCCCCTGAGGGCTAAGGCCGTACTCAGCCGCAGCGAAGCGAGGATTGGACTCGGCCGTGCCCTGCAGGGGCCGACGGGAGATTCCCGAACAGGTCGGGAATGACGGTAAAAAAGGCGGCGGCAGATATCTGTCGCCGCCTTTGCTTTTCTCCTACATTATCCTTAACTTGCTGTGTGGAGTGACCTCGGCCACTTCAGGATCATTGACATATACCTACCTGAGTGACGGGACTAAGGTAAGTGCGATAAAGTCTGACGGTTCAGGGAAGAGGTGCATAGGCTCGGCGGTGTATTCCGTCCCGGCGAGCGGCAGTGGATCAGATGTAGCCCTCCCCTTTGGTATTCTCGAACAGTTTAGGCGGTCGGTCCCCTGAAGGGCAAAACATATGGAACTGAACAAATTGATGGTTAATGCCTTCCTCAGGCTTCGAAGGTAACTTCCAGGCCGTCGTAGGCGGCTTTGAGTGGGGTTGGGAGCGAAGCATCGAGCTGGGACTGGGACTGTTTGCCGTGGAGGGAACGGGCGATATGGGTGATGTATGCGGGCTGGCCTTCCTTAGGTTTGTACCGGCCCTCACGAAGGAGCATGTGGACCGTTCTCAGTACCAGGGGTGCACTGGAATGTACGAATATCCGGAAATCTTCGTCCTTCTCCATCCCCATCGTCGACTCCATGATGAGACCGGTTATCGGATTGCCCGGCTTGATGTGCGGATCGATTCCGACCAGGCGGGCGGCGATTCCCGTGATGCCCCCGGTGTCAGTGGCGTAAAGGACACGGACCGGTAGTTTCTCTATCAAGTAAATCAGAGCCTGTTCCCTCAAGTCTTTGGTCGCATGGTTGGCAGGAAGGGCCGTAAGGGTCATTCCGCAGATCGTGACCTTGTCCCCTACTCCAAGAGGGATGACAGGAGGAATCGGAAGTCCGGTCTCCTTGGAGGCCTTCTCCAGATCTTCCATTGCTCGGTCTATCCATGTTGCACCAAGGAATATATGTCCGGGAGCCAGTTTGAGTGCTGCCTCTGGAATGTAATGGTCCCCGTGTGAATGGGTGAAGAACAGGGCCTCCGGATGGAATCCTTCAGGAATCATGTCTTCGGAAGTAGGAGTGAAATCGATGATTACCTTACCGTCCAACAAGACACTGGAGTGCCTCCTTATGCGGCCGTCCGCATCAGGCGTTGGCTTGCCGGCAGCGCCGGTACCTAGGAAACGGACCTTGAGCGGCTCCGAAACTTCCTCGCCGGCTATGTAATGCAGATAACCTCCTTCAAGTTTCCTGACAGGAATATCCGCTCTACCAGAATAGGATGGTATGATTGCGGATGCAGCCTTAGCCGAAGCAGAAAGACTTTCCAAACCTGCGGCCACTGCCGCACCTGCACTGATATTCAAGAATTTCCTTCTATCCATATGATTCGCTTCTGTCAATTACAATTATAATGAATTTCGGCGAATAATTCATACCTTTACCACATGATTGACAAAAGAGCGCAGATGATGGATGCCGGGATGAGGCTGTTCCAGACCGAGAAGCCTTTCGGGACGGTCCTGGGGGGCATCAAGACGGAAATGGCCAAGTACGGGAAGGTGCTGAGGGCCAATGAAACGGACCATTCGCAGCTTCCTGACACCACCGGTGATTGCGACCTGTTCCTGGACTGGTCCTCAGCCTTCAAGAACCGTTACATTTCCTGCAAGCTTGAGGATGCCGGTATGGTAGGAACAACGGCCGAGGGCGAGCCCGTCCGCAGGTACGCAGTGACGCTGAAGGAAGGGAACACCAACAAGGACTTGAACAAGGCCCTCGCCGCAGCGGCCATAATCATATTCCTTGCCCTTGCCTTCATTATCGGCAAAGGACATCCGTCTTTCTGGATAGTATTGATATTCCTCTCCCTGGGCTGCTGCAGTGCCTATCGGATGCTGAAGCCGAGCAAGAATGCCACTCAGCTGGCCAAGCAGCTCCTGGAAGTATTCAAAGAAGCGAAGTAGCCGCCGAGGCTCCGGCAAGCATTCCTGTGGAAAAGGCGCACTGCAGGTTGTAGCCTCCGGTATCACAATCCATATCAAGGACTTCCCCGCAGAAATAGAGACCCTTCACGAGCTTGGATTCCATGGTCTTCGCCACTACTTCATCGGTCATGATACCACCGGCGGTAATGACGCAGCGCTCGTAGCCGACATATCCGATGATATCGAACCTCCAGTCTTTCAGCGTCTTGGCAAGCAGTTCAAGATCCACGTCGTACTTTCTCTTCTGGACTCTCTTCCCACGGCCATGGACCTCCTGCCTGATGCTTGTCTTGAGAATGTCAGGGTTCCATGCCTGGAAGCCCGGAATCAGTTCCCAAGGCATCAGCTTGCCGAGAAGGATCCTGTACATCTCCTTGCCGTTGATGCCGCGGCCGTCCTTGGCCTGGCGCGTACGCGGATCGTTTCTGATTTCCTTCCAGAGAGTCTTGACGCGCCCCGTCAGTTCTTCCAATGGGACGCCAGGCTTCAGATCCAGGGAAAAAGCCACCTTGCTGCCGTTTATGAGGGCCTTGACGCACTTGCGGCTCACCTGGAAGCCGATCGGGCCTTCTATTCCCCCGTCGGTGAAATCTATATCTCCGAACTCAGCCTCGGATGCGGAGCCGTCTATGCTGACTGAAAGGCTGACATTCTTGAGCTTGGCACCTTTGAGAGCCTCTCCGCTTCCGGTCATAAGAGTCTCCCTGGAAATGTGTCCCTTCATCTCAGGCTGCGAGCCGTCCAGCACCTTGAAACCTTTCGGAACCAGGGCGGTAAGCGATGGGAAGCAAGGTGTGACTTTGTGCCCGAAGAATCCGGCCCAACGATAACCGTCGCCGGAAGAGCCGGTGAAAGGATAGGAAAGGCCTCCTGTGGCGATTATCAGTTTGGAGCATTCAAAGTTCTCTCCGTTGGTGCAAAGCACCGTAAAACCAGGCCTGATTTCCTCCACCACCCTTTCGGTCAGCAAGGTAACTCCCTGCCGCAGAACTGTTTCCACAATCGTATCCAGTACATCGGAAGCCCTATGTGAATACGGGAAGGCACGGTCCCCCCTTTCAACGACGGTCTCGAGACCGTTTCCCTCAAGGAAGTCAATCATATTCTCGGGAGTGAAGTTGAAGAAAGCCGGCTTCACGAAAGCCGGATTGGTACGGATATGCCTCGAGAACTCGTTCCAGTCCTTGACATTGGTGAAATTGCAGCGGCCCTTGCCCGTGAAGAGGATCTTCCTTCCGGGACGCGGCATCTTTTCGAGAATGGTAATCTTCGCTGAGCTCCCCTGCGGAAGAGCCCTTGCAGCCCCATAGGCAGCCATAAGACCGGCGGCTCCCCCGCCAATTATGAGAATATCGGATTTCATGTTGCAAATTTAGTCGATACTTTGGAATAATTTGATTATATTTGTAATCCATTTCCGCGAGAAATGTTGCCAAGCCACTTTAGCTCAGTCGGTAGAGCAACGCATTCGTAACGCGTAGGTCAACAGTTCAAGTCTGTTAAGTGGCTCAGGATTAGCGATTTAGCACTACAAATCAAGCCCATGGCCCCTCCACGGTTGTGGGCTTTTCGCGTAATATAGGTTCCTTCGGTGAACTTCTACTGCCTGGAAGCTATATCCGTCGTGCTCAGAAGGGCAGACCGGGGCATTGATTGCCTCGACGCAGAGATTTCGCCAAACTGCTACAAGTAGGGGCCTTGCAGGGGCCTGTGAGTGGGGTAGACATGCAGCAGGGGCCGAAATGGGCCATAGCTGTACGCTGACCGGCCTTGGAGAGCCGTGCAGGGCCGGTCGGTGTGCAGCAGTTTGGCGAAACGACCAAGCGGCCGGGGATGACGGGGACGACGGGATTCCCAGAAATAAACAGATATTCTTCCTTTCAGACAAGTCAAATACGGAACACTCAGAAAAATTACCTAACTTCGCAACTGCGCTTCAGACCCACTTAGCACCGCAGCCCGGTGGGTCTTGCATTACATTCGGAAAGAAAAGATTTTGATGTATACTATGAGAATAAAAACTTCTGCAGCATTAACAGCACTCTTGTTGTCAATGCTTTGCGCAACTGCCGCATTCGCCCAGAAAAAGGTGACCATCAGCGGGCATATCACCGACATCGGAAGCGGGGAAACTTTGATCGGCGCTGGAATCCTCGAAAGCAAGTCCCTCACCGGTGCAGTCACCAACAACTTCGGCTACTACACACTCACCCTCCCTTCCGGGGAATATGATTTCCAATATTCATATGTAGGCTACGAGGAACAGGTCTTCCACGTCTCCCTCGTCAGGGACACAGTGCTCAACGTGACGCTGAAACCGGGAGAAGTCCTTGAATCCTCGCACATTGTAGCCCGGAAAGATGCCGGAATCCAGTCCACCTATCTCGGCGCAATCGACTTGCCTGCTGCCCAGATCAAAAACACCCCAGTCCTTTTAGGAGAGGCTGACGTTCTCAAGGTCCTGCAGATGATGCCGGGAGTCCAGGGAGGGACGGAAGGCTTCTCGGGAATATACGTCCGTGGAGGCGGTCCGGACGAGAACCTGATCCTCCTGGACGGAGTGCCGATATACAACGTGGACCATATGCTGGGCATCTTCTCCGTATTCCAGCCGGAGGCGGTGAAGAAGGTAACCCTTTATAAAGGGTCTTTCCCGGCACGATACGGAGGCAGGGTCTCAAGCATCGTGGACATACGCACCAACGACGGCAATATGAAAGAAACCCACGGCACCGTAAGCGTAGGCTTGATCAGCGACAAGCTCCACCTGGAAGGCCCTATCATCAAGGACAAGCTTTCATATTCAGTCAGTGCCAGGGGTATGCATACCCTGCTATACAGCCCTCTTATCAAGACGATGCTCAAGGATTCATACGCCAATTACTACTTCTACGACCTGAACGGGAAGATAACCTGGCGCCTGAGTGACAAGGACCGTTTCTATTTCGGGACCTATCAAGGCAGGGACCGGTTCGTCTACGAAGAGAACGGGAAGGGCGAAGCCACGGAATACATTGAATCCCAGACCGAATACGTCAAGAACCAGAGCAGGACCGATGTAGGAGTATTCTGGGGGAACACTGTCGGCTCGGCAAGGTGGAACCACGTGTTCAACAGCAAGCTGTTCGCCAACACTACGGTATCATATAACAGGTACAAGATGGTGATGACCGCCGGGACCCGGGAGACCGAGATCAGGAACGGAATAAAGTCCGTCAACCAGTATCACCTCGACTACCGTTCAGGGATCCGGGACCTGAGTGCCAGGATCGACTTCGACTACAATCCTTCCCCGCGTCACCTGGTAAAGTTCGGCACCGAATTCATCAGACACACCTTCATCCCTGAAAGGATGTCCGCCGTCGACAGGGAGATCAAGGGAAAGGACATACAGGTGGATACGACCCTGCATTTCGGCGATCCCAAGAAGATTTACAGAGGTAACGAACTCGCGTTCTACATAGAAGACGATTTCAATATCGGCTCCCATCTTACGGTGAACCCGGGAGCACATCTGTCGATGTTCAACACGGAAGGACGCACCTACTGGAGCCTCCAGCCAAGGGTGTCCGCGAAGGTCTCCACCAACGTGGGCCTTTCTTTCAAGGCTGGATATGCCAGGATGGCCCAATACGTCCACTTGCTCAGCTCGGCACAGATATCCCTGCCGGTAGACCTCTGGGTCCCTATCACGAAGGACATCCGCCCGGTAACCTCCGACCAGTTCTCGGTAGGTGCATACTACGACCGCATCAAAGGTTGGGAATTCTCCCTGGAAGGTTACCTGAAGCAGATGGACAACATCCTTGAATACAAGGATGGAACATTGATGCTCGGTACCTCGGATGGCTGGGAGAACAGAGTGGAGATGGGAAAAGGCACCGCCAGGGGCGTAGAACTGCTGATACAGAAAACCACCGGAAAGACCACGGGATGGCTTGCATACACACTCGCCAAGTCCGACCGCATATTCCCGGACGGAGCCATCAACAACGGCGAACGCTTCCCTTACAAATACGACCGGAGGCATAGCATAGACCTGAGTGTCGACCATCGCTTCAATAAGAGATGGGGAGTCGATGCCGCCTGGTCATTCGCTACCGGAGGAACTACCACTGTTCCCGTCCGTGAAGTGAGCGTCCTGATGCCGGACGGATGGGTCTACAGCGCCCAGTACGTGAATCACCGCAACAACTTCCGCATCCCTCCGAGCCACAGGCTCAACATAGGCTTCAGCCATCACAGGCAGCTACGTCACGGAGAAAGCATCCTGAACCTGAGCGTCTACAACGTTTACAACCAGATGAATCCGAACTTCGTATTCATGGACTACGGTCCGGATTACGACAAGGACGGCAACTACCTCGGTACGAGTTTAAAAATGAAGAAGATAACTATCCTTCCGATACTTCCGTCAATCAGTTGGACCCGTAATTTCTGACAAGCTATGAAAAGAATCCTTACCTTGACCTTGACTGCAGCCTTGCTGTTGCTGGCTGCCTGCCAGAATACCATCAGATACGAGTACGACCTCAACGATGGCAAGATCACAATGCTCGGCAAGCTCTCGACCATCGACAGCGTACACTCGGTATTCCTGTCTATGAGCTATCCGGACAGGACAGATTCCCTGCCGGATGCAGCGGTGTATTGCTATGTGAACGGTGAACGCCACCAGGCGTCCAAGATCCATCCAGGTTACGAGAATGAATACGATCCAGCAACACACGAAGTTATCCTCGTTCCTAGAAAGAACCGCTACACAGAATACCAATTCCAGGCGGACTTGAAGCCTGGAGACGACGTAAGGTTCGAGGCATCCAAGGGCGACCTCAAGGCCTGGACCGAGCTGGAGGTCCCTCAGCCGGGGACGATAGTTTCCGTAGATACCGTGACCGTGGTCAAGAAATGGTCTTACCAGGCCATAGACGGTACGGACACCTATGAGCAGGAGTATATCGAATTCACCATCCGCCTCAAGGATGTCAAAGGAACCGACAGCTATTTCACCCTCGATGCCGTGATGAATACGGTCACGAAACTGTTCTCCGGTGAATTGATAACAGAAACACTGCGAAACGCCGGAAGGCTGGATTACGAAACCTTCCACGACCTTATCCTGGAGGACGGTTATTCCTCCGGCATCGGCAACATCTTCGAGGACCTGCTGCCCGTAAACAGTACACATTGCTTCTCGGACAAGATGTTCAAGGATGAAGAAGCCACTGTCAAGCTATATATCCCGACATACGTCTTCAAGGGATACCACAATTTCTATCCGGACACGGACCTGGTCCAGTTGGACAAGACATTCTCATTGGTATTCAACAGTTTCGACCGTAGTTTCTACAACTATCTGAGAGCCATCAACAATATGATTTGCTACGGTTTCGACGTAGACCCAATAGTCGAGCCTACGATGCTGCCGAACAATGTCACGGGAGGGATGGGAATGGTTTCGATTGCAGCAGGAACAAGTTTCGAAATAGTCCTGCCTACGGTAACCTACAAGCCGTACGAGATAATCTATTATTAATAGACTCCAGAACCGAGCATCTCGCCGGCTGCATCATACCATACGGCGAACTGTCCGTCGGACAAACCTCTCTGGGGCATATCGAACAGGATGTACAGCCCCTTGCGACGCTTGACCAGCCATGCGTCCTGCAGAGGCTGGCGATAGCGTACCCGTACCCGGTAGCGACGCACCGAGCCGTCCTCCATCTCCAGGTCCTGCCTGATCCAGTGGATATCCTGCGGTGCAATCCTCAGGCAATTCCTGGACAGGCCCTTGTGGGAATGCCCTTCCCCGACATATATGATGTTCTCCCTGACATCCGTGGCTATTACGAACAGGGATTCCTTGTGCCCTCCGATATTCAGGCCCTTCCTCTGTCCGATGGTATAGAACTGCGCGCCGTCGTGCCTGCCGACGATCTTCCCGAAAGGGTTTTGCTTGTAGCGGGTCTTCTTCAAGTGCTTCTTGCCGGAACGATAAGTCTCGGTCTCGAACCTGATATCACCGTAGTCAAGAGGCTCGGAGAGCCTTTCGAGGTCAGAATCACTTATCGCCGAAATCTTTTCCGGAGAATACTTGTTCGCAGCGCATCCGGACAGCCTCCTGTTGTTGAAAGCCTCCCCGCCTGAATCCTCCGATGAATATCCAGCTATCATATTCGGTTCTCCTGGGTCTTCCATAAGGGCAGCAAGGGTATCGTGGACGAAGGCATAATGCTCGCTCCGGGAGTAATAGGCGTCATATACTTCCACAACATCCCCTTCTGACGGCTTAAGCTTCTGCTTGAGGAATGTAGGAAGGTCCACTTTGCCGACGAAGCATATCCCTTGGGAGTCTTTCTTGTCCGCGGAGGGCAGGTCCGCCCGGCTTGCGATCTCACGCACCTGAGGCTTGGTCAGCCCGCCTATCGGGAAAAGTGCCTTCGAGAGCTGTTCCTGTGTCAGTTGGCAGAGAAAATAACTCTGGTCCTTGTTCGGGTCCACACCTTCGAGTATGCGCCACTGCGGCCGCCCGCCTGTTACTACCTGGTTGCCATCGGCATCTAGCAAAGGCTCCCTGCGGCAATAATGACCTGTCGCGACCATATCCGCTCCCATCCTTTCCCCCGCCTTGATGAAGGCGTCGAACTTGATTTCCCTGTTGCACAAGACGTCCGGATTGGGAGTGCGGCCGTGCTCATATTCATCGAACATATAGTCCACGACCCGCTGGCGGTATTCCTTTGAAAGGTCTACGAAATAGAACGGTATCCCTATCTTCCTGGCCACCATCTCGGCCACGAACCTGTCCTCTTCCCACTCGCAGTCTCCGTGAAGCGTAGCGTCGGCATCGTGCCAGTTCTGCATAAACATCGCGAACACGTCATATCCCTGCTGCTTGAGCAACAAGGCGGCGACGCTGGAGTCGACTCCTCCGGAAAGACCTACGCATACTTTCATACGGACGCAAAGTTAATCAACATCAATGTATTTTGTTCATTTTTTACTAAATTTGGGAATCGGAACAAGAATACCCGCCAATGAAGAACGTAACACTAAACATCGATTTTACCGAATATTCTTCACTAGAAGAGATGGATTCCCAGGACCAGGAAGTCGTAAAGGCAGCCATCGAAGCGCAGAAGGGTTCCTACGCCCCGTATTCGACATTCAATGTAGGTGCAGCCGTGCGTCTGGAAGACGGTACGATAGTCAAAGGAGCCAACCAGGAAAATGCAGCCTACCCATCGGGACTGTGCGCTGAGAGGACGGCTATGTTCGCAGCAGGGGCAACTTATCCAGGCGTACCGATGACGACCCTGGCCATAGTGGGCGGCTTCGATTTCAGTCTTGCCGAAACCCCTTGCACCCCGTGCGGCGGATGCCGCCAGGTGATGGCCGAGTATCAGACTGCCGGGAAAAGGCCGCTGAGCGTCATCATGTACGGAACCAAGAAGACCTGGAAGTTCGGGAAGGTAGATGACATCCTTCCTTTCATATTTGACAGTTTCAACGAAAAGTAGTATATTTGCAGCCTAGGGAAAGTCGTACACGACCAGCTCCCTCTGAATTCCCCCAGGGTCGGAAGGCAGCAAGGGTAGGAGGTCGTAGCGGTGCGATGTGCCAAGCTTTCCCTTTTTTTATGCCCTGGACTCTCCGTCCGGCATCCTGCCACAGACGAGCAGATAATTCCCGGAATCATAAGGGGTCTCTATCCTGACGCCGAATATATGGGCATCGTCTCCGGAGCCTGTTCCCATCTTCTTCATGAGTTCCTCGCTAGTCAGCTGGATGTTCCTGGCTGTCACCTCCGACTGGGGATACTTCCTGGATATTTCCTTCATAGAAGACCGTTTCAGAGGCAGCAATTCCTTAACCCTGAAGAGTTTCCCGAACTTAATCAACTCCCGGGCCCGAAGGAGCGCCTCATCTTCGGTCAGCACTTCCGGGAATGTATAGAGATGCGTGAAACGCGCGAGTTTTACCAGGCCGAACCTCTCGCACAAGGCATTGAAAGCTGCTGCCTTGGTCAAGGACTTGCCAGGCTCGAACAGATAGCGGACATAGGTTGAATCAAGATACTTGGCCTTTGAACCGGCGACCTCGGAAGAAGTGAATTCCAAGGTCCCGCCATCCTCCCTGCATATCAGCGAATAACCGTCATTCCACTCCCTGTCCATCCACACCAGGAGTTCCTTGCACTCCCCTCCCGAAGAGACCACGTGGACTTCCCTCACCCATCTTCCGTTCCATCCGGACCCGTCGCCTTTCTCCAGGAATCTCTCATAAGTCCGGTCCAGACGCTCGGTCACCAGCTGGATATCAGCCATCGGGGAAAGCTTCAGCAGCAGATGCCTGCAAGCGGAGAGAAGGCCTGGGAGAAGTGCAAGCACATCCGGGCGGCAGTCTTCCAAGAGGAAGACCTTCTTCCCGGCAGACGACCTTCTTGCCGGGTCCAGGAATATGACATCGGGTTCGAAGTCGCCGAGAATGCGAGAAAGCAACGACGGTGACGTTTCCTGGTTCAGGACACGGATGTTACGTGCACCGAGGACCTCGAAATTGTGGCTTGTGGCCGCGGCAAGAGCAGGATCCGCCTCGTTATAGAGGACTTTGTCGAAACACTCCGAAAAAGCCCAGGAATCTATGCCCAGGCCGCCCGTAAGGTCGGCTATCTTGGACTCGCTCCCTCCGGAAAGTCCTGCGATCCTGTGCGCTACCGAAGTCTTGTACCTGGCCGTAACGGAAGAACTGCACTGCTCCGCACATAGGGTGGTAGGATAGACCAAGCCAGTCGTGGAATACCATTCCGGAACTTTCTTGCGCAGTTTGGCGCGCGCATCGATAGTATTGACTGCCAAATACTTGACGGGGATGTCCGATAGCCTTTGGTCCTCAGGCCTCGGCCACTGCTTGTTGGAAAGCAACAGCCGCGCGGTATCCGCCTCAGCATTGGCGATGATGAATTGTTCGAAACTATCCATATCGACACAAAGTTAATCAATTTGAAGGAATCAGTTGCTTTTGCTAAAAAACTGAAAAAAGATTAACTTTGTTAGAAAGAAACTAATTCTTTAACGCATATGAAGAGATTTTTGATTCTGTGCGGCCTCGTCGCCGCTCTTATGTGCCTGGCGCAGAACGCTAACGCACAGTATGCCCGTAAAGGCGCCAACATCGTGGACCCTCAGGGAAAGGTCCTTTCGGACAAGTCCCTCGCAGAGCTTGTAGGTAACGATATCTATGAGCAGACGGTCATTGGTGCCAGGAAGCAGTTCAAGGCAGGCAAGAAACTGATCACCGGCGGTATCATCGGTATCGGTGTAGGCTTTGCCGGAGTTGTCGCCGCTGCAGTCAAGATGCAGGACGCCGGATATGAAGGCGACTGGGAAGCAGCGATCGAGAATGATCCTTCGGTTGCCGGATTGTACCTTTTGGGAGCAGGAGCGACATCCCTGGGCTGTTCAGCAGTCTCGGCAGGTATCGTCCTGAAGACCATCGGCAAGAAGCGCCTCAACTGGGTAGCTGACCAGTGCGGAGTTGGAATCGCCTTGAATTTCTAGTTTTATGTCACAAGACTATATCGCAACAGCGAAAAAGTGGCTGGAAGGAGATTTCGATCCCGAAACCAAGATGAAGGTCCTCGAATTGAGGAACAACGATCCTGCGGGTTTCGAGGACGCTTTCTACAAGACACTTGAATTCGGCACCGGTGGACTGCGCGGACTGATGGGCGTAGGTACCAACAGGATGAACAGATATACGGTCGGAATGGCCACCCAGGGTCTTGCCAACTACATTCTCAAGAAAGTCAAAGGAGACGACATCCGCGTATGCATCTCGTACGACAGCCGCAACAACTCCAAGATGTTCGCCAAGATCACGGCGGACATCCTGAGTGCCAACGGACTGCACGTATTCATATTCGACAACATCAGGCCTACGCCTGAGCTCAGCTATTCCATCCGCAAGAAGGGAGCCGTCGCAGGAGTTATGGTGACTGCATCCCACAACCCGAAGGAATACAACGGCTACAAGGTCTACTGGTCCGACGGTGCACAGATTGTCCCTCCGACCGACAAGGAGATCATCGAAGAAGTCTCGAGGGTCACCGAACCTTCCCAGGTACGTTTCGTAAGAGGTGAGCATTGCGGAGAGGTCGAACTGATGGGCAAGGATGTGGACGAAGCCTACATCAATGACATCCTTTCACTTACCCTCAGCCCGGAGGCAAGGGAGAGGCACAGCGACATAAAGATCGTGTATACCCCTCTCCACGGCTGCGGTGTCCGTATCGTCCCAGAGTGCCTCAAGCGTATGGGGTTCAGCAACGTGATACACGTTCCGGAGCAGGATATCAGCGACGGGGACTTCCCTACGGTCGTATCTCCCAATCCGGAGGAGCCTGCTGCGATGAAGATGGCCCTGGAGATGGCTGACCGTAAAGGTGCAGACATCGTGATGGCATCAGATCCGGACGCAGACCGCCTCGGAATCGCTGTAAGGGACGACGAGGGCAGGATGGTCCAGTTCAACGGGAACCAGACCGCCTCTATGCTGACCTATTACATCCTCACCCGATGGAAGGAACTCGGGAAGCTCGACCCGACTAAGTACTGTGTCAAGACCATAGTGACCACGGAACTCATCGCAGATATCTGCAAGGGATTCGGAGTCAAGTGCTATGACGTACTTACCGGTTTCAAGTGGATCGGGGAGATCGTCAGGAACAACGAGGGCAAGGGAGAATTCATCTGCGGCGGCGAAGAGAGCTACGGCTTCAACATCGGCGAATACGTACGCGACAAGGATGCGCCGATCGCCTGTATGATGGTAGCCGAATGCGCTGCCTGGGCAGCTGACCAGGGCCTCACCCTCTACCAGCTTATGCAGAGGATCTACAAGGAATACGGGTACCGCAAGGAAAGTATGGTATACCTTGTCCGCACCGGCAAATCCGGAGCAGAAGAGATCCAGGGCATTATGGACAAGATGAGAAGCAATCCAGCCAAGGACCTTGCCGGCTCGCCGGTGGTCAAGGTCGTAGATTACAACAAGCCGGAAGAAACCGGACTGCCTAAGAGCAACGTCCTGCAGTATTTCGACGAATACGGCGACGTCGTGACGGTACGTCCTTCGGGTACTGAGCCGAAGATCAAGTTCTATTTTGGAGCCAAGGGCGAAGACGCCGATGCGAAACTCGCCAGGTTCAAGGAGCAGTTCATCTCCTAAGCTACAGGAGCATCCTGACGTACTGGTTTATATTCCTGGCCTCGACACCGAACACGGTAAAGAGGTCAGGATATTTTTTGCACTCGAGTAACCGGCGGACCATCGGAGGGCCTTCGAGTTCCAGGGCGTGTTCAACCAGCAGGGCACCGAGTATGCCCTCAAGAGGCGCCACTGCCAGATATGGCTTCCCGCCCTTCTGAAGAGGGATTATAGTGTCGTAGAACCCATCCTCATCAGCCAGGTCCAGGCCCGGATTGTCCTTCAGGAACCTTTGCAGGCTTGCCTTCAGGTCCTTGTATGAACAGGTCATATAGCCACCGTGGTAGGAAGCCACTCCTTCCTGCATCATCTGCAGGGCGGCAGGATAACCGGCACGCATCAGCAGGAGACCTACGCTGTGCCTGTCATCGAAATAGTTGGACATCACTGTATCAGGTCCGAACGTTCGCCCGTAAAAGCCAGGAGATGTAACCTTGGCATTCACCGTGGCCATCAGAGGATTGGAATAAGCGTTGAACAGGAACCCGGAAAGCCTCTCGCAGCGGTCCGGGCCGGGAGCTACGACATAGCGCACCGGAGAGTCAAAAGTGATCGAATACTCTTCGAGGAATCCTTGCAGGTACTGGATTTCAGCCTGGACGACCTTCTTGTCCGGGAAGCATCCTTTGTCGCAGTAATACTCTATCTTGCCGGTGGACATCTTGTCAAGGATCGGGATGGAAGCATCGAGCCAGTTGCAAAGACGGAAAGGATTCTCCAATGCTCTTCCTGCCGGTTGAGCCACAGCCATCGCGCAGACACGGAAAACACTTTCCACCCAGTCTGCATATTCCTCTCCGGGCAGCCTGCTCTTGGTCATCGCGATTATTTCGTAAGTTCCCCGGCCGATCTTGCGGATATCCAGGATCCTGTCCTCGCGGAACGAAGCATACAGGAGATTGCCGTCGTCGAATTCCAGGAGGTAATCAGGGGTTCCGTCCATCCACATAGACCGCCTTTCCTCCTTGGAAACCGAGGCGGTCGTGAAAGACGCCACATATTTCTTCCAAAGGTCGGCCACCATCCTGACCGAGTCCTTCTCGGCGCTCGTCATCAAAGGAAGGTCTACATTGTACGGCCTCAGGCCGGGTACCTGCTCGCTCCGTGTCACCTGCTGGGCCGCGGCTGACAGAGACGCCAGCAGCAAAACGGAGAATAAACTGATATTCAGTAATTTACGCATCATTCGTCTTTCAAATACTTAAGCCAGAACGCTTGGTTCGCCTCATTGAAGTGCTTCCCCTGGTAACCACGGTAGCCGTGCATTCCGTCGGGATAGACCATAAACTCGAATTTCTTGCCGGCCTTCTGGAGGGCGTCCACCAGTTTCAAGGTATTCTGGAAATGCACATTGTCGTCTCCTGTGCCGTGGGTAATCTTGAGCATAACCGAGCCATCGTAATTCTTCTCGGTGACAGGGTAGTTCGCAGCCGAAGCGGTCACCCTTGTCTTCTCATATCCCTCAGGATTGTTCTGAGGCGTGTTCATAAACCTTTCGGTATAATGGGTGTCATAAAGTGCCCACTCATAAACACCTCCGCCTGCGATACCATAATGGAAGGCATCCGGATGGTTCATCACCAGCAATGCCGTCATCGTGCCTCCGAACGAGAAACCTTCAACCCCGATCTTGTCACCATTGACATACGGCAGTTTCTTGAGGTACTCGGCCCATTCCACGAAGTCCCTTACCTCGAGATCGGACAGATGGCCGTAAACCTGGTCCAGGCCTGCCCTTCCGTTATGACCGGAATCACGGCAGTCGGCGACTACTTCTATGATGCCGTTTGCCGCATACCACATATAGCGGGCAGGTCCGGCATAGCGGTCCACGACTTCCGGTGTGTCAGGCCCGCCGTAAATGTCCATATGGACCGGATACTTCTTCGCCGGGTCGAAACCGACGGGATAGACGATGAATGCCGGTAGCTCGAAACCGTCGCTGGTGGTCATCGTGATGACTTCCGGAGTGGCGAAGTCAGAGGCCTTGTAGTCAGGACCAGCCCAATCGGCGACCTTGTAGGAACGGGACGGCTTGGCAAGGTCGTAAAGCCAGACCTGGTAAGGAGTTGAAGAATTGCTGAGGGAAGTGATCACATATCCCTTGTCCGGAGAGACGGAAGAGGACATCACGCTGAAGGCGGGATCCGAAACAGCGGTCACCTTCCCCTTCTTCACGGAATACAGGCTCGTACGGATGCGGGAGTCCCTCTCAGCCTCGACTATTACCGTGGAGGTGCTTCCGTCGAACTTCCTGGAGTCCTTGCCCTCGGCCACGTCCAGCAGGCTCACCCTCCAGTTCTTTCCATCAGTCAGACGCTTCAGGACAGAACCGTCATAAGACAAGTAGTATATCTGCTGCCAGCCTGTCTCGAAGGAGCGCACCATATACAGTCCCGAGCGTCCGAAGAGCATTCCGTCTATCCAGTCAAGCCAGGTCTTGTATGACTCGTGATAGATATGCTTCCTTGACCCGTCTTCAGGTGATACTGCATACAGGTCCAGTTCGTTCTGCTCCCTCGGTTCCCTCTGGATGAAGAAAGCCTTGCTGTCGGCACCCCAGAAAGGAGTCCCGAAATACTGGTCGTCTTCTTCATTGAAACCGGCCCAGACGGTATTCCCGGAAGGAACGTCGGCGATACCGATGCGGACCTTCGGATTCGCGTCGCCGCATTTCGGATAGCGGGTCATCCTCACCGAGCCTCCTGTCGGAGACATACCCTCGAGCGCGACGGCTCCCCCAGCCCTCTGCGAATACGAAAGGCGCATCCCGGACCTGTCATAGTCTTCTGCGAATGGAGAATAGATCGGGAACACCGGAACTTCGGAATTGTCGAACCTGTAAAAGCCGATCTTCCTCGAATCAGGAGACCACCAGAATGCCCTGTACCTGGATGCCCTGCCGAATATTTCTTCGTAATACACCCACGAGGCATATCCATTCAGTATCACTTCACTGCCGTCGAAAGTCAGCCTGCTCTCCTTACCGGAGGCTATGTCCACCACCCACAGGTCGTTGTCCCTGGTGAAGGCAAGCTTGGTCGAATCCGGAGAATACGTCAGGTTGACCGCGCCCTCAGGGCTTATCGGGAAGGACACGAACTTTTCCGGGTACTTGATTCCCTTTGTAACCTTGTGCGTAGCCGCATCTATCGAATAGTCCTTCTCTCCTGCGAAAGAGCCGTCGTAAGACAGAGCCACCTCGCTCTTACCTACCCACTTCCAGTCGAAAGGAATATCGTTGAACACCTGCGCAGACGCAGCCGTCCAGGATGCCAGGCAGACTGCAATAGTTAAAAGCCTCTTCATCATCCTCATATGAATAAAGAATTAATCCTCGTATTTGAGTCTAAAGGTAACAAAAATAATAACGTATCCGGCAAACTGTCTCTAGATAGGACTTATTTCGAATGGGCAAAGCATTCATCCTTGAAGTTGACTAGATAGACTTTCTCGACGGCACGGGTCATAGCCGTATACAACCATTTGAGGTCATCGACCGTCAATTCATCCTGCCAGAATGGATTGTCTATGAAAACACAGCTCCATTGCCCTCCCTGGCTCTTGTGGCAGGTAATGGCATTGGCATATTTCAGCTGCAGGGCGTTGAAATAGGGATCCTCCCGCACGGCCTCCCAACGTTTCTTCTTGGTCTTGAGGTCCGAATAGTCTTCATTGACACCGTTGTAGAGCATATTCTGCTGCTCGTAAGTCAGAGAAGCAGATTCCGATTCCAGAGTATCCAGACAGACCTTGGCCACTATTTCCGCATCGTCATAGTCGGGAAACGAAAGACGTGCATCAGCGAAACGGAGTCCGTAACGGTCTTCGTGATTCTTGATGGATATGAGTTTAGCGATATCGCCGTTGGCGATGTAATCCATCCCCTTGATTCCCTCTATGAACTGATAGCAGTTCTTCACTATCATCAGTTTCTCTCCCCTGACAAGAGGCTCCTCATCAAAGAACACCTGAGCCCTTATACCTGCGTTGTACCGGTTCGCGCGCTTGTTGGACCTGCATAGCACGACCGCATCATCTTTGGAATATTCGGAGAAATATGTCTGGTTCAGGGTCTCCAGGAGTTCTCCTCCGGTGATACGGACCACATCGTCGAAACACTCGGTCTCCAAACCAAGCTGGTCAGCAGTGAAAAACTCTTCCCCGGACGAAATCATCTGCCTGAGCCTCGTGGCATTCTTCAGGATACCCGATTCTTTCTGCTGGCGCACCACTTCGGTCAAGGAACAGTACCGCACCCCGCCGAAGGAGTCCATATATTCCATCGACAAGGCCGGGGATGCATCAAGGCCTACCGGAGGGAGCTGGGCGTCGTCCCCTATCATTATCAGCCGGCAGTCATTCCCGGCCCGGACAAAGTCCACGAGATCCCTGAGCAGATCGCCCGTACCGAACTGGGCGGTACTCTGCCGCGTCGGGTCATCGATGCCTATCAGTGAGACCTCATCCACTATGAACAACTTGTGGGACAGTCTGTTAGGTGCAAGTGAGAATTGCCCGAATCCGTCTGTCCCGACAGATTTCTGACGGTAAATGCATTTATGTATGGTCCTGGCAGGTTTGCCGGAATAAAGGGAAAGCACCTTCGCTGCGCGGCCGGTCGGAGCAAGTAAGAAACATATTTCTTCCTTGGTACCATCCTCGGCATCAGGCCTGAGCCCGTCGAGAGCGTCTATCACGGCGGCGATGGCCGTTGTCTTGCCGGTACCGGCATAACCGTTCACCACCAGGATGTCGGAATCGTCACAGACCAGGAAATCCGCTATTTCACGGAAAAGGTTGTCCTGGTCGGAAGTCTTTTCATATTGGAAATGCCTGTTGAACAGGCCGTAGAACCATTCGCTCCTATCCATTTCTCCAGGCAGGATTATTTGTTCTTCCGGCTGAAAACCATCATTATCACGGCGAGGATCGGATAGATTTCCACACGGCCGAGGAACATATCCAGGGTATACATCAGCTTGGCCCCGGCAGGCTCTGCAGCGAAGCTGTCCATAGTGCCCAGGTCTCCGACTGCGGGGCCCACGTTGCTCAAGGAAGACAAGGTAGCCACGATAGAGTGCATACTGTCTGAACTGAAGATGATGCAGACGGCGATCGAGATTATAGCCATCAAAAAATACAAAGCGATGTACAGGATATGAGGTGCCAGATCCTCCTGGCGCACGACACGGCCGTTTATCCGCACTTCATTGACGGAAGCAGGATGGAGTACCTGCCTTAGCTGGTTCTTTACCTGACGGAACAGAAGAAGGGCACGGTCGGACTTGATTCCTCCGGAAGTCGAACCTGCCATACCGCAGATTATTCCTACAAGTATCAGCAAGGCGGACGGGAGGGCCGGCCAGTCACCAGTATCTGCAATCGCCAGACCGGATGTGGAAGCATAGCTCAAGACGTGGAAGGAACCGGAAAGGGCTGCATCTCCCCAACTTCCCTCGATGCCGTTGGCTTTCAGGGATACTGTGGCCACCGCACTCACAGTGACAAGGATCCCGAGGTACAGCTTGAATATATCATTCCTGAATGGTTTCAGTGAACGCGTCGCTATCGCCACGTAAGTCATTCCGAAATGGATGGACGAGAGGAACATGAACACCATCGTGATGATGTCGATCGGCACTGAATTGAAGGCACCGACAGACAGGTTCCTGGTGCTGAATCCTCCGGTGGCGGTCACGCTCATCGCGTGGTTTATCGCATCGAAAGGACTCATTCCGGCAATCAAGTAACTCAGGAAGGAAGCCACCAGCATCCCGAGGTAGACGTTGGTGAATATCAACACCGTCTTGCTGGCTCCGGAACGGTACTCCCGTTTGGAGAGGGAAGAAAGCTCCAGGCTGGTCAGACGTAGCCTCATCTGGGAGGAACTCGGTATGATCAGCAGCAAGAAGACCACGACTCCCAAACCTCCGATGAAATGGGTGGCAGAACGCCAGAAAAGCAGGCTGTTGGGCAGTTCTTCGATATTGTCCAAGATCGTAGATCCTGTGGTAGTAAATCCGGAAACACTTTCAAACCAGGCGTTTACGATAGTGAATGGGCCGCCCCAGAGGGCATATGGAAGCATTCCGAATATAAACGAGAGGAGCCACGAAAGGACGATTATCATATACCCGTCACGGAGGGAAATCTCCGGTGACTTGCGCACGAAAATGAACGGGAATATACCGACGGTGAACGTAATGGTAAAGCTTATGAGCAATGCGGCCAGGGCACTGTCATTTCCGTTTGCCAGGGAAACCAGTATGGACAGGAACATAAAGAGCGCACTGACCAGCAGCGCGTAGCCGACATTCCGCGATATGGTCTTTACGTTCATCGTCCCTGTCAGTTGGTGGCTTTGTTACGAAGGTCCGAGATCCTCTTCCTGAGCTGCTGGTTCTCGTTGGTAATCTCCATAATCCCGTCGTTGAGTTCAGAAAGCTGGTCGTCCCCTTCGAAAGTATAAGTGTACTTCTTGTTGACCGATCTGTAATTGTCCAGTCCGGAAAGCATCTTGTAGATAGGATTCACATAGTATGCGAGGATGAAGAACAGCAGCATCAGGATGAGCAGGAGCCCGACCATAACGGCTACTGCCCCAGGAATGATGCTCCTGTAGAATCCTCTCTGGAAGGTTTCCGAATTCTTCTTGAGATCGTCGTAAATAGCCTCGTTAAGAACGTCTATGTACGAATTCAGCCTGTTGAACTGAGGCTGAAGACGGTCGAAATACCAAGTCCTGGTATCGATGAAGTCAGAAAGCAGTACATCATTGAGCTCCAGCGACGTAAGCATATATGCGGAATAAGCGTACACCACCGAATCGGTAAGAGGCATCATTTTGGCCGAGATCAGAGACTCCCTGAGGGAATCGCAATGGCTCATAAACTCTGCCTGGCGGAAATCAGGCAAGGTGTTCACGTATTCGTCCCCGATTACCGACAGTAGCTCAAGGTTGTACTGGTTGCTGACTTCGGACAGATTCTGGGCTACGTTGATGCTACGGATGTTGTCTGCGATCAGGTCCGAAACGTAGTCGCTCATCCTGGTATATTCCATAATCGAGATGAAGCTCGAAACCAGCAACGTCACGGCGATGGCGCTGAGACTCAGCGTCAGTTTAGCCCTCATCGAGAGCTTCCTGTCCTTTACCTTGTCCGATAGTCTCATAGACATCAATCAATTCCGGTTTAAATTACAAATATATAAAACGCTCCCATAATCCGCAAGGGCCGGCTGGGATGGATATTCCTTGAAATACGTTGAGTCCATATAGACGGCGAAAGATGTGAAGTTTCTGATGCCACGGGACCTGTAAGTTGCTATGTCAGATACGAATACATCTCCGTGCCAAGGCAAGTTCACTGCCGGTTTCTTCCAGCCGCTGGCAAGTGACACATCCAGCCAGTACTCCAGAACGACGGCATCCTCAGCAGAGAACACTTCCAGATTGGCGTCAAGGAGCCTGAGCACATCTTCGTGGCACATCGGATGCTTTCTAGATCCGGGAGCCGAAAGGTCAGCCAGCGGCCTGTCCCACTGCCTGTCGATAGGAGCGAATTCCAGGAATATTCCTTCTTCCGGCTTGACCTTGCGCGGCGGCTCCATAGTCCCCTCATAGGCGAGATGCGCGAGCATCGCCTCCGGATCCACCTCCCTGATGGCCTTGATCATCCGGTTCTCGATCAGCAAGGCCTGCTCAGAGGCTGAAAACTCCCTGCATAGAGGGCAGGAACAGACCGGAGAATTGTCATCGAGCCAGAAATAGTAACGATGGTTCGTCGCCGGAAGAGCCTTTGCGTACCAGGCGGCCTTGGATGCGATTATTTCCAAAGCCTTCTCGGAATGGGCGCAACAGTTCCTGTCAGGACTCCTCCTGCCTTCCTCATCCATTCTGAACATAGTGGAGTCTTCCGCGAACAGTTCCCTCGGAAGCAACTCTCCCATCGCGTGGAGCTGGTGTTCCACCTCGATTCCGTATCTGGAGCACCCTTCCAGGAAGGCCTTTCCTTTCTCCGAACCGATGAACTCCAGCACCTGTGAAGGCCTGATGTGGGTGCCTATCGTGTTGATTCCGTTACGCGAAGCCAGTTCCGGCCAGTCATATGAAGCCAGGTCTTCCACGGAGAGGACAATCCCCATCATCTGGCAAGGCTCTTCCCTGCAGATTTCCGCCTCGAAGAACACGTTCTGCTGATGGAAATCCGCCTCTTCGTCCGAAGTAAGTTTCAATGAATACCAGTTCACAGACTTGTCAGGCCTGAAATCAGCCCTGAATGCCCCCATAAGGAAACCTTTCAGCATATCTATTCCCAGGTCTTCCAGCTCAGCCCACGAAACGTGTCCGGCTACCGAATACCCTGACGGGGTAATCCGATGGAAACACTTCATTGTCTTGAAGTTCCAATCGTAATCGAAATCTCTGTAGTAGGTACACTTATAGTCCATCACCCGGCCCATAGGGTCGATCTCCGCCCCTACATAAGTCTTGAGTTTCCCTGCAGGTGAGAAGAATATTTCCACCCTGTCCTCGTATTCGACATCCCGTTCACCCTTGAAGCCTTCTTCCAGGGTAAGGGTATTTTCCTTGACATCGAACCGGAAGAAAAACAGGCTGTCCGTCGCAAAGCAACGGAAACTGGTGCTGTCATCCATATCATCCCACGGAGCGTGGAACACTTCCACCGGGGCAATGGCCCCCCAGACTACGGCATCGAGCAAGTCTTCTGTCTGCGGGGCTACAGGGGAAAAGGAAATGTGGAAAGTATCTGCTTCAATCCTGCTGCGGGAACAAGAAGCGGAAAGCACGACCGCGAGCAGTGCCACCGGAAATAAGTTACGCATATTCATTATGTCATTGGGCTTCAAGGTCATCTCCGGACGGAGAAAGGGATGCAGGAATGATGGATTCCGGTCCCTGGGTCCTTCCCGAAGTCTTGATCCTGGCTTGTGATTTCTTGGGCGATAAGCCCAGTTTTTCCAGTTTCTGGATCTTCTTGATCACGCTCTGGTTCGAATCCTTCAGCTTGGATGTCGACTCTTCGAATGAAGACATCGCCTTCTCGAGGGACTCACCTATCTTGACATAGTTAGCCATCCATCCGTTAAGCTGACTCATCAGTTCCTCGGCGGTCTTGTAGACCTCGGCTATGTTCTTCTCCTGGTTCGCCTGCTTCCAGGCCATCTGGATCATATTGAGCACGATGATCAATGTCATCTGGCTTACTATCAATACATTGTTATCCTTGGCAACTTGCCAGAGCAGCGGATCTTCCTCGAGCATAAGGCGGAAAGCTCCTTCCACAGGGATGAACATCAGGTTGTAGTTGACCTTCCTCCTGTCAGCGGGGATGTAGGATGCATAATCCTTGGTCTTGAGTTCATCCACGTGCTTCTTTACACTTTCCACGTGAGCCTTGGCGAAGCGTTTCCTGTCTTCCACCTTTTCCGCATTCATCCATTCCTGGTAGGCATTGAGGCTCACCTTCGAATCTATGATGACGGTCGTATCGTCAGGGTAGAATACCATCACGTCCGGAATCATAGTCCTGCCGCTGTCGCTCTTTATCTCGTGGCCGGAACTGTCAGTCATCACACCCTGGGTGAAGAAATGCACTCCTTCCTGCAGCCCGGAATTCTTCAGCACGTCGGTAAGCAGCATTTCCCCGAAGTCGCCCTGTACTTTCGAATATCCGGTTAGGGCATTCGCCAGGTTCCTGGCCTCTTCCCCGACAGCATTCGAACGGTCCATAACTCCCCTGATGTGCTCCTTGAGCTCTGCATTCTGCTGGAGAGCTTCCTTGCGCGATTCACGTACAGCGTCTCCGAATTCGGTGAACTTCTCCCGGATCGGCTTCAGCAGCTCCCCTATCGACTCGGCGCTCTGCCTCTTGAATACGGCACTGTTCTCTGCCGACAGGGCCTTGAAGGCGTCCCTCATATTCTCCAGGTCCCTTTCGTGCTGTTCCTTCTGCATCTTGAGGGCGTTGTCCTGGACTTCCCTCATCCTCGCCTCGAACTCCTCGCTGGCAGCCAGCTTGCTTTCCACGGCAGCCTTTTCAGAAGACAGCTTCATCAGCCGCTCCTGGAACTCGTCTTCCGCATCCTCGTATTCCCTCACCAGCCGCTGACGCTCCCTGGAGGACCTGACGAGTACGAAAAACAAGGCCAGGACCGCGACCAGGGCCACTCCTGCGGCGATGTATATTGCAAGTTCGGCGTCCATATCAAAGGATGTTCATTGATTGTTCACGTATCTTTTCAAGTTCGTCCTTCATCAGGACTACGGTCTTCTGGATGCCGGCGTGGTTCGCCTTGGAACCGGTCGTATTTATCTCGCGGCCCATCTCCTGGATGATGAATCCAAGCTTGCGGCCCGGGTATTCTTCACCGTCGATGGTATCCAGAAAATACTTGCAGTGCTGCCGCAGGCGGACCTTTTCCTCGTTGATATCCAGTTTCTCGAGGTAGAATATCATCTCCTGCTCGAAGCGGGAAGGATCGACTTTCTGCCCGAGTTCGGCAAGGTTCTTCTGAAGCCTCTCCCGCACGGCGTCCAGCCTCTCCTGCTCGAAACCCTCCACACGGTCCTCAAGGGCCAGTATGTTCCTAACCCTCGAAGTGACGTCTGTATAAAGGGCCTGCCCTTCCTTCGACCTGTATTCGTTGACTGCGACGAGAGCCTCGTCTATAGCTTTATCCACGACCGGCCAGTTGCCGTCGTTGATCACTTCCAGCCGCGAATTGTCCAGGACGTCCGGGAAGCGGAGGATGGCCGTTATTATCTCATTGTCCATCCTGGCCTGGTCACCGAAATTAGCAGCACGGTAGCTGGTTATGTTGTTGCGGACAGAGGAGACCTGGCCGAAATATTCTTTCACCAGTTCCGCGTTTATCTTCTTGGCTTCGCTGCCAGCCTTCGGCTCGTAGGTCATGTAGAAGTCGATGGTACCCCTGCCCAGGGCCTCGGAAATCTTCTGGCGCACCAGCAGTTCCTTGTCTTTCGGAAGGAGCGGGGTCTTGATGCTTGCATCGGAGTTCTTGCCGTTCAATGTCTTGATTTCGATGGTGAGTTTCCCTGTCTCCAGGACGGCCTCAGCCTTGCCGTATCCGGTCATTGACTTTATCATCTTTCGATTCGTTACCATACAAATATAATCATAGTTTTGCTATCTTTGGAATGATATGAAAAAACTGATAGCCATCACCGCGATATTGCTCTCCGCCGCCAGCCTGTGCGCGCAGGGCACCAAAGAGCTTATAAACAACCACTGGACCTTTTCCCTCGGGGATGCTTCCTCGATGATGGGAGATTTCAGCCACGGGACCGAGTATTTCACCCACTTCGCCAAGGCTGCGACATCATCGCACAGCATGTCTCCGACCGCACCCGCTTTCGACGACTCCGCCTGGCAGAAAATAAGCCTCCCGCACGACTGGGTGGTGGATCTCCCTTACAGCGGAGAAGCCAGCCATTCCCACGGGTACAAATGCATCGGCTGGAGATATCCCCGGAATTCCGTAGGATGGTACCGGAAGCATCTGGCAGTCCCGGCGGAGGACAAAGGGAAGCAGGTCTGGATCGAGTTCGAAGGGATATTCAGGGACAGCGAAGTGTTCTGCAACGGCTTCTACCTCGGACACGAAAGGAGCGGCTATTCATCGGTTTTCTACGACTTGACCCCATACCTCGACTATGGCGGGGACAACGTGGTAACGGTAAGGTGCAATGCCTCCACGGAGGAAGGCTGGTACTACGAAGGTGCCGGAATATACCGCAACGTATGGCTGCACAAGGCCGGTCCGGTTATGCTGGAGCCTTATTCCCTGAACCTCAACTGCGAAGATCCGGTGAACGCCCCGGAGTTCCGCGTCATACTCGCTGATGAATCGCTGGACGGGAGCAAGGTCAGTTCGCAGATCAGTTTCTTCGATGCCGAAGGGAATGAGGTGAAGAGCCTGGACCACATGTGGAGTCCCTGGGACCCTTACCTTTACGACGTCAGGCTCAGGCTGTTCTACGATGGCAGGCTTTCCTATGAATACACCTGCAGATACGGCGTCCGGGACATCGAATTCAGTACGACAGATGGCCTGAAGATCAACGGGCAGCCTTACAAGATAAAGGGAGGCAACCTGCACCTGGACCACGCAGGAGTGGGCGTCGGGGTGCCGGATGAACTGTGGCGCTACAGGATCCTCAAACTCAAGGAATATGGTTTCAACACCATCCGCAGTTCACATAATCCTGCATCTCCCGCTATGCTCGACCTTTGCGACGAACTCGGCATCCTGTTGATAGACGAGAACCGTCAGATCGGTGTCAACCGTGAGCAATGGTCCCAGCTGAAGAATATGATAGACCGTGACAGGAACCACCCGTGCGTCATCCTTTGGAGCATAGGCAACGAAGAATGGGCCGTGGAAGGGAATGCAAAGGGTCTCGAGATCGCCAGGAGGATGAACGGTTTCGTCCACTGGCTGGATCCCACGAGGCCTTCCACCTATGGGTGCTCAGGAGCTCACGAACTCGTCAAGGGAGTGGATGTATTCGGCTACAACTACATCGTCCAGAATCCGGTGGATGAATACCACGGAAGGTTCCCGGACCACAGCGCCGTCGGAACGGAAGAAACTTCCGGCGCCGGCACGAGGGGGAAATACGAGACCGTGCCTTCGGAAGGCTGGATGACTCCGCTGAACAGGGTCGACACACTTGGACGGATCAACGTCATAGAACACGGATGGAAGTTCTACAAGGAACGTCCCTGGACCCTCGGAATCATTTACTGGACAGGACAGGACTACCGCGGGGAGCCGAATCCGATGGTATGGCCGGCGACCGGATCCCAGTTCGGGATACTCGACTACTGCTGTTTCCCGAAAGACGAGGCTTTCTATCTGAAGTCCGTATGGACAGAAGAGCCTACGGTGCATATCTGCGGACCTTGCAGGGGCGAAGTATGGGTGTATTCCAGCTGCGACAAAGTTACCTTGTATGCCGATGGGAAGTCCCTGGGCAGAAAAGTGATGCCGAAGGACGGGCACCTGGTATGGAAAGCGAAGGAAAAGGCTACCAGGTACACTGCAAAGGGTTACATCGGAGGCAGGATGGTCGCCTCCGACGAATACCCGGCAACGCCTGCGCGCACCACGATAACGCTTTCGAAACCTTCCTTGAGGCCTGATGGACAGGATGTGGCAGTCCTGGACATCGACACCCCTGAAGAGACTCTGGATGTGTCCGTAGAGGGTGCCTGCTTCCTGGGATGGGGCAACGGGAATCCGGGGTTCAAGGAGGTGGAAAGGCCGGCCGATGGTCTTGGTTCGATGACTATCAAGCCTTTCTGCAACAAGGCACAGGTCATCGTCCGTTCCCTGGAAGGAATGGAAAAACCGGCCACCGTGACGGTAGCCGGTCAAACTATCAGGATAGGAATCCTATAATTCAAGCGTCATCTCGTGACAGCCTGGCTCGTAAGGAATGAAAACCTCTCGGCCTGATGCTGAATTCCGGATCGTCAGGTCGTACTGCGCTTCGCGGAACTTCCTGTGTATCTTGTATTCCCTGATCGAAGACGGAAGACAAGGCTTGATGAGGAGTCCGTCGTAATCTGCCCTGATTCCAAGGAGTCCGCCGGAGACCGCAGACCAGTTCCAGGCGGCAGTACCGGTAAGCCAGCTGTTCTTGCCTTCGCCAGGCTTTGCGGCATCCTTTCCCGCCACCATCTGGCAGTAGACATACGGCTCGACCTTATGCAGTTCCTGGTCCTTGATGAAGGCCGGGGAAATCTTGCAGTAATGCTCCCAGGCATCGTCGTTCCTTCCTGCGAGTATCTCGCCCCAGATGACCCAGGGATTGTTGTGGCAGAACACTCCTGCATTCTCCTTATATCCTTCCGGATACGTGGAGATCTCCCCGTATTCGATGAGGTATTTGCTGAATGCCGGATTGTTCAGTACGATACCGTGCTCGCAGTCGAGATACTTCCTGGTGGAGTCCAGGGCCTTGCGGCACATACCTTCGTCTGCTCCTATCCCAGCCATCGTGCACCAGCCCTGGCTTTCTATGAATATCTTACCCTCTTCGTTCTCCTTCGAACCGACTTTACGGCCGTAATAATCATACGCCCGGAGGAACCATTCTCCGTCCCATCCGTGCGCCTTCACAGCCTCCTCCATAGACTTTACCGCGGCATCCACATCCGAGTGGTCTTCCCCGATATGGTCGAGGATGCCGGAGAACAGGCGGCCGGCAAATACGAACTGTCCCGCTATCATAAGGGATTCGGCACGGCTGCCTTCTGTCTTGTTGCCCGTGGTCTGGAAGGATTCGTCCGGATTGGAAGAGAAACAGTTGAGATTCAAGCAGTCATTCCAGTCCGCCCTGCCAATCAAAGGAAGTCCGTGAGGACCGAGGTTGTCGGTCACGTGAGAGAAACTGACCTGAAGATGGTGCAGGAGAGAGCGTTCGCTGCCAGGAACGTTATCGAAGCAGACCATCTCATCCAGGATCGAGAAGTCGCCCGTTTCCTTCAGGTATGCGTCCACTCCGATGATAAGCCATAGCGGATCATCGTTGAATCCTCCTCCGATACCGTTGTTGCCACGCTTTGTAAGCGGCTGATACTGATGGTAACAGCCTCCGTCGGGGAACTGTGTCGCAGCGATGTCCAGGATCCTCTGGCGGGCCCGTCCGGGAATCATATGCACTATTCCCAGAAGGTCCTGATTGGAGTCCCTGAACCCCATTCCGCGGCCGATTCCGCTCTCGAAGAAGCTTGCGCTCCGGCTGAAAAGGAAGGTTACCATACACTGGTACTGGTTCCAGATATTGACCATCCTGTCCAGTTCCGGCACTCCTGAAACCAACTTGAAATTGCCGAGCAGTCCGTCCCAGCAGCTTCGCAGTTGCTCGAATGCAGCATCTACTCTGGCGGAAGAAGAAAAGGCATCCAGTACGCGCAGAGCCTCTTTCTTGTTGAGGATCCCTGGCGCCACGAACTTGTCTTCTTCAGGATTCTCGGCATATCCCAGGACGAATACCAGTTCCCTGCTCTCTCCCGGCTCAAGGGAAATCTCCAGGAAATGGGAGGCGACCGGACTCCAGCCGTGGGCGATTGACTTGGAAGACTTCCCTGCCACTACGTTGCGTGGAGCTTCGAAACCTTCATACATACCGATGAAGGTCTCCCTGTCGGTGTCGAAACCGTCGACGGGGGCATTAACACCGTAGAATGCATAATGGTTGCGGCGTTCCCTGTATTCGGTCTTGTGGTATATTACGCTTCCCTCGACTTCCACCTCTCCGGTAGACAGGTTCCTCTGGAAGTTCTCCATATCGGTCTCGGCGTTCCAAAGGCACCATTCGATGAAAGACCAGAACTTGAAGTGCTTCGGAGAAGAGGACCCATTTGTAATCGTAACCTTCTGGACCTCACAGTAATATCCCCTCGGGACGAAGAACAGTTCACTGACCCTGAGTCCGTCCTTTTCACCGGTGATGCGTGTATATCCCATACCGTGGCGGCACTCCCAGAAGTCCAGCGGAGTCTTGCAAGGCATCCAGCCAGGACTCCATACGGTTCCTCCGTCGTTGACATAGAAATACCTGCCGCCGGAGTCCATAGGAACCCCGTTGTAGCGGTAACGGATCAGCCTGCGGAACTTGGCGTCGCGATAGAAACAGTAACCGCCCGCAGTGCCGGAAATGAGTGAGAAGAAATCTTCTGTGCCGAGATAGTTGATCCAAGGCCACGGGGTCGCCGGATCGGTAATGACGAATTCCCTGGCCTTGTCATCGAAATGTCCGTATTTTCCGTTCATCCTGCCCTATTTAAGCCATTCTTTGACTGCGAGTCCCCAAGGTTTGATGACTCCATCGTCCCAGGGACCTGCGGTAGAAGCTTCAGGCTTGAACATAGAGCAGGTCTCATCTTTGTCGGATATGCTCCAGCACAACATAGATATGCTCCGCGCGGAGGCCCAGTCGTTCCATTCTTTCCAGGACTGTCCATCGGTCACCCCATCTCCTGTATTCTCGCAGGACGCACACTCCGAAATGAAAAGAGGCACACCTGCAGCGAGGGCTGAGTCGGCGACTGCCCTCAGTTCCTCCTTATGGGAAGCCGCATAGAAGTGGACAGTGTACATTATATTGTCGTAATCCACCGGGTTTGCAGCCACCAGGTCCGGGCGCTGGTCCCAGCAGGGGTTGCCCATAAGTACCAGAGGATGAGAAGGATCCGCATCGGTGATGACCTTTATGAGCTTCTCCGCATATTCCTTGAGTTCATCCCAGTATGCCGCCATTGCATCCGGATTGCCGAGATCGGAATAGGAACGGCTGTCCTCGAATGACCGGCAGACGGGCTCGTTGAACAGCTCGTAAATGACGTTGGGGACACCTGCGTACTTCGACGCGATCTTTCCGAAGAAGTCGGCTGCCTCTTTAGGATGCAGGATATGGGAATGCCAGTCCACTATTACGTAAGCCTTGTTCTGTATCGCCGCATCTATAACCTTGTATGCGCATTTGAGAGCGGTCTGGGGGTCTTCAGTATAACCGTCCAGGCAGCCGGGGTTGTCAGCCTTTGCGTGGCCGTCCGCACCGATGGCGGCCCTGAATATATCCACGCCCCAGTCATCGTGAAGGCTTTTCACGGTAGCCGAATCGTAGAAACGCGGCCAGAGGTTGTGCCAGCCCAGGCTGACACCCTTGAACACGACGGGTTCCCCGTCCGCACAGAGGGACAGACCTTCCACCTTGAGGGCCTTGATGCTCTCCGCCTTCTTTGCGGTACCCTTGGCCAGCACGAATACAGCCTCGCACAGGATGACTGCAGCAAGTACTGCCAATACGATCCGCATAACCTTAGGCAAATCCTTGAAAAGTGCCATACTATTGCTCGATATTACGTTTTACTGAAAGGTTCTTCTGGATATCTTCCATCTTCCTCGTAGTCAGGGGATAGAAGGACATAACTATTATGCTGAGGGCAGCCACGGCAGCCGGGATCCAGCTCATCAGGATCTTCAGGCCGTTCACTGCGGAAGCCGTCTGTACGGCAGCGTCAGGATTGTAGCCGAAGCCGGCGAGCATCCACATAACGGCGGCTCCGCCGAAAGCACCTCCGAACTTCTGGGCCATCGAACCGGAAGAGAAGATAAGGCCTGTGGAAGAACTCCCGTCGCGGTCTTCTGCAAAATCGGCGACATCGGCATACATACTCCATACAAGAGGAGAGATTATACCTGTGAATATGCTGATCGCTATCTGAAGGACAATCATCATCCAGTAAGCCGTCACAGGCACGTAGAAGAAGGAGATGCTGAGCACGATAAGCGCAGCAAGGGATATGATGTAGGTGCTCTTCTTGCCCAGGGCCTTCGAGAAAGGAACGGCCAGCGCCACGCCTATCATATTGCAGACCTCTCCTATGCTGAGGAACAAGCCGGCATAGAAAACGAAGCTCAGCGGCCCAAGGTTCAGATGCGCATCCTGACTGATTACATCGTTGAAGAAATATGCTATAGTGCTGCCCCTGACCGTATTGAAGAGGTTCGAGCAGAGGGCGGCGCCCACGAGCAGCCACCACGGAGCGTTGCGCAGCAGGCTCTTGAAATCATTGCCAACCGAACCCGTAGCCTCAGGTTTAACTTTCTCCTTCGTCATCCTGAAGCAGAGAAGGAAGAGGATGAGGCACAGGATGGCTATCACTATCATAGCGTGCTGCCAGCCGGCAGGCGTGCCGTATCCGCCAAGGGCATTGCATAGAGGTTCCCAGCAGAACAGTGCTATGAAGCTTCCTCCGTATGCGAAGAACATCCTGTAGGAACTCAGCACGGTCTTGGCCTCTGAATCGTCGGTCATCACTCCGAGCATCGCACCGTAAGGTACGTTGATTCCGGTATAGACCGTCATCATCATAATGTATGTCACATATGCCCAGACCAGTTTCATCGTTGCCGAAGCATCCGGAGTGGAGAACAGGAATATTCCGCTGAGGGCGAAAGGTACGGCCATCAGCAGCAGATAAGGACGGTATTTGCCCCACTTGGTCTCAGTCCTGTCTGCCAGGATGCCCATCATCGGGTCGCTGACAGCATCCCAGATCCTGGTCACTACCAGGAGGAGTCCGACCTGGTCCAGCGTAAGGCCGAAAATGTTGCTGTAGAAGAAAGGCAGGTAATAAGAGAATATCTTCCAGAACATAGAGGAAGACATATCTCCGAAACCATAGCCGACCTTCTCGCGGAAAGTTGTCTTGATCTTGCCCATATTATTTACCGAGATTCTTGTCTATCAATCTGTTGAGCCTTTCCACCGTCAATCCGGTACGCAATCCGTCCGGTTCCGTGTGCAGGCAATAGTCCACCAGCCTGCCGACGGTCGAGGATGCTACGTGGAGCCTGGTGTCGCTGGAAGCGTAATAGATGAAGACCTTTCCGTCGTCATCCACGGTCCAGCCGCTGGAAAAGAGCACGTTCATAACGTCCCCGATGTATTCTTCACCTTCGGGTGCCATAAAGAAACCGGCAGGCTCGGCAATGACCTTGGAAGGATCCTCGAGCGAAGTCATATACAGGTACAGGACATATCGCAGTCCGGAGGCGCATCCGCGGACTCCGTGGGCAAGGTGCAGCCAGCCCTGGGGGGTCTTTATAGGAGCCGGTCCCTCACCGTTCTTAAGTTCCTTCACCGTATGGTAATACCTCAGGTTGATGATCTTCTCTTCCGACACTTCAGCCTTAGTGATGTCAGGAACCAGCGACCAGCCGATCCCGCCTCCGCTGCCGGCATCGATGAAACCGTCCTGCGGCCTTGTATAGAAGGCATACTTACCGTCCACGAACTCGGGATGGAGCACCACGTTCCTCTGCTGTGAAGGTGCTTTCAAGTCCGGAAGCCTTTCCCAGACGACCAGGTCCCTGGTGCGTGCTATCCCGGCAGCCGCGACAGCCGACGAAAGGTCACCGGCAGGAGCGTCAGGATCTTTCCGCTCCACGCAGAAAACGCCGTAGATCCAGCCGTCTTCGTGGGCGGTCAGCCTCATATCGTATACGTTCGTGGCCGGTTCGCCATATTCCGGCATCACCACAGGCCTGTCCCGGAACTTGAATCCGCTGGTTCCGTCCTCGCTCTCAGCTACGGCAAAGAAAGACTTCCTGTCGGCTCCTTCGACCCTGGCTACGAGGACATATTTCCCGTCCAGCTTGATCGCTCCTGAATTGAAGACGGCGTGGATGCCGAATCTTTCTTCCAGGTACGGGTTGGTTTCCTTGTCCAGGTCGTATCTCCAGAACAACGGGGCGTGTGCCGCCGTCAGGACCGGATTGACATATCTCTCATAGACTCCGTTCACATAGACCGGCTCGTTCTTCTTCGCTATCAAGTCCTCGTGCTCCTTCTCGAGCCAGGACAACCTCTCTTCGAAATCCATATCCATCCCTATCTTCAATTACCCAGGAATACCGTCCTGTCATCATCGTAAAACGCCCTGAAATCCTCTTCATCACAGGATCCGGGGAACGGTGCGTAATAATGGGAAACCTTGTCCCAGGCATTCCTCCAAGTAAGCACATAGCACACAGGAATGCCTTCCAGGCCTTTGAGAAGCGTCCCGGTCCACCACTTTGGGTCAGGAGTACCTTCAAAGCCTGTCTCAGTGAGAGCCAGCAGTTTCCCGTGCTCTGCCGCAAAGTCTCCAAGGATCTCCAGGCTGGCACGCAATATATTGAGATAATACTCGTCGGCGAGGTCCAACCTGTCCTGAAGGCTTATCGTGGTGTCAGCCGGAGCGAAGCAATAGTGGTCCAATCCGATGATATCGACATATCCGTCACCCGGATAACGGCTTTCAAACTGCTTCCTGTTGAATCCGGAGTTCGGGGAATATGCCCAGACGATATCCTTCAGGCCACGGGTGCCGACCATATAGTCATAAGTAAGTGAATATAGTTCCTTGTACTGCTCAGGTGTGCAAAGGTCGTCCCCCCACCAGAACCAGTTCCCGTTATTCTCGTGGAAAGGCCTGAATACGACCGGGACCGGCTTGCCGTCCTTCCCTTTCAGGGATTCAAGGAAATCAGCGGCCCGGGAAAGCCATTCCATAAACATCCCGTGGTTCTCTCCGCCGTCCAGAATGGAGCGCACGGCTTGATCGGAGCTGACATCCCAGGCATCACCTCCGGTGAAAGGATTGCGTGGATGCCAAGAGAACGTGACTATTCCGCCCCTTCCGACGTGGGTGACTGCAGCCTTGCGCATCAGTTCGAATGGTACTCCGTCGATATTGCGTTCATCGCAAAGCTCGATGCCGGCCAGGTCGAATCCGGCGACAGCCGGGAATTCTCCGCAGACGGACTTGATGTCAGACTGTTCTATCGGGAACGCCGCGATGGAAAGAGAGTCGGTACCGACACTCCAGTTCTTGCCATAGACCAGGTCGTCCTGATGGCCGTAAAGGAATCTGCCCGATGCCGCAGCCTTTTCCAGGATGCTCAACGGATCGGGACTCTTCTTCGAGCTGCAACCCGTAGTGACAAGGGCCAGCACAAGGGGAATGATAAAAAAGACTGTTCGTTTCAATGGTGTAAGTTTTTGATATTTCAAAAATACTCACACTGACTCGCACAAACAAATACTATTTTGCTAAATAATGCACAATTACGACAAAGAGATTGCATTGTTCATCAGATGGAGCCGAATGGCTCCGCCTCGACATCCTTCCAGATGCTTCCGATGGTCTTGTACCCGAAGCCGACCGAAGTGGACGACAGGTCCGGAATGTTGAAGGATTTAAGGGTTTTCTCATAGAAAGAAGGGTCTTTCTGCGGCAGTACGAAAGGCTTCGAGACGCTTCCGTCTTCTCCTATGTGGCAGAAGAATGGCTTTCCGTACTGGCCATCCCCTCTCTTGCTCGCGAACACCAGCCAACGGGAGTTGCTGCTCCAGCTGTGATAGGTGTCGGAGCGGTCTGAATTTGCAGCGGACATATCGACTGTATTACCGGTCCCGAGGTCCATCATCTCCAGGTCGCATTCGGTATGCCAGATCGGGAAAGTTCCGTAATCCGCAACGGTATAGACCAGGAACCTTCCGTCAGGAGACGCTTTCGGATGGCATACGGACTTCCCGTCGCGCAGGACCTCGATATCTGTCCCGCATTCTCCGGTCCGGTCGTCGAACGACACCGAGCACAGCGAATAGTTGAGGTCCTGGATGTCCCCGGGCAGGCTCACGGTGTCGGCGCTGCAGTAATAAATACGCCTTCCGTCAGCAGAAAAGGCCGGGAAAGTCTCGAATACATCTTTCCTGGCCAGGTGCCCCGGAACGATCATCCTGTTATTGTCGAAATCGGCTATGCAGAGGTCCGATTCAGAATCAAATACCTCCAGCCTCTTGTTCCCGAATGTATGGAATCCCGGTATGATCTTATTCGTGGAGAATACTCCGAAACGTCCTCCGGGATGGAGTTCACCGTATACGGTACCCGATATCATCGAAGAATCTTTCAGGGAGAGCTTGCGTAGTTTGCCGTCCCTGTTCAGGATAGCTCCGCCTCCAGGACCCCTGAGGTAGAATATGCTGAGATCTCCCCTTCCTTGACAGTGTACGTGGCAGTTCATACAGGCGTTGGACGTATTCTCGTAGGAAGACAGGACCGTCTCTTCGAAATTTTCGGTGCACCTTTCCATTATCCTGACATCATCCCATACTTCATATCCCGGCTCGATGAGGCGGTAGCTGAGGTAGGAATCCACAGGGTCCCGGCTCACGTACATCTTCCACTCATAGCTTTCAGAAGGCGCGTTGCGGAACGATACCGTTCCCCTGACCGAAATCTCCCCTCCAACGGCATCACTGAGCATCCTCTTCCACTTCCTTTCCTTCCATTTTACCTTCAATCCCTTGATCTTCAACTGTTTCCCCGAATATACAAAAACGGTCTCCGCCCTTTTCGCGTCCGGAACGGAATAACGGAAATTAAGGGGTGCGATATTGGGAGGAACCGTCACCGATGTGTAGTCCGGCGAAATGGGACAGGACTCTCCTTCCGCCGAAAAACGCTCCCTGACTATATCGGAAGCCCCGCTGCCCGTACCGCAGGCCTGGGTCAGGCAAAGAAAGGATAATAAGACAAAGGATATGGTATTAATTTTCATTTCTTTTGGCAAAACGGAAGTAGAACATATAGGTCTTCCCGAATTTCTTCTCCAAAGGAGCCATCGCTCCGGAGTTCTTCTGGAAAATATCGGAGAATTCGAAAAAGTCCGAAAGCACATCTTCGGACACCGGATACTTCGAGACGGTTTCTTCCGAAAGCAACCCATTCATCGCCAGGTAAATAAGGATTCCCTCCTGGTAAACCCTGGCGGTCAGGCCGCAGTCTCCGTAATCCGCGATAAAGCTGTCCAAGTCCTTGACAAGGAGGTCATAGCAAAGCAGATACTCCCTGGCCATAATGTTCGAAGGATTCGATTCCACCAGTATCCTGAGCGATGTACGTGCATCCGAAGCATAGTGTACCGTATCCAGCGAAGGCACCAGGCTGCGCATCCGGGCCAGCCAACCCTCCACTTCAGGAGTCTGGCTGCCAGGGATCCTATCCGATGCCCACTGGCGGTAACCACGGTGATTCCCAAGCATTTCCAGATACTTCCGGGCAGCATCGTCTTCTCCGTTGACCAGGTTGATCTGAGCCAGGCGCATCAGGTAGCGGGGTCCATAGTGCTCGGGAGAGAATATCAGCCCGAGTATGGCGCTGTGTTCCGCCATCGTCATTTCCCCAAGACGGTACCATACTTCCCCGGCAGAAGTGATCGCGAATCTGGAGGAATTCTCGTTGACGGGGAGGAACAATCCCCTTTCGAAGGGCTGGTAATGGTCCATCAAGCCTTCACCGAGACGGCCACGCATCGCATTCGAGAGGTTGTAGAAATAAGTCCCGAGCATCGAGTGACGGTCCTCGGACGAATACTCGCTCACTTTTCCCCAATCGCCCCTGAATGCTTCCACATCCATCGAGAGCAGCCATTCGAGGTCCTTCCTCGGCCATCCGCAGTATTTCACGGCTTTCCGTGGAGACAGGTCCAGCATCTTGGCATACTGACGGTAATATGGGAATCTCAAGGCCATCACCCCCCACGCCGCAAGGAGCGCGAGAAGCACGGCACAAATCGCAATGAGACAGATCTTCGGGGCTTTACTCATATTCGGTGAATGATAAACAAATTTATTCAAAAAATATGATAACTTTGTAAGAATCACTTATAAAAAGGCAATGAATCGAAGACAATCCTTCGTCTGCATAGCGGCGACAACTCTGTTTACGGCAGCAGCTTTCCTGTTCTTCGGACTTAGATATCCCTATCATATCCATTATCAGGAGCAACTGCAGCTGTTCCAGTTCGGGAGCGATTATTTCCTTCAGGTCACTTCCGTCCCAGGAGGGCTGGCGGACTGGTGCGGCAGGTTCCTGACGCAGTTCTTCTATTATGCCTGGGCAGGAGCCGCAATATGTGCATTGTTGCTCTGCCTCATCCAGGTCCTGACCTGGAAGCTGGCGGGAAGGAATGGTTTCACCACCTACGCCCTGAGTTTCATCCCAGCGGCCTTCTGCTGGTTCCATCTCTGCGGCGAGCATTCCATCCCAGGCGCCTTGGTGGCCCTCGCGATCGCCCTGGCCGCAGCCCTTGCAGTTTCAAGGATTAGCTCGCGCAAGACGGCCTTGATACTCTATCCCTTTCTCGTCCCGGTCCTATATTACATCTGCGGCGGCCTGGTCGCAGTATACCTCCTGGCCGTTCCGGTGATCCTTTGCAGAAGGTTTTCCTTCAAGGTAATCGTCCCCTGTCTCATCATAGTCCTGGTGCTCGGGGCAGCTTCACCACTAGTGGCGAGGCAACTGTTCAATTACCCCCTCAAGAGGCTGATCCTGGGCATCCACTACAACCGATATCCGCATATGGTGGCAGTCTGGATGTGGCTGGCTGCCCTTTCCGTACCTCTGGTATGTCTCGTAAAGGAGTCCGTGAAGGCTAGGACGGATGCATTGACGGGCTGGGCCTGCCTGGTCGGAGCGGCCATCTTCTGCGTAGCCGGCGTGTCGCTCAATTCCGACAGGGAGAAGGAGGAGCATATGTGCTACGACTTTATGGTAAGGTACGGTATGTGGAACAGGATAATGATGAAAGCCGACATGAAGAATCCTGACAAGCCTTTCACCGTCTGCTGCCTGAACCTCGCACTGGGACAGAGCGGAAGGATGGAGCAGCACCAGTTCGAATATTTCCAGAACGGTCCGCAAGGACTACTTCCGGACTTTATGAGAGACTGCACCTCGCCTCTGCCTACTGCTGAAGCCTATTGGGCGCTCGGGATGGTGAATACCGCACAGAGGTATTATTTCGAAGCCCAGGAGGCGATCCCGGATTTCCAGAAAAGCGCCCGCTGCTATAAACGGCTCGCAGAAACGAATATAGTCAACGAGGACCTCCAGGTGGCCCGCAAGTACCTGATTCCGCTTACAAAGACGTTGTTCTACAAAGGATGGGCGGAGAAGGCGCTGGCCGCAGTCGACGACGGAAGCATCGGGTCGTGGCCTGAATATTCCAAGGAGAAGGCGCTCCGTTTCAAGGAGAACGACTTCCTCTTCAGCGACAAGGAGATGGATTCTATGCTCGGGAAGCTGTATCTCGAGAATCGCGGGAACCGCCTTGCACTGGACTATCTGATTTCATATGCCCTTCTGGGGAAAGACATCCCCCGGTTCGCGGAATTCCTGTCCCTGTACGAAGGTACTCCGCTACCCAAACCTTATCAGGAAGCTTTCCTGCTCTACTGGGCCTCTTCCCACAATGGTCCGGAAGGCCTGCCTGACTTCATCTCCAGGGATGTCCTGAACAACTTCCAGGCTTTCGTCACCGGGATGCAGCAAGGACAGGATGCCAACCAGTTGGGAGGACGGTTCGGAAAGACCTACTGGTATTACTACTATTTCAGATTCAACGGCTAAGATGAAAAAGCTCTCCATAATAACTGCAGCCTGCCTGATACTTTCAGCCTGCACGGAAAAGGTCGCCGAGTTCCCTATCGGGGCGGCCGGTCCTATATACCCTGATTATATGGACGTTACGGTCCCGGCAGGGATAGCCCCCCTCAACTTCTGCTACACTGCCCCGGGTTTGAAGGATGTAGAGACGGTATTCTCGGCAGGAGGCAAGGAGGTGAAGGTCAAGGGAACGAAGGTCCGCATCAAGGAGAAGGACTGGAAGATGCTGCTTGCAGAAGCAGCCGGAGGGGACATCACGGTCAAGAGTTCGGCGGTGGATTCATCCTGGGCGATACACGTCAGCGAGGATGGTATCGACTACGGGCTGAACTACAGGCTGATAGCTCCAGGCTACGAAGTACACAGCAAGATGGGAATATACGAAAGGGAGCTGGGTTCCTTCTCGCAGAGACCCCTCCTGGAGAACACACAGTTCGACGGATGTGTCAACTGTCACGCCTATAACCGCGGAGATCCCGTGGATATGACCCTGCATATCCGCGGCTCGCACGGGGCCACCCTGATACGGAAGGACGGTGTGATGCAGGCGTTCAACACGAAGACGGACTCCACCCTGGGGTTCTGCGTCTACCCTTACTGGCATCCTGAACGAAGATATGTAGCATTCTCCACGAATACGACGCGCCAGGGTTTCCACGTCGGCCAGGAAAAGCTCATCGAGGTATTCGACCTCGATTCGGACCTCCAGGTCTACGATGTGACCGGCAATCAGGTGATCACTAAGCCTACCGTCAAGAAAGACAGTCTCTGGGAGACTTTCCCTGCGTTCTCCCCAGACGGGAAAACCTTGTATTTCTGCGCGGCTCAGGCCAAGCCTATCCCAGCCGAGGTCACGGAGATAAGGTACAACCTTTACAAGACATCTTTCGACGCTTCTTCCGGTACCCTGGGAGATGACGTGGAAACTGTAATCGATGCCTCCAGCTTCGGGAAGAGCGTCTCGTTCCCGAAACCATCCTTCGACGGGAAATACTTGATGTACACCCTTTCAGACTACGGCAATTTCTCTATCTGGCACCACGAATCAGACCTGTGGCTGCTGGATCTTGAAACTGGCCAGAGCAGGTCTCTCGACGAGCTGAACAGCCCTGACACCGACAGCTACCACAACTGGTCGAGCAACTCCAGATGGGTGGTGTTTTCCAGCCGGAGAGACGACGGTCTGTACACCAGGCCGTACATCTCGCACGTCAATGCAGACGGAACGTTCACCAAGCCGTTTATGCTCCCTCAGAAAGATCCGGCTGCATTCTACAGCAACCTGATGTATTCATTCAACGTACCGGAATTCGTTACCGGTCCCGTCCCGTTCGACAAGATAAGCGCCCAGAAGATGATAAACTCTCCTGAGCGCATACAATTCGGTTTCCGCTGGTCCGATTAGAGTACCGGAGCTGAGTTATAGACAGACTGCAGCGTGTATGAAGGGTCGGTCGTGGTAACGGCCTTGACCATAGTTTCTATCAGCATCTTGCTCGTTTCCGTTGAATAGGTGCCGTCTCCGTGATTGATGTAACCCATATGCTCGGAACCGAAACCGGCAGCACCATTGTCCCAGAGGAAGAACGGTATCTTCCTGTCAGCCACGGCCTTACAGAAATACTCAAGGTAATACCTCTGGAAGGCTATCGCCACCTCTCCGGAGTGGTTGGAGCTTCCCATTTCCCCGATGTACAGAGGCATCCCTTTGGCCGGGAAAGCAGCCAGAAGGTCCTCGAAGGTCTTCACCAGCGACTCCTCCTTGTCGGAAGGTGCCTTGCCTGCCTGGGCGGTATGTCCCCACTGGTCATAGAGGCAGTTGCCCTTGTCGTCCTTGTTGAGGGTATAGTCGTAAGGATCGTAATCGTGCACGGCGACAAGTATCCTGTTGCCGGAAGTGTAGTCCTCAGGCATCTTGAATCCGGCGATCGTGAAGCCAGGGCTTGCACAGTATCCTGGGACTCCGAGGATCCTGGTGGCATTGTTTCCTCCGGTAGCACGTACTGCATCCACGAATACCTGGTTCCACTCGTTCAGTATCTTGTACTGGGCATCCGGATTAGCCTTGAAGGCATCGCTCCAACCCCATCCACCGTCGTGGATTTCGTTGAAGGATTCGAAGACCAGGAACTCACCCTTGTCCTTGAACTTTTCGGCAATCTGGGTCCAGATGGCGAAAATCTCCAGCTTGATGGCGTCGTTCTTGGCTTTATTGGAAACGGCATCCTTGATATTCAGCCAGTAATTGCTGTCAGCTCCGTCGTGATGTATGTTGATGATCGCCTTCAGGCCCGCATTCTCCGCGTATCCCACGATTTCAGCCACCCTGTCGATCCATTTGTCTTCGAGTACATAGGCCGGAGCATCTCCAATATGCCCCAGATAGGTCACTGGAATCCTCACAGAGGAATATCCGGCAGCCTTCACCCCGTTGAATGTAGCCTGGGTGGCCTTCTTGTTGCCCCAGATGGTTTCCCCGGCCACTCCGTTATTGTTGGCCTCCATCTGGTTGCCGAGATTCCAGCCCATCTTGAGCATGTCATATACGGACTCCTGGGTCAAGGCCGCAGCCGACGCAGTAGCGATAGCGCCCAGTGCAGGCTGGGTGACCTCGACGGTCTTGGACTCGCTTCCGCATTTGATCGTAAACGTCGTACTCCTGGATGCCCCTGACAGATTCGGGCCTGCCAGGACAGCAATCTGTGTCTTCCTGTCTTCCGCCTGATTCCCGGCAGTCGCCTTGCACCAGTCAGCTCCGCCGGAAATGGACACGCTGGAAGTGGAAGTTGCCACAACCGCCTGGCTTCCTCCTGCATAGGTGAATGAAACGGAAGCCTTGTCTATCTCAAGCGGATATGTCACGACAGCCTGGTTTACTTCTATCGTCACGGTCTTCTTGTCTCCGTTGACGGACACATTGCCCTTCCTTGCTGATGTCGTACCGTTTGCTGCAGCAGTGATCGTAAGCTGCACATTCTGACCGGAGTAGGCCCCCTTGGTGACGGTCAGCCAGGAATCCTTGCAATTGATGCTCGGATCTATCGAAGACACGATATTCACTGTCTGTGTCCCACCGTCCGAAGAGAACGAAAGCGAGGTGGGATTAGCCGAAAGCACCGGTTCAACCTGTTTCTCTTCCGAACTGCCGCCACAGGACACCAGGACGGCCATAGCTGCAAGAGCTGAATAGAACTTCTTTATAACACTCATAAAACAATTATTGCACATTATTCTTGTATAGTCCTTATCCTCCAATTACTGCTGCCGCTCAGGGTAGAGTCCGTCCAGGAAGTCGTGGAGCGTCCCTTCGCCGAGGTTGGAGACCATCTGGCGGGTGCGTTCCCTATAGGCTCGGTTGACAGAATCCGACTGTTCCTTCATTCCGCCTTCATAAAGGATCCTGACGGCTTGGTTACGATTCTCTGTCAACTGTTTCCAGACCTGGAGGGAATCGTTCTGCGGAGTCCCGTACCCGCTGCTCTGCTTCCCGATCGAGACGTAGATGTCGCCCGGTTCGGTCACCACGAGCAGGTTCTGCGTACCTATCCTGCGCAATTTCTCGATTCTGATGTCCGACATCCTCTCCACGGTACCCTTGAACACGAATCTCTGGTTATTGATTACGACGGAGTCGATATTCTCCCTGACGGCATCCTTGAGCGGCACCAGGAATACCTGGGCCCCGTCAAGGGCAGGATCTTCCACATATCCGTGGATGACGAAACCCTCGTGAGACGTACTGCAGGAAACCGCGATCGAAGCCAGCGATATGGCGATTATAGATAAAACTCTCATTGTTCCTTGATTTTTACTTGAACTCTCTTGTCCGAAAACGCTTCCTTGAAAAGGCCTCTCGCCTTCACCGGGACCCGGGTCTTGGTGAAATCAGGCACATTGAAGGAAAACAGCGTATTATGGTGGTATTTCAACGGATTCTTCTGCGGCAGCAGGAAGGACTTGGTAGTATTCCCTTCCTCATCCACGGAAGATATGTATATGCAATTGAACAGACTGTCGATCCGCCGGCTGGTAACCAATATCCAGTGGGAGTTGCTGCTCCAGTTGTGGAAACTCTCGCTGTAATCCGAATTGGCACCCGACATAGGTTTCACCGAGCCGTCCGAAAGGTCCAGCAGATAAAGCTCGGACTCTTTGTGGTTGTTCGGGAAGCATCCGAAGTCCGCAACGCTGAACATCAGCCACTTGCCATCATAAGACGGCCTCGGGAAAGTGATGCTCTTCCCTGTCGCAGGCCCGTTGATGAGGGTATCGACGTGATCGGAGAAAGTCTGTGTCTCAGGATCGAAACCTATGGCGCACAGGCTGTAACGGACATCTTCCGCCTCTGCAGGCACATTGCGAACAGGAGCTGAGCAGAAAAACAGTGTCCTTCCGTCTACGGAGAAGGCAGGGAATGTCTCAAAATCAGATGTCATCAGCAGCGGGGACAGGATAAGTTCGTCCGTCCGTACATTTTGGACCATCACATCCGAAGCGTCGTCATAGACTTCGACATAGCTGTTCCCTGAAGTCCAGAAATTCTGATGTATGAGGTTGTTGGAATGGGCGACGAAGTCTCCGGAAGGATGCCAGTACGAATACACCGCATTGCTTATGGTGCTGTCGGTCTTGGTAGTCAGCCACTTGCGGTTACCCTCCAGAGTCATTACAGTCGCCCCGTGTTTCCCACGGACGTGGAACAGGGACTGCGACGGATCCGTGGCATTCGCCGTATGGCATCCTACACACTGGCCGGGGATGAGACTGCCTTCTATCATCGGAGTTTCCTTGAAATTCCCGAGACATCTCTGGTAGAGCCCGATACGGCTGTAGGTCTCGTAGCCAGGAGCGAAACGGCGGTATGTAACCCCATAATCCTCAAGAGGATATTCGCTGACGTGCATCTTGAAATCATTGTACTGGGTCCATACCTTGCCCGTCTTCCCGAGCACGGTGAACACCAGGTCTCCTCCTACGTTCTCGGCGGCAAGTCTATGCCACTTGCGCTGATTGAAACGGGCGTACCTGCCGGATGCTGTCATCTCGCCGCCCTTGCTTCCCTTTACCCTCACGTACACCCTGCTCGCACCGCTCATCAGGTTGAAGTTCATCGGAGCGATCTGTGCCGGAATCGTCACATCGACATAATCCGGGAATATCGGCGGCTGGGTATTGCTGGATACGGTCGTCCTGCCACAGGAAACGAGGCAGAAGACCGACACGACCACTATGCAGAACCTTTTCATTGTGCACCTCCTCCGGCTTCCTGCAGCCGTTTCCAAGCCAGGAAATATGCCTTGGCCATAATATTGTTTTGGTTGTGGCTGGCAAGGATATACAGCATCTTGTCCATCTCACCGTAGTTGAAGAGGAACCTTTCGCTGAACTTCACCGCCCTCAGATATGAATACACCGGAACTGCAGAGATAAGCTCTTCATTCCCCAGCAAAACCTCGCGCGACTTGGCCCATTTTGAATAGAACAGGCTGTGTTTCAATATGTCCAGGTATTTACGGGCAACTTCATAACGCCCGTTCACTATCTGGCATTCAGCCATCTTGGACATAAAGCGGCCGCTCTTCCGGTAATTCATTTCGGCCTCCTGGGAATCGAATGCATAGCGCAGTGCGGAATTCACGAAGCCCATCCTCCAGAACACCTCGTAGGAGGACACGTTGGAGATAAGGTCCCTCACACGAGGCATTATGAGTCCCCTGGTACCGCATTGATAATAGTCATCCATCGAATCCATCTTGCCGGTCATAAAGAGAGCAAGGTTCACGCTGACACATCCTATGTCCGACTTCGGCTGGTACCTCCCAGCCCTTTCGACGACTTTCTGCCACCGCTCGTGGCGCACCAGCTGGTCGTATGCGATTATCTCGTACGTATCCCTGTCATACGTGGACCGGATGCCCAGGAAAGCGCCGGCAGCCAGGACGCAGCCGCAGGAAATAGCCGCCATCAATGGATTCCTGACCTTCGGAAGCAGCCTGATGACCACAGGGACCAGGAATACGGAAGCTGCGGCAACCAATTGAAGGACAGGCACCGTCAAAGGCCATCTGTAGTAATTGACTCCGAAGAATACGGATTTAGGCGGATATTGCTGCATCAAGGTCACCCGGAAAAGGAAGACGACCAGAAGCAGATAGACCGGATAAAGAAGGGCGGAAGGCTTCCTGCTCCCGAGCAGTACGAACAGTACGAATACACATATCGCCGGACCAATCAGCCAGAAACCCAGAGGGATGGCCAGCAGAGGCAGCCAGACGGACGGCTTCTTGATATAGACCAGGGAAAGGGCTGCTGCCAGGACCAGGGCGACAAGATGGCTCGGCATCACGTAGATGTCCCCCATCTGCACCAGCACCAGCAACGACGGAATATAGCTGAGGGGATACCACTCGAGGGAATCGCTTCCCGAAAGCTTCCATACCAGCATCTGCAGCAGCACGAACAGCCCAGCCAGAAGCAAGGCCCCGAGCAAGGGGATGAAGTTGAACTGAGTCAGGAATTCCGCGATCCAGTCGGCCAGGCCTCCGGTTACGGACAAGCGCTCGCCAAGATAGTCCCAAGTATACAGGAACAACTGGTTCTGCTCCTGGAAACCAAGCGCCTGAGGATAGGCCAGGAACCAGAAAAGAGCCACTGCCAGCCAGAAGACCGAGGATATTATGAATTGAGCATCTTTTCTCATAATCAATCAATTATGAGAAAAATACAAATTTAGCAAAAAAAAGCCGTGAAGCAATGTGCTTCACGGCCAAATTAATCAGTCGACAGGTCGGATCAGTCCTTAGGGCCGAACAGCCAGAAGGTAATCTCACCCCAGCCTCCAGGAGCGCTGTCCTTGGTGTAAACCAAAGTCATATTGGTTCCGTCCATATACATCACATCAAACTCAGGAGCGACTTTCCCTCCTTCGTTGATGGAGAATGGCCACAGGATGTTCTGGGTCTTGAGCTTACCAAGTTCCCAACCGGCGTTGCGGCCGTCGGTGTACATATCAAGCTTATAGGAACCTCCACGGATCTTGCCGCCATCTGCATTGAAGCAGTTGACGTTACCATCAGTATCGAATACCATATAGGCATCGAAGCTCTCGTCACCGGTAACGACACCGCCCGAGTGGGCGGACTGATCGAGGAGACCTTCAGGAGTAGCACCCCACCATTGTCCGTCGACAACGCCTGCGGTGAATCCGGCACCGTTGCCGGTATGGCCGGCATTACCCCATACAGGAGAATCGGCAGACTTCCATCCCCACTTGCGGGAGCTGCCACCGTTGAGGGAACTTTCGTAGTCATCCTTGTTCTTGAACCTCCAGAAGGTGATCTCACCCCAGCTTCCGGCTCCATTGCCCTTGGTGTAGACAAGGGTCATAAAGTTCTTGTCAAGGTACATCACGTCGAACTCGGTAACGGTCTTTCCGCCTTCGTTGATGGAGAACGGGAAGAGGACTGAAGGAGCCTTGGTCACGAGCTTTGCGAGCTCCCAACCTGACGGACGTGAAGGATCATAATCCTTGAGTTCGTAGGTGCTGCTGTAGATGACGTCGCCGGTAGACTTGTAGGCAGTTATGTTGCCGTCCTCGTCGAAGGTCATATAAGCATTGCTGTCCTCAGCACCGGTAGCGGAGCCTCCGGCGTGATCCAGCTGGTCCATAAGGGCTTCGGCAGTCTCAACGCCCCACCACATACCGTCAACGACAGAAGGAGTGAAGTTTGCACCGGCACCTGTATTGCCGGCGTTGCCCCAGCAAGGTACACCCTCGCAGTTCCAGGTCCAGATCTTCTTTCCGGACTCGGCGAGGAGGAGCTTGAGTTCAGGATCGAGGTCACCAGGAACGAAAACATTGAAAGTGTGCGAGAATTCGGTGATGGAACCGTCCGCGTTCACAAGACGGCCGTAAACCGTCTGGGAAGGGCTGCCGCCACGCTTCGGCTTGATGACGAAACTGCCGGAAGCACCGGTTGCCAGAAGATTCTCGGTCACTCCGTCGGACTTGTAGTTGTAGAACTGGACAACAGTCGATGGAGAAGTGTTGTAAGTAATGTAGTTACCATCTGCAGCCACGGTCGTATATGCTGCGTCGGAATACTGGGTATAGGAAACGGCTCCTTCCAGGGCAGACGCGGCAACGCTGTCGTACGGCTGAGGGCCCTCGATGAGGGTTGGCTTGCAGGATGCGAAAGCAAGACCTGCAACTGCTGCCATGAATACGTATAGTGCTTTTTTCATATCCGAATGCATTTATTAGTTCCAACCAGGGAATTCAACTCCGGTCGAACCCCAACCTTCGTTCTGTACATACTTGTATTCCTCACCTGCAGCTGCAGAAAGGGAAATCTGTGAAGTAGGGATAGGAGCGAAGCCCTTGGTAGCAGAATAGCGGGCACCGTAGCCTCCATTGAACTTGGAAGCGGTGTTCGTGCCTTCGACTCCGGCATTCCAGCACTTCACGCCTTCCTGCTTGTCAAGAGCAGCGACTGCGTAAGCCTCGCCGTAACGGCGGAGGTCACCGTAGCGTACGCCTTCGAAAGCAAGCTCCCAACGGCGCTCGTTGCGGATTGCATCGGAGGAGATTGCCTTTGAGGACAAGCCTGCACGGGCGCGGACCAGATCGAAGCTGTTCTGGTTGTTATTGAGCTCGGCATCCATAAGAAGGACTTCGGCGAAACGGATCATGACCATGTCGTTGATGCTGTTCAGCTGGAAGTTATCCTCATTGCCTGTAGACCAGATAAGGTCATACATGGCGTTGGAGAAGGAAGCCCAGTATCCATCCGCGTCGGCCTTCTTGGCGATGACAGGCATGATCTTGGTCTGGTAGTAACCGGTCTCCTGGATGTTGGAGTCGCCACCATATACATAGGAATATCCGGAAGTGGTCTTCCAGCGGTCTACCTGGATGATGGAAGCCTCACGACGGGCATCATTTCTGCAGCCTCCCAGTCCTTCACGAGCTGAGGAGAAACAGGGCACATGCCCCAACCGGTACCGAATGGGAATGTGCTTCCCTTGCTGGTGATGTCACTCTGTCCACGGACTCCGAGGAAGAGGGCGGTCTGGTTGGCATAACCGATAGTGGTGCTCCAGGATGGCTGGGTATTGAACTTGATGACGAACATTGCCTCAGGATTGGTGGCGCCGTCATCTTCAGCCCATTTGTAACCCCTTCCCTTGTAAGGAGAAAGTTCGTCCTCTACTGAGCACCTGTTGGTATAAGCCCAGAGATTGTGATAATCGCTTACGAGGCTGTAGCCGGAATTGTTGACGCAGTCTGAAATCTGCTTTCCGACATAGCTCTTGTCTATTGTACTGCCGTCAGGAGTCGTGAAAGACTCGACTCCGAGGAATCCGCTTGCGAACAGATAAACCCTGCCGAGAAGAGCCTCAGCGCAGTACTTGTCCACATGGCCGTTGCCACGGTCGGTGACTGTGGAAGGCATGAGGTCGATAGAGTTCTTGCAGTCTTCGAGAACCTGTCCCCAGAAAGCTTCACCGCTCACTTGAGGTGCAGTAGCATCAGCAGCGGGAGTGACAGGCATAGGAATGTTTCCGAACATGGAACCGAGTTCATAGTAGAACCAAGCCCTGAGGAAATAAGCCTCACCAATAAGCTGGTTCTTCCTGGTCTCCGAGAGATCCTCTACGTTGCCGATGGTAGCGATGGCCATGTTTGCACGTGCGATACCCTTGTAACGATCCACGTAGAAATTGTTGTACATGTCAGAGCCGAAGTTCAGCATGAGGTCTTCGGCCTGCATGGTCTGGTCATTGGTTCCACCACCACCCAGACAGTCGTCGGAAGCAGCCTCGGACCAAAGGAAATGGTTCACGTGGACATTGTTACCGATAGACACGTTCAGGTTGTTGTAGATACCTGTAACCAAAGCCTCGGCATCAGCCGCAGTGGCAGGAACGTCCTCTGTAGTCTTGGACCAGTAGTTGGTCGTGTCGAGGAACTTCTCGCAGGAAGCGAGTGAAAGTGTCATTGCAGCAGCAGCTGCGATATAGATAATCTTTTTCATTTCCGTTCCGTTTAGAATTTGAGGTTAAGACCAACGAGAACAGTTCTGGCCTGCGGATAGAATCCGAGGTCGATACCCTTAGCCCAGCTGTCGAAGCCGGCGGAGCTACCAACCTCAGGGTCCATACCCTTGTACTTGGTGAAGCAGAACAGGTTCTGTCCCTGAACATAGAAGCGGCACTGGCCGAACGGAGCGTTCTTCCAGATTCGCTTGAAATCATAGCCGAGGGTAATGGTCTGGATCCTGAAGAAGTCAGCGTCCTCGACGAAGATATCAGAATTGTTGATGTAGTTATAGTTCGTTCCAGGGACAAGGCGAGGATACTTGTTGGTAGTGCCTTCTCCGTGCCAGAAGTTGTACACCTCAGTGGTGTAGTTGTCCCACTGGCTATCTGAGTAACGCCTCAGGGCGCGGAACACCTGCTGGCCGAACATTCCGTAACCGGACACTGCGAAGTCGAATCCGTGGAAATAAACTGACAGGTTGAGACCTGCAGTGAAATCAGGATTAGGATCACCGGTCATGGTCTTGTCGTTGTCATCAATGACACCGTCTCCATTGAGGTCGACGAACTTGAGGTCACCAGGAACAGGGGTGTCCACGATGGTGCCCTTGCCTGAAGCCTTCCAAGCATCGATCTCAGCCTGATTCTGGAACACGCCGTCGGTCTTGTAGGTCCAGAAGTAACCGATAGGATAGCCTACCTGAGCACGGTAAAGCTCTGCGATACCCTGGACGACGCTGCCCTGGCCGTGGATGATTCCCTCATCGTTAGCGATACGGGTAACCTCGTTGGTGTTGTGAGCGAAGTTGACACCAATATTATAAGAGAAATCAGGGTTGATGGCGTCGTTCCAGTTCAGAGCGAACTCAACACCCTTGTTGACCACGTCACCACCGTTGATGTAAGGAGCATTGGCACCGAAGTGTCCCATTACCGGAGCATTGACGAGCCAGTCCTTGGTAGCCTTCCTGTACCAGTCGAAGGTGGCGTTGAGCCTGCTCCTGAAGAAGCGTGCGTCAAAACCGAGGTCGATCTGCTCGGAAGTCTCCCAGGTGATGTCCTCATTTGCGAGGGTGTCTGCGTAGATACCCTGGTCATATACCGACAGGCCACCGTGACCGAATGCGTAGCCACCGTCGTCGGCGGTAAGGTTCACGGTTGCAAGATACTGGAAGTTGCTGACGTTGCAGTTACCGTTCTGTCCCCAGCTTCCACGGAGTTTCAGGAAGTCGACTCCCTTGAAGTCGAACCAGTCTTCGTTGGTGATCACCCAACCTGCGGAGATTGAAGGGAAGGTGCCCCAGCGGTGTCCCCTTGCGAAGTTGGAAGATCCATCACGACGGAGGATGAGGGAAAGCATGTACTTCTCGGCATAGTCATAGTTGACACGGCCGAAGAAGGAAGCCAGTCCCCAGTCACCCCAGGTCGATCCGGAGATGTCGGAGATGGTAGGCGTTCCGGTCATGTTGCCTACATAGGCATATTTCCACTGGTTCGGCCATGCGCCGTTGGAATTGCCTGCACCTACGCTTTCACCGAATCCGTTCTTCTCTATGGTGGAACCTACGAGAGCATCGAAATGATGGTTCTCAGCAAGGGTGAACTTGTAGTTCACGGTATTTTCCCAAGACCACTGCCAGCCCACGGAAGCGTTCTGGCTTACTGCATCAGTCGAGCTGAAGTCGTAGTTGGTAGCTTGGTAGGTCATTCCATACTGACGGTAGGAGCTGGCGGACTGCTTGAAGTTGAACTGGCTTCTCCATACGAGATCCTTGACAGGCTGCACGAGGAGGTGGGCAGAGAGGTTCAGTCCATGGCTCTGGGAATTGTTGTTACCGCGAGAGGACTTGACCAATGCGAGAACAGGGTTGTTGGTGTAGCTGTTCAGAGTCCAGAGGCCGGTCTTCTGCAGGTCGTCGAAATCAGAATATTCACCGTCGGCGCCATAGAGAGGGACGATAGGGTTTGCACGGAGTGCGTTGGAAATATCGTTCCAATACTGGTTGCCGATACCGATACCCTGCTTGACGCTGTAGACGTAGGTCATGTTCTCACCAAAGGTGATGACATCCAGGTCGTCCTTGCGGAGGAGCACATGGTCGGAATTCAGACGCACGGTCGTACGCTTGTAATCCGACTGGCAAGGATATCCGAAGATACCTTCCTGGCCGGTGTAGCTGATACCGGCGGAGAACTTCGACAGCTCGCTACCTCCCACGATATTGACAGCGTGGTTAGAGATAGGGGCGTTCGGATTGTGGATGGTCTCAAGCCAGTTGGTGCCGGTGAAGGAACCGTTCTGGATGCTGTTGTAAAGGTCTGCGTCCAGGATGCCTGCCCAATCGATAGGAGAACCTCCATTGTTGACCGATACCATATTCTCGACCGCCATATACTGCTTGGCATCGAGGAGCTCGACCATCGTAGGAGAGTTCTGCCAGCCAAAGTAGCCGTCATAGGTCACCTGATACTTTCCAGCCTTGCCCTGCTTGGTGGTGATGAGTACGACACCGTTAGCACCACGGGCACCGTAGATGGCACAGGATGCTGCGTCCTTGAGGATGTCGATGGATTCGATGTCAGAGGCATTCAGCGAGCTGATGCTGCCACCGGTCACACCATCGATTACATACAGAGGAGCGAAGTCACCCGTAGTACCCATACCACGGATCGCGACGTTGAATCCTTCACCAGGCTGACCTGAAGTCTGCATGATCTGCACACCAGGGGAAGATGACTGCATCGCACCGAGAGCATTGGTGGAATTAAGCTTTACAAGATCGTCTCCCTTTACCTGGATGGTGGAACCCGTAACGAGTTTCTTCTTCTGGGTACCGTAACCGACGACCACGACTTCATCGAGAAGTTCGTTGTCCTCTTCCAGTACCACATCGAAGACCGTACGGTCCCCGACAGGAATCAGCTGAGTCTTGTAACCGATACCTCCGATCTCGAGAGTTGCGCCGGGAGCGACCAACAGCTCGAAATGACCGTCCATATCGGTAATGGTACCGTTGGTGGTACCCTGCTCGACTACGCTCATACCGATTGCAGGTCCGAGAGCGTCCGTTACCGTACCGGTCACCTTGACGTTCTGTGCCATCGCTGCCACACCGATCATCAGCGCAATCATCAAAGTAAATAGCTTACTTTTCATGTTACTGAATTTGGGTTAATGATTAATGAACAATATTGAGTATTAATATGATTATGCAGTTGTTGCGACACAAATTATATATTATTGTCAGGATACAAAATTACGCAGACTGACAATCGCAAACAAATACTATTTTGCTAAATATTGCAAATAATCGCTTATACGATGACCTTTTTCTTCTTGTACATCGAACGGAACTCGTGAGGCGTCATCCCCCTCCTGGCTTTGAAAACCCGGTTGAAATTGGACAGGTTGTTGAATCCGCAGGAATAGCAAATCTCTGATACCGTGGCAGTTGTATCAACCAGGGCACGAGCGGCGTTTCCAAGCCTGATACCGCTCAGATATGACGACAAGGTCTTCCCTGTCCGCATCTTAAAGAAGCGGCTGAAAGAACTCGGACTCATTCCCACCACGGAAGCCAGCTGAGGCAGTGTAAGTTCCTCAGCATAATGCTCGTTGATATATTCCTTGACCTTCAGGACGCGGCGGCTTTCTGCATCCCGGGGAGTATTCGCGAATGAACTGCTGGCGAGTTCCTTAGCATCGCATTTGGACAGTTCATAGAGCATCATCAGGCAGTTCATAAACTGCTTGAACGAGTCTTTTTCGTTGGCCAGGCCGTCGATGTAGCCATACACCTTGATTATGGATTCAAGGGGGAAGGCAAGGCCGTGGGTGGCCCTGGAAAACATCCTGTTTATGCTGGTGAACTGGTTCCGCTCGAGCAGGCTGCCTGCGAACAACTCCGGTGAGAACTGTATTGTAATCTCCCTTATATCAGGCGATTTGCAAGTCCCCTGCTCCCAAACGTGCTCCAGGTTCTCCCCGGTAATCAAGACGAGCTCGTAGTCCCCTATCGTCTCGACGCTGTCGCCGATCACTCGGCGGACACCGGCCCCGTTCTGGATGAAATTGAGCTCATACTCCCTGTGCCTGTGCAAAGGGTAGGTAAACTCAGTCTTGTGACGTTCGACTATATAGAAGCAGTCGCCTTGGGAAAGGCCACATATCTCGGAAAGGACTTGGGACATCAGTTTTAGTATTATTTAGCACCAAATATACGATTTTGTTCCTGATCATTATACATTTTTAACATATTTTTGATGGATTGGCCTTCGATTCGACCATAATTGGCCGATAAATGGTATCTTTGTATTAATACATTGATAATCAGACAACAATGCAACAATTCCAAAGAAACAGCTTCCAGAACGAGCTGGAAAGCGACATACTTCCTTTCTGGATGGAGAAGATGAAGGACCCTTCCGGGGGCTTCCACGGCAGGATCGACGGCCACGGCAACCTCGTGGAAGGTGCTGAGAAAGGGACGATCCTGAACGCCAGGATCCTCTGGACTTTCGCCGCAGCAGGGAGGGTGCTTGGCAAGGAGGAGTACCTGGACACGGCCGTAAGGGCGTATTCGCAGATAAGGGACTTGTTCACTGACAAGGAATATGGTGGAACTTTCTGGAGCCTCAACCCCGACGGTTCGCCCAAGGACACAAGGAAGCAGTTTTATGCCATAGCCTTCGCCATCTACGGACTTTCCGAATATTACCGCGCGACCGGGACGGAAGAGGCCCTGGAACTCGCCAAGTCTTTCTACGAGTGCCTGGAGAGGCATAGCTACGATGACGTCCACGACGGATACGGCGAAGCCTGCGGCAGGGACTGGAGTCCCATCGAGGACGTCCGCCTCTCGGAGAAGGACCAGAACGATTCCAAGACGATGAACACCCACCTGCATATCCTGGAAGGGTACACCAACCTCTACCGGATATGGAAGGACGGAGGGCTGCACGACAGGCTGGCGAACCTCATAAGGATATTCATAAACCGCATAGTCAGAGAAGACGGACACCTGGGACTCTTTTTCGGAGACGACTGGACACCCCGCTCCACGATGGTTTCCTACGGTCACGACATCGAAGCCTCCTGGCTGCTCAGGGAAGCTGCGGACGTCCTTGGAGACTCGATCTTGAAAGGAAAGGTGGATTCCGCGAGCAGGAAGATAGCCGAAGCATCCCTTGAAGGATGGTCTCCGGAAGGAGGGATGATATATGAATATGACCCGGTATCAGGCCATAAGGATGCAGACAGGCACTGGTGGGTCCAGGCCGAAACCGTGGTGGGCTGCGTGGACCAGTACGGACTGAGCGGCGACGCGAGATGGCTGGAGAGGGCGGCAGCCCAATGGAACTTCATCCGGCATAATATCATCTGTCCGGATGGAGAATGGTACTGGAGTGTCAGGGCGGACGGGACTGTGAATCTCACTGACGACCGCGCCGGATTCTGGAAATGCCCGTACCACAATGGGAGAATGTGCCTGGAAATGCTGGCCAGATTGTAAGATTTCAGGCTTTTTTGTACTTTTGTAAGTTATATTCATACAAGAAAGATGGAAGAGACGAAAAAACTGAATTTCCTCGAAGAGATCATTGAAGAGGACCTCAGGTCCGGAAAGGTTGACAGTGTTATGACACGGTTCCCCCCGGAGCCTAACGGATATCTCCACCTGGGACACGCGAAGAGCCTGTGCATAAACTTCGGACTGGCGGAAAAATACGGCGGCAAGACCAACCTCCGTTACGACGACACCAATCCGACCAAGGAGGACACCGAATACGTCGATGCCATCAAGGAAGACATCAGCTGGATGGGGTTCCACTGGGACAAGGAGCTCTATGCTTCCGACTATTTCGACCAGCTCTACGAATGGGCCGAAGACCTTGTGAAGAGGGGTCTTGCCTACGTGGACGACCAGACCCAGGAAGAAATCAGCAAGGGCCGCGGCACCGTGGACACTCCCGGCAAGGAGAGCCCGTACAGGAACCGCAGCGTGGAAGAGAACCTCCAGCTCCTCAGGGAAATGAAGGCCGGCAAATATGCCGACGGGGAGAAGGTCCTCCGCGCGAAGATCGATATGGCTTCCCCGAATATGATGTTCCGCGATCCGCTGCTTTACAGGATCAAGCACGCTTCCCATCACCGCACGGGCGACAAGTGGTGCATCTATCCGATGTATGATTTCACGCACGGCCAGTGCGACTCCATAGAGCATATCACCCACTCCATCTGTACCCTGGAGTTCGACGTGCACAGGCCGCTGTACGACTGGTTCATCCAGACCCTGGGGATATGGCCGAGCCACCAGTACGAATTCGCAAGGCTCAACCTCACCTACACTCTTATGAGCAAGAGAAAGCTGCTGGAACTCGTGCAGAAAGGACTCGTGGCCGGATGGGACGACCCGAGGATGCCTACCCTCTGCGGCGTAAGGCGCCGCGGCTACACTCCGGAAGCCCTCAAGATGTTCTGCGACAAGATCGGAGTCTCCAAGCGTGACCAGATGATGGACATCCAGCTTCTCGAATGGTGCGTCCGCCAGGACCTCAACGCCAGGTCCAACAGATATATGGTCGTACAGAAGCCATTGAAAGTAACCTTGACGAACTGGGAGGAAGGAAAGGTCGAATGGTTCGACTGCCCTCTGAACCCTGCCGATCCGGAGGGAGCCACCCGCAAGGTTCCTCTTACCGGTGTGATCTACATCGAACGCGACGACTTTATGGAGGATGCTCCGAAGAAGTTCTTCCGCCTGAAGCCGGATGGAGAAGTCAGGTTGAAATACACCTACATCATCAAATGCGAGGAGGTCGTCAAGGACGCCGAAGGCAATGTAGTGGAGCTGAAGTGCACCTACGACCCTGCAACGAGGCCGGGAGGCGGTGAATGGCGTTCCGTGAAAGGCACCATCCACTGGGTGTCGGAAGACTTCGCACGCGAGATAGAGATCCGCAACTACGACCGGCTCTTCCTGAAGGAAGATATGAATTCCATCGAGGAAGGGAAGGACTACAAGGATTACCTCAATCCGGAGTCACTCACCATAGTCAAGGGTCTGGCCGAGCCTGCCCTGCTGGAAGACAACTCGGGCATAGCAGTCCAGTTCGAACGTACCGGATACTATTTCAAGGACCCGGACAGCACCCCGGAGAAAGCCGTATTCAACAAGACCACAGCGCTGAAGGATTCTTACAAACCTGAATGACGGTGAACTTGCCTTGGTTCATAGCTGGAAGGTACCTGTTCGCGAAGAAATCACACAATGTGATAAACATCATCTCCGCGATCAGTGCCATCGGCATGGCCATAGGCACGGCCGCCCTGATCATAATACTGTCAGTTTACAACGGATTCGACGAGCTGGTTAAATCCACCTTGAGCAACGTCGAGCCGGACATACTGGTAAGCCCTGCGAAAGGCAAGGTATTCACTCCAGACGAGTCAGTGCTCCAGAGCCTGAGGGACGATCCGTCCATCAAGGAATGCTACCTAGTGCTCCAGGAAAACGTATTCGTGGACTATGAAGAACATCAGGGAATTGCCAAGGCCAAGGGAGTGGACGAGAACTACGAGAACGAATCGCCTCTTGCAGGCCATATGACCAGCGGTACGTTCTCGCTTCACAAGGGAGACCTGCCGCAGGTAGTGGTCGGAGCCGGACTCGCATACAAGATGGGGATGAATCCTGCATTCCTCTCATCTGCAGAGATTTACTTCCCAAGGAGGGACAGGAACTTCTCACTCGCCAATCCTGCCGCATCGATAGAGTCGGTACGTGCCCGTCCTTCAGGAATATTTACTGTCAACCAGCAGATAGACGAAGAGCTGATGATCCTCCCGCTCGAGAAGATGAGGCAGCTCCTGGGATATGAGGACGAAGTCTCCGGCATCGAGATCCGTCTCTCGGATCCTTCCTCTCCGAAGGCTCTCAAGAAGGCCATAAAATCCGTAAGCAAGATTATGGGACCTGATTTCAAGGTGCTGGACAGATACCGTCAGAATCCCTCCCTTTACAAGATGATGCGCTACGAGAAGGCTGCGATATACCTCATCCTGATATTCATCATTATCATCATCGCTTCCAACATATTCGGAAGCCTGACGATGCTGATCATCGAGAAGAAAGAAGACATCGAGACCTTCCGCAGCCTGGGTGCCACGGACAGTATGCTCCGCAAGACCTTCACTCTGGAAGGGTGGCTGATCTCCCTGCTCGGACTAGCCGCAGGCCTCGTTGCAGGAATAGGCTTCGCACTCCTGCAACAAAGATTCGGCTTCATAAAGATGCCAGGGAACTTCCTGGTAAGCGCCTACCCGGTGATACTCCAGTGGGGTGACGTCCTGGTCACGGTGGCCGGAGTGGCGGTCATAGGTTACCTGATAGCCCTGATCCCGGTCAGGAGGAACATATCTACTTCCGGTAATATGTAACCACGTCAGTGGTGCCGTCGTCAGCGACCACCTTGAACGTATCCTGGTATGTCTTCAAATACACGGAAGGGAAAGTCCACACGACTCCGGCGAATTCATCCGGACCTGTAAGCTTCGCCACGATATCGTCGTTCTGGTACAGGGTCAGAGACTTTGCGTTGCTGTAGACCTTTATGTTTAATCTCTCCCCGGAAGGATAATACCTGAGCCTCCTGGAGGTGATGTAAACGGTGGTCTCCTCTTTGTTCCACAAAGACTTGTAAAGATAGAACACATCTTTCCTGGTCTTTCTGTCGCGGGTAACCAAACCCTTGTCGTTCATATACTTCCGGTCACCGTTCCGAGTGAACTTGACACCGTCGTCAGAGTCCATATAGCCTTCCTGACGGTTGGCGACAGGGAAATCGAACATCACCCATACGGACGTGAAATTGAGCCAAGGCATCTGCGAAAGCTTCCGGACATATGCTTCGTGGAACTTGTTGGCATACTCCTCATAGTGGCGGGAATCATTGTCCGGGTCACGCACAGCCTCATCCTGATCCCAAACGTGGCAGAAAGGATTGTTGCCCACTCCGTACTCGCTGACATTGACCGGCTTGCCTCCCCACTTTTCCTTGACCTTCTCCATCTCGCTGACGATGGTCGAGAAGTCATTCGGACTGTAATACCAACCGAAATAGATGTTCTGGGAACAGAAATCTCCGGTCAGCATAGGATAACCTTCACGGGAAAGACGGGAATCGTCCGTGAATCCTATGAAACGGTACGGATCGAGCTGCTTCGCCATCTTGTAGAGTTTCTTGGTCTGGTAGAGGACCTTCTCAGAATCGAATTCACCCTGGAGTTCATTGCTGTTCCCCCAGGTGTCCAGTTCGTTCCACATTCCCCAGAAAGCGATGCTCGGATGGTTGAACAGATTGGTGACCATCTCCTTCATCTGGTGCTGGATATTATTGAAGTACAGCTGTTTGGCCTTAGTTCCACAAACGTTGACCCACGGCACCTCCGTCTGGACGATTATGCCGAGGGAATCACAAAGCCTGAAAGCATAGTCGTTGTGAGGATAGTGTGCAAGGCGAAGGAAGTTGGCTCCAAGTTCCTTGACCATCCGGTAATCCCTCCGGTAATCTTCCTTGTCAAGGGCCGAAGCCTTTCCATCCATATCCTGGTGCATCGCGACGCCGCGAAGCTTGTATGGCCTGCCGTTCAGGAGGAATCCCCTTTCAGGATCCATCTCCATCGAGCGGTATCCTACCTTGGTCTCGGCGACATCAACAACGCGCTCACCCCTGAATATCGTGACGCGCATCGTATAGAGATACGGATCGTTGACACCGTCCCAGAAGCGGATTCCGGTGACGTGGAAATCGTGGCTGAATTCATATTCGGAGAAAGCCTTGACGCGGATTTCGCGGTCGGCCTCGTAGCCTAACGTCCCGTCAGCTTCAAGGAGTTCCACCCTGACCAGGATGTCAGCAGCCTTGTTCCCCGAGTTGACGATCCTTGTCTTGACCTCCGTGGATATCTTCCTCTTGCTGACCACCGGTGTCTCCACCCTCATCCTGTACATACCGTATTTCTCAGGGGAGAAATACACGTCTTCCATATCCAGGAGCCAGACCCTGCCGTGAAGACCTCCGTTCTTGTTGAAATCGGAAGAGACCGGAGCCAGGTTGATATCCTCAGAGTTGTCGCAGATGACCTCCAGCTTGTTGGTCCCCCTCCTGAGTTCTTCCCCGATATCGACGATGAATGGAGTATATCCACCCTTATGCGCAGCGACCTGCTCGCCGTTCACCTTTACGACGGCAGCCTGTGCAGCCCCCTCGAACAGAAGGAAATGAGATTTTTTCACATCCCCTGCCTTGAATTCGCAGCGATATGTGGCCTTCCCCCTGTAATATGAAGGAGAATGCCCGTCTTCCGCATTGTACGAATGAGGGATGGTAACTGCCCGCCAGGAGTATCCGTCCTTGCTGAACTCCCATTTCTTCAGCTCTACCTGGTGGGAGCCTCGGATCTGGGCACCGAGAGGGATGGAGACAAGCAAAGCCACAAGGGCCAGGTTGAATAGCTTTTTCATTTGATTACCTTTAAATTACCTACATTGAGTCCCCAGCATCCGTCCTGCACGACGGGGACTTGCTTCCCGTCAAGGTTCTCTACGTATGCAGGTTCAGACAGGAACGTGTGCGAGTGACCGCCAACCACGAGGTCGATGTTGCGGGTCCTGCTTACGAGCATAGGATCGGTATATGGTTCTCCCTCGAATCCTATGTGGGTAAGAGCTATCACAAGGTCGCATTTCTTCTCTTCCTTGAGATATGAGGCCCATTTGTTCACGACTTCGGCGTTATTGTACGCAGGAATCTGACGGGAGACCTCCCTAGGAACCAGTATCGTTATGTCCGGCATCAAGCCGATTATGCCTATCCTCATACCCGCTTTCTTCAGGATGACGTAAGGTTTTATGTACTTGCCCGCTTCCAGTTTTGAGAAATCGTAATTGGCGCAGACCACAGGGCATCTTATCTTGGCAAGACGCCTGGCAAGGTCCTCGACTCCGTTGTCGAACTCGTGGTTGCCAAGCGTGATGCAATCATACTCCATCGCATTTATGAGCTCTACTTCAAGGTCACCGTTAAGGACTGAAAAATAAGACGTTCCCTGGTTGAAATCACCAGCGTGGAGGAGCAGTACATTGCGCTTCCCGTCAGCCTTCACGACACTGTCCCGATAAGCGGCGCGTTCGATCACACCGCCGAGCCCGGCCTCTTTACCCGCCCTTTCGGGCTCGAGATGGCTGTGGGTATCGTTTACGTGAAGGATGGTAAGCCTCTTCTGAGCCGCCGCGTCAGTAGCAGTCAGCAGCACGAGGATGCATATCCCCGAAAGCAATCCTTTCATTCTCATTTCTTGCCCTCCTTTATGATGGTGATCCAGTGCTGGTTTTCGAATTCGATCGGTTTCCCGGCGGCGGTAAGGCTCTTTACATAGTCCAGGATGGTGTCATATACCCAGCCGTTGCAATAGATAGTCTCGACAGCGTTCTTTCCGATGAAAAGACCGTCTCCTCCGTCCAGCAGGAAATTGATGGTAGCTACACCGTAGACCTTCTCGTCGTCCAACAGTTCTCCGTCGACCGTGGCAGAGACTATCTTGCCGTTCTTTGCAATCACCTTTATTCCGCCCAGGATCTGGAAAGAAGTAGCGGCCATCTGGTCCAGGATAACCCTGACATCCTTTCCGTGAAGGGCCACATAACAGAGGTTGTTCTTGAACGGGAACATCGACTGTATGTCGTCACAGAGGATTTCTCCAGCAGGCATATCTATCCTGACCCCTCCCCTGTTCGAAATCCCAATATCGACCTTCCTGCCGGTGCTGTCAGCCGTCGCCCTCATCAGTTCGTCGATGAACCAGTCGTACAGCTCACATTCGGGTTTCACCCTCGGCATCTCCCTGGTGGAATAGCCGACTACCTGCTTGACTTCCGCCATCGCAGGTTGGGCGCCAAGCATAAGGCCGGCAACCTTCCGGACCGTCCCCTTGCGGAATTTCCTGCCGTTGGGAGCGTAGTAGGTACGACCCTTGACTACTCCCATCGACTCCTGCACGTTGTCAGCCGTGGAAGCCGTGACCCCGGTCCGATGTCCGTCGATCGGATCGGCGCTCCAGCTAGATACCGGAACCTGTGCATATGCGCCGGCTCCGGCAAGTACCGCCAAAGCCGCCAGCAAAGACTTGAAACTATGCCTGCTCATACTGCAATCAACTTTGTTTGAGCCATTTCCAAAGATCCTTGAATGTGGACTTCTTGCCGAACATAAGGATTCCGGCCTTGTAGATCTTGGCCGAAGCCCAGGCGCATCCAAGGAAAGTCAGGAACAAAAGTACTACCGACAGGATCAGCTGCCAGGTAGGAACTCCATACGGAATCCTGGCAAGCATCACGATCGGAGAAGTGAAAGGTATTATGGACCCCCAGACAACGACCGGGCTGTCCGGATTCTGGAAGGCCATAAGGATGATGAAATACGCTACCATCAGAGGTATGGTCAGCGGCAGCTGCAACTGACTGGCGTCTCCTTCGTTCTCGACTGCGGAGCCGACAGCTGCGTACATCGATGCGTACAGCAGGTATCCCAGGATGAAGAATATCAGGAAGGATACTATCAGCTTGACCCAAGGGATGTTAGCCAGGGTACCCACCACTTTCTGCATCTGGTTGATCTGACCTGGTACGACTGCGGCGGTATCGGCCGCTTCACCCAATGCGACAGTACCGATATCCGTACCGCCGGGCAGGTTCATCGTCTGTCCCACCATCTGAGGATTGCCCTGGATGTTCTTGAGCATATCCTTGCCCATAAAGGCACTGGCCACTCCTGTGAGTATCACGGTAAGGACGATCCAGAGCAGGAACTGGGTCAGAGCGACCAGAGCGACGCCGATGATCTTGCCGAACATAAGGTCTACTGCCTTCACTGATGAGATCAGAACCTCGACCACCCTGCTGGACTTCTCCTCGATGACGCTGGACATAACCTGCGCCCCGAACATCGTGATGAACATCCAGATGATGATTCCGAGCACCATCGAGACTATCATATAGATACTTGATTCAGAGAGGGTTTCCTTACCTGACTCATCGAGGGTATATTCCGTCACCGAAACGTGCGACTTCACCTCCTCCATTATCTGGGAAAGATTCTCGATCCCGTACTGGCGGACCCTGTATTCCTCCACGGCGTCATCTACCTTGCTGCGGAGTCCGGACGTGAATTCAACGCCGAGAGGGTCCTTTGAATATGCCTGGACGGTAACGGTCCTGGCTACGGTATCCAAAGGAGAGATGACCACGAGGACATCCTTCCCTATCGAAGCAAGGCGTCCCTTAAGGTCGTCCGGAGCCTCCGAGGAATAATCCTCGTAGGTAATCCTGTCCGAATCGGTCAGGTGAGGCATCACAATTCCGGACTGGTCCACGACGGCCACATCCTGCTTCCTCTCCTTCGTGTTGCCGGCGATGTACATCACGACCACCATCATGGCAGCAAAGAGGATAGGCACCAGGAAAGTGCTTACCAGGAATGACTTCTTCTTCACGCGGGTGGAATACTCGCGGGCGATGACTGTCTTGATAATTCTGAAATCCATAGTCTATTCCTCCTCCGTTACAAGTTTGATGAAAATGTCGTTCATCCTCGGAATCAGTTCCTTGAATGAATTCACAGGTACACCCTGGTCCAGCAGGGCTGAAAGGGCCTCGTTGGTCGAGACGCCCTCCTCGAGGGAAAGAACCGCTGTATGGCGGCCCGCGTTGTCCTCGTCGGAGAGCACCTTGAACTTACCTTCCGAAGAACAGACAGGTTCTGTGGAAGAATAAACCAACTCGATGTTGTTGTTGCCGTACTTGCGGCGGATTTCATCCACACCGCCTTCCACAACGAGGTGTGACTTGTTTATCAAGGCAATGTCGTCACAGAGTTCCTCTACCGACTCCATATTGTGAGTGGAGAGAATGATAGTCGCTCCTTCATTCTTAAGCCTCAGGATTTCCTGGCGGATGAGTTCGGCGTTCACTGGGTCGAAGCCCGAGAATGGTTCATCCAGTATCATCAGCGAAGGCTTGTGGACCACCGTAGTGATGAACTGGACCTTCTGGGCCATACCCTTGGAGAGTTCCTCGACCTTCTTCTTCCACCAGTCCTGGATGCCGAAGCGGACGAACCATTGCTTCAGCTCCTTGCGGGCATCGAAGGCTGTCATTCCCTTGAGCTGGGCAAGGTACATAGCCTGGTCACCGACTTCCATCTTGCGGTACAGGCCCCTTTCCTCAGGCAGGTAGCCTATCTTCTCCACATCGTCCTGGGAGATGGGGCGGCCTTTGAAAAGCACTTCCCCGGAATTAGGTATCGTAATCCGGTTGATGATACGTATCAGCGTGGTCTTGCCTGCTCCGTTGGGGCCGAGAAGACCGTAGATCCCTCCTTCCGGAATATTGATGTTCACCTTGTCAAGGGCGACCTTTGCTCCGAAATTCTTGCTGACCTCCCGGCATTCGATGATGTTTTCCGTACTTGTCATATATTCAAAATCTTGTTCGTTAATTCTACCAGAAGATCTCCCGGAGTGGCTTCACCGGCATCTCCTCCCTTGCTTTTGTAGTCATAGTCGCACAACAGGGAGATGACCTCCATAGCCTTCCGCACCGGATAGTTTGCGACAGCGACGTCATATTCCCTCCAGAAATAAGGATTCACACCCTGCAGAGCCGCAGCTATCTCGGTCTTGTCGGGATGGCGGTTATTCTCCTTCAAGGCCCCGTACCTTAGAATCCTGACGAAGTGGGTATACAAGGCGCTTATGGCCATAGGCATCGCAAAGCGGACGGACTGGCCGATATGTACGGCCACGTCCAGAGCCTTTGCTCCGTTTCGGCCGGACAGTTCCTTCGTAAGTTCGAATACGCTGTATTCCCTGCTGATGCCCACGTTCTTCTCGATGTCGGAAGCGGAAACGGAGACAGTCCCCTCGGGGAGGTTTTTCAGCAGCTTGTCGGTCTCGAGCACGATCTTGCCCATATCCGTTCCGGCATATTCCGCCAGCAAAGCCGCTGCGTCAGGTGCGATCTCGAGCCCCCTGGAGGTATAGTAACGGCTTATCCAGGATGCCATCTCATAGTCCCTCAGCGCATTGGACTCGACTACGACCCCGTTCTTCACGCATTGCTTGTAAAGAGACTTGCGCTTGTCGGCAGACGAGCCACGCATCAGGATGACCAGGACCGTAGAGTCGAGTGGGTTCTCGCAATAGACGGAAAGCTGCTCCAGGTCGCGCATCGCCTGAGCCTCCTTGACCACCACGAGCTGCCTTTCCGCCATCATCGGGAACCGCCTGGCGGCCGTAATGACGGTGTCGGCATCGACATCGGAACCATAGCATACAGTCTCGTTGAAATCACGGGAAAACTCATCCAGCGAATATTCTATCACCGCATTGCAGACCAGGTCCGGATAATACGGCTCATCCCCCATCAGGAGATAGACGGGGGAGAATACGCCAGCCTTGGCTTTCTCGATTATTTCACGGCACTGGGCGCCGACATCGACCTGACTCTTAGCCATAGGGACAAATCAATACTTGAATTCAACGGTCTTCGGCAGGACGTCTGAAGCTGTCCCTATCAAGGCTGAATAATCACCCTTCTCGGCGACCCATACGTGCTTCCCTGCATCGAAATAACTGATGGCGTCCTTGTCTATGGTTATCTTTACGGTAGCCGTCTTCCCGGGCTCCAGGTAGACCTTGGAGAAACCCTTGAGTTCCTTCGGTGCACGTTCCACGGCACTGTCGCCGGCACTTACGTAAAGCTGGACTACTTCCGACCCGGCGACCTCTCCAGTATTCTTGACAGGTATGCTGAAAGTCAATCCTTTCTCTATCGAGCCGGAGACTTTCGGATCACCGATCTCAAACGTAGTGTAGCTCAGTCCGTGTCCAAATGCGAACTCCGGAGCTATGCTTGCGTGGTCGAACCACCTGTAACCTACGTAGATGCCTTCGCTGTATTCTTCATCCAAGATAGTCACGTCCTGGACTCCCATCTTGCTGGGCTCAGGTCTCGGGATGCCCGGATACTGGGCCTCGGTACTTGCAGGATAGTCTGACAACTGCTTTCCGATCGTGAACGGAAGTTTTCCGGAAGGATTGACATCTCCGGAAAGCACGTCCGCAAGGGAATGCCCTGCTTCGCTTCCGAGATACCAGTCCTGCACGATGGCGGGGACCTTGTCGACCCAAGGCATAGCCACAGCGTTGCCCGAGATGATCACGACAACCATCTTCTTTGCCACGGCACAAAGAGCCTCGATCACGTCATCCTGTCCGTATGGCAGGTCATATGATTTCCTGTCTTCACCTTCGGCATCCTGGAAAAGACTCTTGTTCAGTCCTCCGATGAATATTACGCAGTCCACATCCTTGGCAGCTGTTACGGCATCCGCGATAAGCTGGGCTGAAGAGCGGTTGTCCAAAAGGTCCTGACCTGTGGAGACTCCGTCAAACTTACCGTCCGTATCTCCGACATAGCCGCGCTCATAGACAATCTCGGCATTGGTGAATCGCTCCTTTATACCTTCAAGTGGGGAATACTCCTTCTTCACCTTCAAGGAAGAACTGCCGCCTCCGACCGTCATCATCTTGACTGCGTTCTCACCTACTACGAGGATTTTGCCTTCATCCTTGAGAGGCAGCACTCCACCGTCGTTCTTGAGGAGGACTATGGACTCGGCACCTATCTTCCTCGCTGCAGCGATATGTTCAGGCGACACGAACGATCCATAAGGCCGGTTCCTGTCCATCACAGTCCTGAAGAAAAGCCTCAGGACCCTGCGTGCCTTGTCATCGAGAGCCTTCATATCGAACTCGCCGGACTTGACCCCTTCAAGGAAAGGATCGGCAAGATAGTAGTTGGAATATGCGTTGGAGGCCGCTGCAGGGTTGTTTGTAACGGTTCCGAACTCAAGGTCCAGCCCGTTCTTTACACAGAGCTCTGTGTCGTGAGCACCACCCCAGTCGCTTATCACCACACCGTCGAAGCCCCATTCTCCCTTCAGTATGCCGTTCAGAGTATATTCATTCTGACAACACCACTGGTCATTGTAGAGGTTGTACGATCCCATTATCGCCCAGGCTCCACCCTTCTGGACGGCCGCCTTGAAGGCAGGGAGGTATATCTCGTAAAGGGTACGCTCGTCCACCTTAACATTGGTCACGAACCGGTTCGTTTCCTGGTTGTTGAGGGCATAGTGCTTGACGCAAGCGGCAACTCCGTTGCTCTGGACGCCCTGGACGTAAGGTACCACCATAGTCGAAGACAGGAACGGATCCTCTCCCATATACTCGAAACTACGACCGTTGAGAGGGGTCCTGCAGATATTGACGCCAGGTCCGAGCAGTACATCTTTCTTGCGATAACGTGCCTCCTGTCCGATGCTCTGGCCATACAGCTTTGAAAGTTCAGGATCCCAGCTTGCCGCAAGAGCGGTCAATGCAGGGAACGCCGTACAAGAGTCGCTGGTCCATCCTGCCTGGCTCCACTTGTCCCAGAGGACTTCGGGGCGGATACCGTGAGGTCCGTCGCTGGTCCAGAGCTCCGGAATGCCCAGACGAGGCACGCCTGCGGAGCTGAACTTGGACTGCGCGTGCAGGATGGCTACCTTTTCTTCGACGGTCATCCTTGCGAGAACGTCTTCAACCCTTTCTTCGATACTCTTGGAATCATCAAGAAAAACAGGCACGTCGTTTCCGGCGGCCTGTTTCCCCCTCTGACCCGGCTGACCGCAGGCGGCGGCCCAGACCACCGCGAGCATCAGGCTGAGAATCAGTCTAGTCTTCATTTGCTTTATGCTTCGAATTTCTTTTCCTTGGTTCTTACCACCTTCTCCTTCATCAGGTCGACTGCGACACTGACGGCATCTTCGAAAGTGTCTGCGTTCCTTTCGATGAGGAGATCCTGGCCATAGACCCTGGTCTGGATCTTGACATTCTTGTTGTCCGGCTCCTTGAGCAAAGATAAAGTCACCTCAACATCATCAAGATGGTCGCTGAAACGGGAAAGCTTCGAGACCTTCTTCTCTACGTAGTCGAGCAGTTTCTGGTCTGCATCGAACTTAAGGGATTTAACTCTAATCTCCATTTTTACCTCCGCTTTTTGCCCTTGGGTGGGCGTTAAAATAAACTTTCTTGAGCTTCTCGACGGAATTGTGGGTATAGACCTGCGTCGCAGCGAGGGAGGAGTGCCCGAGGAGTTCCTTGATCGAATTGAGATCGGCCCCTTCGTTGAGGAGTTCCGTAGCCAGTGAATGTCTCAAAACATGTGGAGATTTTCTCCCGGTAATGCTCCCGACCTGCCCTAACTCGCTCTTTATAACCCTGTCCACGAAGACCGGATAGAGTTTCGTACCCTTCTCGGTCACCAGCAGGGGATCATCGGCAGACCTTTTGCCTTTTCCCGTCAGCTCAACTGATTGTAAATATAATGAAATTTCCTTACAAAGAGAAGGGACTAAAGGAATTTCACGCATCTTGTCGCCTTTTCCATGTACCCGCATCGTCCCACGGGAGAAATCCACATCCCCCACTTTGAGGCCCACAAGTTCCGCCCGACGGATTCCGGTTGAATACAACATGGAAATAATCAAACGGTTGAGCCTTCGCGAATACAATCCCAAAGAGACTTTGTCCGAGCCCATGATAAGATCCAGGTTCTCTTCGGAGGCATCGGCCTCGGTCGAAGAGAAATATTCATTCATGGATTCCAAACGATAGAATTGTGGCAATCGTTTCTCCATCTTCGGGCGAGGTACCGTGCGCACCGGGTCGGCTTCCAGGCGTCCTTCCTTCATCAACCAGCGGCAGAAGCCGGAAAGGACGGAAAGGTGCAGGTTCACTGTCCTGGGATCCAGGTCCTGGTCATCCAACAGGAAAACTTCGTAGGATCGGATCAGGGAAGGCTTGAGACTGGCAATGAGATCCTCGTCCGAAGCTGCCTGGGTGAATCCACGGAACCTTTCCAGGACTTCCGAATACAAGGTCCTCGTCCTGTCCGAATAACGACGGACAGAACCGATGTAGGCTATGTACCCTTCAATCACTGACATTCCACAAGTCCCATTTCAGAGGCTTTCTGCCTCATCAATGCATCCGCTTCCTCAAAATTGTTGCCAATCTTTCCATCGAGGATGGCTTCCTTGACATATTCCTTGAGCACTCCAATCTCCTTGCAAGGAGGGATGCCGTAGAGTTGCATCACATATTCACCTGTGATCGGGTTCTTCCAGTTCCGGATCGCATCCTTCTCTTCTACCTCGACAAGTTTCTTTCGTACAAGTTCGAAGTTTTCCTTTATGCGCGCTACCTTGACCGGGTTCTTTGAGGTAATGTCAGCGTTGCAGAGGAGCATCAGGTCGTCGATTTCGTTCCCCGCATCGAAGAGAAGCCTCCTCACCGCCGAATCCGTGACTTCCTCGTCCACAAGGGCAATCGGCCTGTGATGAAGGGCAACCAGTTTGCTGACATATTTCATCTTTTCATTCAAAGGCATTTTCAGCCTGGTGAATATCTTCACGACCATCTTGGAGCCAACCACTTCATGGCCGTGGAAAGTCCAGCCGACAGAAGGATCGAAGCGTTTGCTGACAGGTTTCCCGATGTCATGCAGAAGTGCTGCCCAGCGCAACCAGACATTGGGTTTGGTCCTCACCGATTCCACGAAACCGCTTCCGTCTTCTTCTGGAGAATAATCTTTCAGGAGTCCCTGCGCGATGGCAGCTTCCTCCGCTGCCGCCACGTTGTCCACTACTTGGAGGGTATGCGAGAATATCTCCTTGTGCCCCTTCCCGTCGACGGTCTCTATTCCTTTGAGTTTCAGAAGTTCCGGGAGGATATATTCAAGCAGTCCGGTCTCGTCTGCAAGACGGAAACCCATAGAAGGGTGGGATGTTATGAGTATCTTGTCCAGTTCCTCGACTATGCGTTCCCTGGACAGGATCGCCATCCTGTCTTTCATCTTCTTCATGGCTTCCAGAGATTCTGGAACTATGGTGAAAGTCTGGCCGGGGGTGCTGAGCTTGGTAGCGAAACGGATGGCCCTGAGCATCCTGAGCGGATCGTCACTGTAGGTCTGCTCCGGCTCCAAGGGGGTCCGTATGATGCCTGCTGCGAGGTCCCTTATGCCCCCGAACGGGTCCACCAGGGCTCCGTAATCTTCCTTCTGGAGACTGAAAGCCATGGCATTTATCGTAAAATCCCGCCTCCGCTGGTCCTCTTCGAGTGTTCCGTCTTCAACGATTGGCTTGCGCGAGTCGTGACGATAGGATTCCCTGCGCGCCCCGACGAACTCTATCTCCGCACCGTCAAACTTGAGCATGGCGGTACCGAAGGTCTTGAATATGCTTACGTTGCAATGGCGGCCCCGGAGCTTCTCCACCGATTTCGCGACCTCCTTGGCCAGTTCGATTCCGCTGCCCTCTACCACTATGTCTATGTCGTCGTTCTCCCTGCCCAGGAAGCAATCCCGGACGTAGCCTCCTATTACGAAAGCCCTTACACCAAGCTTCCGTGCAGCCTCGGACACAACCTCGAATATCGGCTTGTCGAGGAATCCTTCTGTTATGGTCGCATTCATATTCATTTCTGCATCGTCTCCCAATCCGGGAAAGAGGTTATCTGTTCAAACGGGACTTCGGGATTGCCAGTACTCCGGAAGCCGAAGGTTTTCTCCCCGTTGGTGATCACTATGTACCTTACTCCCAGGACGAGGTTGTATTTGAGAGCCTGCTCCAGAACTTCCCTGCTCATTTCGGTTTCCGGCCGCTTGCATTCCACGACCATGAGCGGGGCAGTGTCTCTCCCGTAAACAAGAATATCGGCTCGGAAAGGCTTCTCGCCCAGTTTTAAGCCGACTTCGCTCATCATCATGTATTCAGGAACTTTCAGCCGGTCCTTGAGCACACCGATGAACCACTGGCGGACCCTTTCTTCGGGCGTCAGTGCCACCAGCTTTTTCCTCAAAGGATCCCAGACACGGTTCATCTCGCTATCTTGTCATATACATCCTGAACTAGCAGTCCGGCAAGAGTCATCCCGAAAATGGCCGTCACCGGAGCTATCGTCCCGTTGACCTGGGCCTTGCTGAAGGAACTATCCTCGTCGGCACAGGCATCCTCGATTCCTCTGTTTGGAAGGACTTCATCGTCATATACGCACAGGAACTTGCTTGCAGGCAAAGTTCCGGCCCTTTTCATTTTCTTGCGGATCGCAGCTCCCAGAGGACACCCCTTGACCTGCCAGAACTCAGCGACCTTGACCCTCGCCGGATCGACCTTGAGAGCTGCGCCGAGAGAACAGAAGAATCCTGCCTTGGAGGCCGATGCGTTGAGTATCAGCAGGGTCTTGTTCTTGAGGGAATCCACGGCATCGATCACATAGTCGTAACCATCCAGGTCGAACTCCTCCGCAGTCTCCTCGCAGTAAATCTTCCGAACTGCAGTGATTTCCGCCTGAGGATTGATTTCCAGGAGCCTCTCTTTCAAGGCCTCTACCTTGACCTGTCCCACGGTCCTGGAAGTCGCCATCAGCTGGCGGTTCACGTTGGTTACGCTCACGGTATCCGAATCCACCAGCGTGAGGTTGGTGATGCCGCTCCTCAATAGACCTTCGGCACACCAGCTTCCAACTCCTCCGACACCGAAGATTATGACCTTGGTCCGGGAGAGTGCAGAGAACACGTCCTCACCTAGCAAGAGGGTGGTCCTGCCGTATATTTCATTTCCGAAAGAGTCCATATTGCAAAAATAGGAATATTTCCGTTTCTATCTGCCATCTTCCACCACTCTTCTGGCACCGACGTACCGGGAAAAGTAGTAATAGCTCCCATTGAAGGTCTGGATAACCACACCCTTGCTGCTGCAAGAGTGCAGGAAACGGAAATTGCCGTCCGGCATCACTTCATAGACGATCGCGACGTGGCCCGGATTGACGTTCTTCTGGGTATTGAAGAACACCAGGTCGCCCTTGCGAAGTTCCATACGGTTGACAGGACGTCCGTTCTTGTACTGCTCCCTGGCGGTCCTGCCCAACTTTATTCCGAACTTCTGGTAGACAGAATACACGAGGCCTGAGCAGTCGAATGCAGACGGACCGGTCTTACCGAGGGAATAAGGACGGCCAAGATACCTTGTTCCATAGGCGAGCAAGGAGTCGACGAAGTTGTCCCTCATCGTCGTTGTCTTGATGGCAAAGATTCCGTCTGTGCCGAGATCGAAGCCGCTGTCCGGAAAATCGGTCTCCGAGACATACTTGATCATGTTTGCTGCCTTGTCCTTCGGGTCACGAGAAGGGCCTTTGCCTGGATTCTGGATCATGGAGACGATCCTTCCAGAGACGAACCTTCCGGCAGATGTCACCGTGACTTGGAGAACAGGAGCCAATCCGCTGTAACTCTTCACATTTGATCCGAAAGGAGTACAGAATTTCCCCAAACTGTATGCAATAAGGCGGTGATGGTAGAGTTCCACTCCCCTTGCGACTCCTCCTCCCTGGCCAATCACCATGTCGGCTCCGGCATCGATGCAGACACGAGGGAAGAGGTCTTCTTCGATGGAGAAATGCTCCGAGTTAGGACCCTCGTAAGGACTTGCGAAACTGACAATCAGGATGTCGCATGAGTCCTTCACCGACTTGACGTAGCCACGGATGAGTTCCGAGACTATCTCTTCGTCTCCACCGAGTCCGGTAGGCATCTCGGAGAAAGAGCAGAATCCGACCTTGAGGAGTCTGCCACCGATGTCCTTGGTTTCGAACTGGCACTGGTCTCCGAATCCCAGCACGTCGAATCCGGCTTCCTTCAGGGTCTCGGTCCTGTAAAACGCTGTCGAATCTATGCTTCCAAGAACGAAGTCAGAGCCCATGAGCAAGTCTGAAACTCCTGAAAACAAAGACCTCGTCTCTTTTTCAGAGAGTTCCCTGTCTGCGGGCAGAGCTATCTTGCCGACTATCGTGAACGACACTTCTCCTTCGCCGGCCGGCTGAGCTTTGGATAGGATGGCAGTTGTCATAAAGGCTGCCAATGACAGTATGATATATCTGATTATTCTCAAAAGTTCCATATTACAGGTGGGAGGTACATGCAGAAATCGGGCAAAAGTACTCATTTAGTTGAAACAAATTGCAATATTCTTTCGTATAAGTTTCACAACTGTCTGGGGATGTTCTGGTTTTGACAGCATCGATTCCGGATGGTAAGCACGCCGGGCTTCCGGAAGATCTGCCCGTAAAAACCGTTCTTCCATAAATTTAGTTGCTGATAACAACTACGCACTCGCTGCCTAACCGACCAAGTCGCTTAGCTTAATCCCGGCCGCCAAGGCTGCGGCCCGGACGAGTATCCTGCGGACTTTACGCCTTCTATGTTCCGAGTTCAGGGTATCATTCAAGAAGGACGCTCCGGCGGATTCCTTTAATGCCGGCTAAGACCTAAAGGATAAGCTTCGGTTAGCCCGCCTTCCGGCAGGCCGTTGCCGACAACCAAAGGACGGATAAGCGTGTAGAAAGCTGTTGGGAACGTTGTTTGGACGGCGGTTCGACTCCGCCCATCTCCACTTTCATAATGGGGGCTAGGCCGCCCCCAAACCCCTAGCGGCCTTTTCGCCTCCATGACTTTGCTTTCGCAAAGTCCCGGCCCGGCCGGTCGGCTGATGCCGACTTTGCAACAATCCCATTCAGCCTCTTCAAGTGCCCCTATGGGGGGACTGAGGGGCGTATTCGTAGGGAGCTTTCCAAAAAAATCCTATCTTTGTAAAAACCGCATATCATGAACATCAAGAAGCTAGTTGTGACAGCATGCCTGGGGCTGGCAGCGACTTTATCCTTTGCGCAGCATCGCGCAGACAGGCAGGAACTTGCGGACCCCGCATCCTCGACGATGATCCTTTTCGGGGACCCGCAGGGATATGTCAAGTACGACATCAACCAGCCGATCTTCGAGCTCACGACCCTTTGGGTGTCGGACAACGTGGAGCACCTCAACATCAAGGCCGTCCTCTGCACCGGAGACCTGGTGGAGCAGAACGAGAACAACGCCCTGAACCGCAAGATGCTCAACCAAAGCAGCACCCAGATGTGGGAAAGCATCAGCCGCTCGCTTTCCAGGATTGACGGGAAGGTCCCTTTCATCAGCTGCGGCGGCAATCACGACTACGGCTTCAAGCATAGCGAGAACTACAACACCAACTATCCGAAATACATAACCTTCGAGCGCAACACCTCCTACGTGGATTGCCTGAAAGAGGAATATCCGAACAGGCTGGGACATGCCTCGCTGGAAAACGCGGCCTTCGAATTCGAGATGCCGGGATGGAGCCACAAGATCCTGGTCATAAGTTCGGAATTCGCACCTTCGAAGGAGGCCGTGGAATGGGCCAGGAAGCTTGTTACTTCCGACAAGTACAAGGACCACTACGTGATCTACCTCACCCATTCCTGCCTCAAGGAGGAGACAGCGGAATACACCGACCACGAGGGCTACTGGGTCACCAAGCAGGAAGGGAACCACTCAGGGAAGATGCTGTGGGACAACCTGTTCAGCCAAGTCGATAACATCAGGCTGGTAATCTGCGGACACACTGGACGTCCGGCGAAGACCGGCAACGTGGAGGATGATTTCCGCCTGAGTACGGCCTACCGGGCGGACAGGAACAAATCAGGAAAGACTGTCCACCAGATGATGTTCAACGTGCAGACTGTCGGAGGAGGCTGGGAAGGCAACGGCGGAGACGGGTGGCTTCGGATCCTCGAATTCATGCCGGACGGAAAGACCATCAAGGTCCGCACCTATTCCCCACTCTTCGGAATATCCCCTTCAACCCGCCACCTGGCCCACCGTACAGCACGCTACGACCAGTTCGACATGGTGATCGAATAAGTCAGGCCAGCCTCTGGTAGGCCAGCCTTTCGGCTCCGTCGGCGAGGTAGATGATGCCGCAATAGGTGAAGCCGGCCTTGGCTATAACGTGCTGCATGATATGGTTGTCTCGGTGCGTGTCGATCCGGATATTCCCGCAAAGGGAGAATGAATATTCAATTATCTCCCTGAAAACGCCTTTCGAAGTCCTGGAGCTGGCAATCCTGTGGATGACCATGTATGGCAGATCATCGTCAAGCCAAGTCCCGTCGATATAGGTGTAAGTAGGCTCTGGTGAAGGGATTATCGCGAAATATGCCACAACCTCTCCGTCGTGGACAACCACCCGGCCAACTCCCAGCTCGATATCCGAACGTACTTGCTCTTCCCCGGGATACGGGCCCTCCCATTGATGTATATTCCCGTCCGCACGCATTATCTCCCTGGCCTCGGAGAAAAGCCAGAGAACCGTATCCAGGTCGCTGTATGCAGCAGGTCTTACCATCATGTCTACAGCCTGGCGTCTATCAGGTTAGGATAATGATCCGTGAGCTTGATGGTGAAATACGGAGTAATACAGTCAAACACAAGGACTTCCGTAGATTGGCCATTATACAGGAAACAATGGTCGATCGCGCCTTCCTTGCGCAGCGGACTGCGTCTTCTGCTCTGGCGCGAATAGCCATCTTTCGCGGAACAGATGTGATGGCCGTTGGTATTGTCGGTGCTGAGGGTCGCCAACTCATAGCAAGGCTTGAATCCCTCGGAAATGAATTGCTGCAGTGGAGTGGAATCCTCGTAACAGTTCATGTCCCCCGTCACGAATACAGGGCAACCGTACTTTGCCTTGATGCATTCTGCCTCAGCGATGACGAGGCGTATCTGTGAAGCTCTGGCCTGGCTGCTGCCCGGCTGCGCGGGATCTCCCTTCCACCAAAGATGGGTGGTTATCACGGCGAACTGCTTGCCGTCGGATTTCCTCCTGAACACGGCTGAAGAGAACGACTTGGTCCCCTTGTTGCTCCATTTTTCAGGGGTATAGAGGCAGAAGTTGGTCTCAAGAAGATCAAGGACGGACGTCTTGTAGAATATCGGAGTATGGTTCCATGCCTTCCCATCACCTTCAGTAGTGATTGAATAACCGTATTGTTCAACCAGAGGATTGAATCTCTGATGCATGTGGCGGCTGTATTCCTGCAGTGTGACGACATCAGGCATGTAGGCCCGTACGATCTGCGCGAACTGAGGTGCACGGTAATCATCCCTGCAGTCTTCTCCCATCGCTTCCCAAACTTCCGGGATAGACTTAGAGTCATATTGCCAGATGTTGTCATCCAGGATCCTCAGGTCGCAGCGTTCAGGCCGGTCGAAGATTTCAAGCCCTTCTATGGAACCTTCCTTCTTGTAACGGGAAGGTGCCTTTTGGGAAGCGATGTCCGAAACAAGCTGGTCTGCAGCATATTTCATCGCCCAGCAGCTTCCCCCGTCAAGGGTTAGGGACGACTTCTTTCCATACAAAGAATATTCGAATATTCCCTTGCCTTCCGAATGGGTTATCCGGATTACGCGACCTTTGACCTTGCCTGCAGGTTCTGCAACGATGACCGATTCTATACCAGCTTTTTCAGAAAGCATCCCTTTAAGGTAACCTGCCATTTCCACGCCCTCCTCCGGTTCAAGGGAAGGATCATAGATAATGGTATAGCTTGAAAGCGTCAGCATGGCGACAAGGAGAGCTGACAGATAAATGATTGCCTTTTTCATGATGTATCCGTTTATTAAGAATGCAGTGTTTCAAACCGGGCCGTACAAGCTGCTGCCTTGGCTGCAGCTTGGGCGAAGTCCTGACAGGAAGAGGCATACAATATTCCTCTGGAAGAATTGATCAGAAGGCCTCCTCTTGCGTTTGATCCGTTAGAGATGACTTCCTCTGCGCTTCCACCCTGGGCCCCCACGCCGGGGACGAGGAAGAAGTTGTCAGGACAGAAACTCCTGATTTCCTTGAGTTTATCAGCCTTGGTCGCTCCAACGACGAACATCATATTGTCGGGATTGGAGATCTCCATACACCTCTCAATGACGACCTGATAGAGAGGTTTGCCGTCCTTGGTGGCCAACTGGAAATCAGCGGAAGAAGGGTTGGAAGACAGGGCCACCACGATGGCATATTTCCCTGGATATTCAAGGAACGGGGTGACCGTTTCGCTCCCCATATAAGGGGAAAGGGTCACTGCGTCGAAATCGAAGGTCTCGAAGAAAGTCCGTGCATACATTCTGGCAGTGTTCCCGATGTCTCCGCGCTTGGCGTCAGCAATCAGGAACTGCTCCGGATAATTTGTCCTTATGTATTCAACGGTCTTGTCCAGGATCCGTAGGCCTTCCGGGCCCATGCTTTCATAGAATGCAAGGTTAGGTTTATAGGCAACGCAGTAATGCTGAGTAGCATCTACAATCCGCTTGTTGAATTCCAGAACGGCCTCCGGGATGCTCCTGCCCTGGATGATGCATTCCGGAAGTTTCGCCGGATCGGTGTCAAGCCCCACGCAAAGCATCGAGCCTTTACGGAGTATCTGGGAGTACAGGCCGTCGCTAGTCATAATATTCGTAGAACTTGGCTATGGATTCCATCCCGGCGAAGAATTGCTTGAGGAGGTAACTCTCGTTCGGCGAGTGGATAGTGTCCCTCTCGAGGCCGAAGCCCATCAGGAGAGGATCCACGTGAAGGATCTTCTGCATCTGGGCAAGCACTGCGATGCTGCCGCCTCCACGGCTCGGGACCGGCTGTACTCCATAGACTTCCTCCATTGCCCTGGAAGCTGCCTGGAAAGCCGGAGACGAGATAGGGATAAGGAATCCCTCTCCTCCCTCGCAAGGCTTCACTTCTATCTTGCAATATTTAGGAGCTATCTTCTCGAGATGCTTCTTGAATATCTTCGTAATCGTTGCGCTGTCCTGGTTCGGGACCAGCCTCATGGAAATTTTCGCGTGAGCCACGGAAGGCAGTACTGTCTTGGCTCCCTCTCCGATGTAACCGCCCCAGATGCCGCATACATCAAGGCAAGGCCTAATGCCAATGCGCTCCAGAGGCTTGTAAGCCTTTTCTCCACGCAAGGCCTTCACTCCTATGGAATCCATGAACTCCTTCATTTCAAACGGAGCCCTGGCAAGCTGGGCACGGTCTCTACGCGAAAGCTCCACGACGTCATCGTAGAAGCCAGGTATCGTCACGCGTCCATCCTTGTCTATAAGGCCGGAGATGATGTCGCAAAGGGTCTGGATCGGATTGGCTACCGTGCCTCCGTAATGGCCTGAGTGCAGATCCTTGTCAGGTCCCGTGAGCGTGACTTCAAGATAAGCCATCCCACGCATACCGCAGTTGATGGAAGGGACCCTCTCCGAAATCATCGTGGTGTCGGAGACCAGGATGACATCGGACTTGAGCAATGATTTATGCTCACGTACCCACTGAGGGAGGGATGGGCTGCCGATCTCTTCCTCTCCTTCGAATATGAATTTTACGTTGTGCCTGAGCTTGCCTGTCCGGACAAGATACTCGAATGCCTTGATGTGCATGAAGAGCTGTCCTTTGTCGTCATTGGCGCCACGGGCATAGATTGCCTCGCGTCCTGTAGGGTCTTTCTTGATAACCGGCTCGAACGGGTCCGTGGCCCACTTTTCCAGCGGCTCCGGAGGCTGGACATCATAGTGACCGTATACCAAAACCGTGGAGAGTTTCGGATCGACGGTCTTCCTGGCGAACACCACCGGATTGCCATCGCTTGGATAGACTTCTGCCTCGTCGGCACCGGCTTCCATCAGAAGGACGGCAAGCCTCTCCGCACAACGGCGCATATCTTCCTTGTGTTCCTTCTTCGCACTTATCGAAGGAATCCTGAGGAGCGAAAAGAGTTCCTCGTAGAAACGCTCCTTGTTGTCTTGGATGTATTTCTTCATATCCGGATGTTGTTTTCAAGTTTCTTGCGGGCGTAGTCCAGCGTGACGGTGAAAGTTTTCTTCCCTGAAGAAGGAGCATCGAACATCGCATCATCGAATATCTGTTCGCAGATAGAGCGGAGGCCGCGTGCTCCCAGCTTGTTGGTTATGGCGGTGTCCACGATCAGCTCTTTCACTCCGGCTGCGATCTTCAAGGTGATGCCATCCATCTCGAAAAGCTTATTGTACTGCTTCAGGATGGCGTTTTTCGGCTCCGTAAGGATCCTCATCAGGGCATCCTTGTCAAGGGCGTCCAGATAGGTAACCACCGGAAGACGGCCTATGATCTCAGGGATGAGGCCATAAGCCCGAAGGTCCTGGGCATCGACGTATTTCAGAAGATTGTCCTTGTCGATACGCTGCTTCTTCGATGCCCCGAAGCCGATCACCTGGGTATTCAGCCTCTGGGCGATATGCCTTTCTATCCCTTCGAAAGCACCTCCGCAGATGAACAGGATATTCTGAGTGTCGACGTGTATGAACTCCTGTTCAGGATGCTTGCGCCCACCCTTCGGAGGAACGTTTATCACATTGCCTTCCAAGAGTTTGAGCATAGCCTGCTGCACACCTTCCCCGGAAACGTCACGTGTGATGGACGGGTTGTCTCCCTTCCGGGCGATCTTGTCCAGTTCATCGATGAACACGATTCCTCTCTCCGCCTTGGCGACATCGAAATCCGCCTCCTGGAGCAGACGGGTGAGCAGGCTCTCCACATCTTCGCCCACATATCCGGCTTCAGTAAGTACAGTCGCATCCACTATGGTGAAAGGGACATCCAGCATCTTCGCGATGGTCTTGGCCAGCAGGGTCTTGCCGGTACCAGTAGGCCCCACCAGGAGGATATTGGACTTTTCCAGTTCGACTCCGTCGTCCGGCTTGTCCACCAGATTGTGGTTGATCCTCTTGTAATGGTTATAGACAGCGACGGACAGCATCTTCTTGGCCCGGTCCTGACCGATAACATACTGGTCCAGGAAAGCCTTTATCTCGGCTGGTTTCCTGAGATTCTCAAGCCGGCCGGGATCAGCTGCTGAAGGATATGTTCCTGCGGCCTCATGAAGATAATCATGAGCAAGTTCCACGCAGTCACTGCAGATGAAGCCCTCTATCCCCTGGAGGAGGAAAGGGACTTCACCCTCAGGCCTGCCGCAGAACATACAGTGATGCTGCGTTGTCTTCTTTTGCGACATTACTTTTTCTTCTTTGCCAGTATCTCATCGACCATTCCGTATTCCAGGGCCTCGGCAGCAGTCATCCAGTAGTCCCTGTCGGCATCGGCGAACACCTTGTCGTAAGGCTGGCCGGAATGCTCGGATATGATGTCATAGAGTTCCTTGCGGGTCTTTTCAATTTCCTTGGCGGCAATCATGATGTCTGACGCCTGCCCCTGGGCTCCTCCAAGTGGCTGGTGGATCAGGACCCTTGAATGCGGCAGACATGACCGTTTGCCCTTCGCGCCGGCGCAGAGAAGGACAGAGCCCATCGAGGCTGCCATTCCGGTACAGATGGTCGCAACGTCAGGATCCACGAGCTGCATGGTGTCGTAGATGGCAAGACCGGAGGTAACCTGACCGCCAGGAGTGTTGATGTAGAGTGAGATGTCAGCACCAGGATCGGTAGATGCCAGGAAAAGCAGCTGGGCCTGGATTATATTCGCCACGTCGTCGTCGATAGGGACGCCGAGGAATATGATCCTGTCCATCATAAGGCGGCTGAAGACGTCCATCGAGGCAACGTTCAGCTTCCTCTCTTCGATGATAGTAGGATTGATGTACGCATCGGTCGCCCGCTCGTACCTGTCGAGAGTCAGGGAGCTGAGTCTCCTGTCCCCTACTGCATATTTCTTGAATTCCTTATCCATGTTATTTCAACTCGCGGAATTTCTCTTCTGAAATCTTCTTCTTGGAAAGGGTGATCTTCTCCTTCACTGCGGTGAGCACTTTCTCGTTCTCCACATTCTCCTCGAGGTTGCGGATCTGGCGCTCGTCCTTCAGCATCTCCATGGCCGCATCCGTGAGGATCTGCTCAGGAACATTACCCATGCCGTACATTGCATACTGATAGGCTGCGTAAGCCTTCGCTGCATCAACCATGTCCTTGTCCTCGATCTTGAGGTCGAACTTCTTCATCAGGTAGCCGCGGACCAGCTGCCAGCGGAAATCACCGAGGAAGGCGTCGAATTCCTTGTCCACGTCTTCCTTGCTGAACTTCTCCTTGTTGTTCTCATAGAGCCACCTCTTCAGGAACTCTTCCGGAACCTTCACGTCAGCCTTATCAACAAGGTACTTTCGGATGTCCTGGGAAAGCCGATAGTCGGTCTCCTGACGATAGTTGGACTCAAGCCTCTCTGCGATCTTGGCGTCGAAGCCTTCGGAGTCCTTCACGACATCCTTTCCGAATATCTTGTCATAGGTTTCCTGATTCTCTTCAGCCGGGACGAAGGTCTTGACATTCACGATGGAGACTTTCCACTTGGCAGGAAGGGCAGCAAGTTCATCCTTCTTCATCTTCAGCATGGAGGCACGGTCTGTCTCATTGGTGAAAGCCTTGGTCACATCGACGTCGAAACTGTCTCCTACCTTGGCACCGACGAATTTCTTCTTCGCAGTTCCCTCCACCTTGTTGACCTGGACATACACACCTTCGGCCTTGTTCTCTCCCTGGACGAAGTCCACGATGACATAATCGTCTTCTCCAGCTGCTTCTGCCTCCTGGAGATCGCCGTACTGACGGAGCAGATTCTCCTTCATGTCAGCCTTTGCCTTGTCGGTCACATCGATCTTGTAGTTGACAACCTTGTCTTCCTTACCTACCTCGATATTGATTTCAGGTGAGAGACCGAGGTCGAACTTGAACTCGAAATCGCTGCCGTCAACCCACTCATTTTCCTTCTGGGACTCGCTTGGAAGCGGTTCGCCGAGGATATGGAGGTCATTTTCCTTGATGAATTTATCCAGCTGCTCGGAGAGGATTTCGTTGATCGTTTCGTAAAGAGCCTGGTCGCCGTAGATCTTCTTCACCATCTGAGGCGGAACCATCCCCTTGCGGAAACCTTTGAAATCGGCCTTCCTCCTGTAGGCGGCCAACCTTCTCTTCTCCTGTTCAGCGTAATCCTCAGCCTTGAGGGAGATAGTTAGTTCGATGTTCAGGTCATCAATCTGATTCTTGATTACTTCCATAATTGATTATCGTTTATATTGATTATTTATTTCTGCCTGTTCGGATAGACGATCCTCTCATGGTAGATCTGCGAGAGGTAATTCTTAAGCACGTCCTTGACTATATTGAGCTGCCTGATGGAGATGTCTGCCTTATCGAACTGACCCATCTTCATCTTTCCGGCCACGATATTTTCCACGAAAGCATCGAAAGCTTCAGGTGAAGTATCCTTCAATGTCCTGGACGCAGCTTCAAGGCTGTCACATATCATCAGTATGATCTGCTCCTTAGTCTTTGGCTCACCGCCCTTGTAGAAGAAGCTGTCTACATCGCGAGGGTCCCCACCTTCATTGAGGTACTTGTTGTAGAAGTAGCCTGTATTGGATGTTCCGTGATGTGTCCTGATGAAATCCTTCACCACATCCGGAAGCTTGTATTTCTCAGCGAGTTCCATTCCATCGGTGACGTGCTTTATGATGTTCTCGGCACTTTCCTTTGCGGAGAGTCCTTCATGATAACGGGCTCCTCCCGGAGACATGCTCTCATTCTCGATGAAACAAAGCGGATTCTGCATCTTTCCGATATCATGATAAAGTGCTCCCGCACGTACAAGCAGGGCATTGGCGTCGATGGCCCTTGCTGCCGCATCGCACATGTTCATCACCTGGAGAGAATGTTGGAATGTTCCCGGAGCCTTGTGCTCGAGCTCTCTCAGGAGAGGGTTGTTGGTGTCACAAAGTTCCCTCAGACGGGAGTCGGACACCAGGTTGAACACCTTTTCGAAAAGATAGATGAGAGGATATCCGGCAACGGTGAGCATCGACCCCACGAACATGAAAAGTACCGACGTATAAGGATCGTCATTGACCCTGCCGATAAGCCTGAAACCGAAATAAGTGATTACCAGGCTTATGAAAACTATCATCGCCGTGATGAACTGCTGCCATCCCCTGTTGAAATACTTGAATGCGAACACTCCGACCACGCTGGCAACGGTGAACATCACGAAGAGGACCACACCGTTGTTCGGGAATATCAGCAAAGGCATGAATGAGACAAGGCATATCGGAAGGTTCATCTTGTTCTTGAAAAAGGCCTCCAGAAACAGTGCAGTCAGGGTAAACGGCACCATGTACAGGAACTTCGGAGCGAACTTGTTGACCACCAAAGTAGCCACAGTCGCTATCAAGAACACCGTAAGAAGATACCAGAAGCGGTTTTTCTCCCTGAATATCCTCTTGTTGAGGAAATAAGTGAGCAGGTAAAGCAGCACCGTAAGCACGAGGGCGATAGTGGCGTTCCCCAGCCAGAAAAGGATCCTCGGTCCCCCATAACCCATGCTGTTCTCGTATTCAACCTTATACGAGTCAAGCATCTGGGCAATCTCGGATGTGACGATCTCCCCTTCGGAGACTATCAGCTGTCCTGCGCTGACAAAACCCTGTGTCGTGGATATCTGCGCCGAAGATTCCGAGTTGACAAGGTCGGTGGTTCTGGAATCATATTCAAGATTCGGACTTATAAGGTCATATATTCCCGCAGAACGCAAGACTGAGTCCACATTCGATGAAGGATATTTCACGGAAACTTCGGAGAGGAGTTTGGCTTTGGCCTCAGACTCCTTGTAAACCTCCGAAACAGGACGCTTGGACACGCGCTTGTCCCTGTGCAGGTAAAGGACTGCCGTGGATGGGTCTTCCCCTTTATCAATCTTTACCCCTTCGTCAGATACCACTCCGCTTGAGTAAACTCCTTCAATCGCAGAAACTATCTGGGGACGCATCCTGGACATATTCCCAAGATCTGCCTCATCTATTCCCTTCTTAGTGTTGTCCACCACTTCCTGGCGGAAACGGTAATAAGGGATTTCAACCGATTTGTTCTTGCTCCTCTCTTCCCTCAACTGCTCCTCGGTCTTGAGAATCGGGAAGTCGAACTGGGCGATCAGAGTCTCATACGGCCACGGGGATCCTTTGCGGTAGTCATAACTGAATTTTGCCGTCCTCGGGAACAAGACAGCCAATATGACGAACAAGAGAGCCAGCGGTATGAATACCTGGTAATTTATGGAAATACGAGGGAGTTTCATAGTCGGGATCTATTTGAATGGACTTCCAGCCTCCTTGGAGATGTATCCGTAGGTCAGCTTGTCCATAAGCCTCGGAAAAAGGTTGTGGGCAAGGACGGATGCCTTGCCGAGACCGGTAAGGATGACCTGGGATTTTCTCTTGGCGAGGCTCCTTGCAAGGCAGGCGGCGCACTGCTCCGCACTCATCAGCTTGTCTTCCTTGAGAGGAGTTTCTCCTTGAGGAGTCCCGTCAGCCGTAAGGGCGGCCTTGCGGACGTTGGAATCGGTATAACCAGGAGCAAAGGTCAGTACGTTGAGTCCGTCCTTCAGATGTTCGATGCGGATAGTATCCAGGAAGCCCCGGATGGCATATTTCGATGCGGAGTAGCCTGTCCTTGCCGGGAGAGCGGAGAAGCCGGCGATAGAGATGACACCGACGACTTGTCCCTTGGACTCCAGGAGATACGGAAGGGCGAATTTGGTACACTGGACAGTTCCCCAGAAATTCACATCCATCAAGGAATGGAGTACGCTGAGGTCCAAGTCCTTGAACATCGCCCTCATGGAAATGCCGGCGTTATTGACAAGGATGTCGATCCTGCCGAACTTTTCGATAGTCTTCGCGATGAGATTGCGGCAATCTTCTTCCTTTGTGACATCGGTCTTGACACAAAGAACTTTCGCCGGATCAGGGTTCACCGAAGAAGCAAGGTCGAGCAACTTCCCATAAGACCTCGCAGCCATCACGACGGAGGCTCCGAGGGAGCCCAACAGGCGTGCAGAAGCCAACCCGATACCCGAGCTGGCTCCAGTAATGATTACAACCTTATCCTTGAAATAGCCTTTATCCATCGACCCTGTCTATTCCATCACGGTCATTGCAGCGATGTCGTCGCCATCATAGAGACCGGCATCGAGTTTCTTCTTTATCTCCTTGAATGCATTCAGGGTGTATTCCACATCCTCCATCGTGTGGGCGGCAGTGCAAACGATCCTGAATATGATCATCCCCTTCGGGATGACCGGATAGATTACCATCGAGCAGAAGATCTTGTAATTTTCACGAAGGTCCTTCGCCATCTTCGTAGCCTGTGCGACGCCTCCCTTGATATGGACCGGGGTGACGCAGGCCTGGGCCTCCCCGATGTCGAATCCCTCGGCCTTGAAACCATCCTGGATGGCGTGGGTGATCTTCCAGCACTTTGCACGGAGCTCGTCTCCCTCAGGGGAATCGATTATTTCCATTCTCTTGATATTACCGATTACCAGAGGCATAGGAAGACTCTTGGCGTACATCTGGGAACGCATGTTGGCCCTGAGGTAGTTGATGATCTTGTGCGGCCCTGCCACGAAACCTCCGATGGAAGCCATGCTCTTGGCGAAGGCTCCGATGTAGAGGTCTATTCCGTCCATAACGCCGAAATGCTCAGAAGTTCCGCGTCCGTGCTCTCCGAGCAGGCCGAATCCGTGTGCATCATCGATCAAGATGCGGAAGTTATATTTCTGCTTGAGGGCTACGATCTCGTCCAGCTTGCCAAGGGCACCGGTCATCCCATAGACTCCCTCAGTGATCAGGAGCACTCCTCCACCGTTCTCGTCAGCCTCCTTGCAAGCCCTTGCGAGGACTTTCTCGCAATCGACCATATTGTTGTGACGATACTTGTACTTGCTTCCGATATGGAGACGGATTCCGTCCAAAAGGCAGGCATGGCACTCTGCGTCGTACACGATGACATCGTGACGGGCGGTGAGGGCGTCGATCGTGGAGACGATTCCCTGGTAGCCGAAATTGTAGAGGAAGGCATCTTCCTTCTTCTCGAATTCCGCGAATATCCTTTCGAGCTTCTCGTGGTAACGGGTGTGTCCGGACATCATCCTGGCTCCCATAGGATAAGCCAGTCCCCAGTCAGCTGCCGCCTGGGCATCTGCCTTCCTGACTTCAGGATGGTTGGCCAGTCCCAGATAGTTGTTCAGGGACCAGTTCAGCACCGGAATGCCGTTGAAGGTCATGTGAGGACCCAGTTCACCTTCCAGGCGAGGATACATGTAATAACCGAAACCTTGTTCGAAGTACTGGCCTATCGGGCCACCGGAATCTCTTTCGATCCTATCGAAAATATCAAGCATGTCAAATATGGTTATTAAGCGTCAATGTTTGCGTAGTGTGCATTTTCTTCGATGAACTGCCTGCGAGGCGGGACATCATCCCCCATCAGCATAGAGAAGGTCCTCTCGGCTTCAGCGGCGTTCTCGATTGTAATCTTGCGGAGGCGCCTCTGGCCCGGGTCCATTGTGGTGTCCCAAAGCTGCTGGTCGCTCATCTCACCGAGACCCTTGTAGCGCTGGGTGTTCAGACCCTTCTCAGAACCCTTTCCAAGACGGTCGATGGCCTGGAAACGCTGCTCGTCGGTCCAGCAATAGACTTCTTCCTTCCCCTTGCTGACCTTGTAGAGAGGAGGGGTGGCGAGATAGACGTACCCGTTCTTGATAAGGTCGAACATATAGCGGAAGAAGAAGGTCAGGATCAGGCAGGCGATGTGGCTTCCGTCCACATCGGCATCGGTCATGATTATGACCTTGTGATAGCGCAGGCGGCTGAGGTCCATCCTCTTTACTCCGTCTTCGTCTTCCTTGGCCACGGTCACGCCGAGGGCGGTGTAGATGTTTCGGATTTCTTCGCTGTCGAAAGCACGGTCGCTGGCAGCCTTCTCCACGTTCAGGATCTTACCCCTCAGAGGAAGGATGGCCTGGTACCTTCTGTCACGGCCCTGTTTGGCGGTACCGCCTGCGGAATCTCCCTCAACGAGGAAGAGTTCGCACTTCTCCGGGTCTCTCTCGGAACAGTCGGCCAGCTTGCCTGGCATTCCGGCTCCGGACATCGCTGTCTTGCGCTGGACCATCTCACGGGCCTTGCGGGCTGCGTTCCGGGCAGTAGCGGCGAGGATGATCTTCTCGATGATGACCTTGCCTTCCTTCGGATGCTCCTCAAGGTACTGGTCCATCGCAGCGGCAGTGGCCTGGGAAACGGCTGAAGTGGCCTCTGGGTTACCGAGTTTGGTCTTGGTCTGACCCTCGAACTGAGGTTCTGCGACCTTGACGGAAATGACGGCGGTCAAACCCTCGCGGTAGTCCTCCTGCGAAAGGTCTCCCTTGAACTTTGCGAAGAGGTTGTTCTTCTCTGCGTAGTTCTTCAAAGAACGGGAGAGACCCATCTTGAAACCCTGGAGGTGGGTTCCGCCTTCTATGGTGTTGATGTTGTTGACGTAGGAATATATCTTCTCGGAGAAACCGTTGTTGTAGGAAAGGGCGATGTCGATAGGAATCACCTTGTCGTTCTGCACGCAGATCGGCTCTGGAATGAGCTGGGTGGCTCCGGCATCGAGATATTCGATAAATTCCTTCAAACCTTCTCCGGAATAGAATTCATCCTTGCGGAATACCTGTTTCCCGGTAGGTTTGGAATCGCCGTTGGCGTCGGTCACGAACTCGTCCACGACTTCCCTCTCGTCAGTGAGAGTGATCCTGATACCCTTGTTCAGATAGGAAAGCTCGCGCATCCTGGCTGCAAGGGTGTCATACTTGTAAACGATGGTCTGGGTGAAGATAGTAGGATCAGGATGGAAAGTGATGATCGTTCCCGTGTCATTGCAGTCACCCACGACCTCCACTGGCCCCAGTGGCTTGCCCTGGGAATATTTCTGCACATGGACATGGCCCTCGCGATGGATCTCGGCCACCAAGCTGTCGGAAAGTGCATTGACGCAAGAGACTCCGACTCCGTGCAGACCACCGGAGACCTTGTAGCTGTCCTTGTTGAACTTACCTCCGGCGTGGAGAACGGTCATGACGACTTCGAGGGCCGACCTGTGCTCCTTCGGATGTATGCCGGTAGGAATACCACGGCCATTGTCCGTAACTCGGATTGAATTGTCCGGGAGAATGGTGACGGAGATATCGTTGCAATAGCCTGCCATCGCCTCGTCGATACCGTTGTCAACGACCTCGTAGACAAGGTGGTGGAGTCCCCTCTCGCCTACGTCTCCTATGTACATCGACGGTCTTTTCCTAACAGCCTCAAGACCTTCCAGCACCTGAATGCTACTTGCGGAATACTGTTCTTCCGCCTTCTTCATCTCTTCGTTCTCTATCATATTTTCCAGTCAAAATCTGCCCGTTCCAGAGGGCTTTCCATAAAACAGACAAATATACGAAAAAAACTACAAATTAAGGGTGATTCCGGCAGTGATCCACAGGTCTTTTTCAGCATAGAAAAGATTCCTCTGGATGTTGTCGCAAAGAAGGTTTCCGGCCTCGGCCCAGAAGCCCAGCCTGCGGTTCAGTTGCCAGCCCGCCAGAAGGCCGAGATCCACGTATCCGGGGACCTCGAAACCGTACTTCCGTGCCGCATCTCCAGGAGAGAGAGCCATATATGCCGAGCGTTCCCGCTTGGAAGCTATTTCCAGCTTCGTCCCGAAATATACCCTCTGTCCGAAATGATAGACCGCACGGAGATCGCCGGAGAACTTAGGAAGCTTGAATGCTGTAGAATACTCATCGTCAAACTGCTGGTTGCGGAACCTGGCCGAAGCGTCCAGATCGAAATTACCTGCTTTCAACCCCAGGAGCACGTTGGCATAAATCAAGCTGTAATCCTGATAACTGACCAAAGGCAGGGCTATCTCCATTCCGTAGGAATCGTCGACCAACCCGTTTTCCACTCCCGCGGCTCCTCCGTTTATGTCGAACTGAAGCTTGGTGCCCAAGTTGCCTTTCGCTCCAACCTGGATGTTGTACCTTTCTATGGAGTTATCCATAAGAGGGCTCCGGACTGCGTAGAGAGGATTGAAATGGTGGTTGTACGCAAGTTGCTGGCAATAAGCGTTCAAGGAAGATCCGCCGGTAAGGTTGGCGTAGAGAAGGAGATTGTCAGTTGCCGTGAATCCGACCCTGATTTCAGGGTACAGTGTCCTGCCCTTCTTCGTATGCATAGCCTTGAAGGCTGTCGTGTCGCTCTGGCCGCTGTGGCTGAGTTTCTCGATCCTGAGTCCAAGGCTAAGGTCCCATCTTCCGGTTTCGAACTCATATTTAGGAATCACGGCTATCTTGCCGGCGTTCCCATCGAAAAGGCTTCCCCCATAGGAACAAGTCTCGGCGTCGAGTCCAAGCAGGATACGGTGGAAATAGTTCAGCTGGGGTCCGAATTCGCCCCTGAGCCTGAACCATCCCTCGCGGATATCATCCTTTTGGTCTTGTTCCTCATAAACCCGAAAGTCCAGCCTGTCATTTCCAATGCGTCCGTCCAAGGACACGTCATAGTGGAAATAGGATGCTTCGGAACTGTTGGAACGGAACCTGGTATTGAAGTCAAACCCGTTGTACATCCGCTTAGTAAGGGTATCCTTCGTCATAAGGCCATAATAACCGACCCTGAAGGAGGCAATCGCCTCTTCGAAGTTGTACCGGCCCTCGAATCCTGCGGTCGTGAGAGCATCGTAGCCTTTGTAAGTATCCAAGGTGGCATCATACCTGAATTGGCCATCCTCAAAGGTAGGTGCAAAGGTCCTGTATTTCCCGAAATACGATTTGTGCGTCGCATACACGCTCATCTGGAACGGTCCCCTCTGTTCCGGGCTGAAAACGAATTCCAGCTGCGGATGGAAGGTATATCCCGCCCCGGTCTTCAGGTATATGCTCCGGCCCCTGTAAGCGTCCTTGTCCGGCCTCATATTCAGCTGGTAAGGCTTGAACTTGTAGGCTCCCTGGTAAGGCTTTTCGAAGACCTCGTAGTCGAAATCCATATCGAAGCGCAGGAGCGAATCGGGAACGTTCATCTTGTGTACCGGCTTCAGCACGTCCGACGGGTCGCCCTGATAGGTATTCGTGACCTCGACCGTAGGATTTATGTTCTGTGCCATCGATGCGGTGCAGACCAGCAATGCGGCAAACGCTATATGTATCTTTCTCATATCCTTTACTGGTTCATCAAGTTCTTGAGTTTCGCAAGTCTCATCCTGACGTTGTCAAGGATGTCATCAGCAGTTCCCTCGGCAGGTGTATAGCCGTTCAGGATGCTCTCGAAGGTGGCCTTGGCCTGCTTGTAGTTATCCTGCTCGGCGAAAGAATCGCCAAGGGTGATGAAGGCCTTCGCCAGCCAGTAGTCCTGGTTCCCCGCCTTCTCGGAGAAAGCATATACCTTCTTCTCCACAGAACCGTACTCTCCCTTGTCGTATGCATCCTGGATGAGCATATAGGTAGCCTCGGCTCCCTCCGGAGTCGATGGATATGCACTAAGCTTCCCGAATATGGAGAAGGCTTCGTCACGGTCGTTCAAGGAAAGATAGGATTTGGCTCTGACATAATCGGCTTCCCGGACTTCGGCCGGAGTGCACTTCGCATAAGTCTTAGCCTTGTCGGCATTCGATATAGCCTCCTGGAAATCGCCTGCCCTGAAAGCTGAGCGCATCATTCCCATCCTTGCCGAATGCCTTCCGGCATCTGAGCTGGCCACATCATCCAGGTCGGAATACCCGTTGAATGCATCCTTGTAGCGCTGCATCCCGTAAGAAAGGTCTGAATAGTTGAGCAACGCAGTCTCCACGAAGGAACCGCCTTCGGAGATTGCCTTCCTGTACCAGTCGCAGGCCTGTTCCCTGTTGCCGAGATTGCGGTTGCACTCAGCTATGTAGAAAGCTGCCTTGGCCGAGCTGGATCCCTCAGGATATCGCTGGAGATAGTTCTGCAGGGCAGGAAGCGCCTTGCTCCAATTCTCAGACAGATAGAGCTGCTCGGCAGCATTGAAGTACATCTGTTCTTTCTCCTTCTCGGTCTTGCCCTTGATGGCGCCTACCTTGTCGGCATAGTCGATGTATTCGTCAGTGCGTCCCTCGGACTGGTAGATGGATTCTATGGCAGAGAGGGCATCCCTGGAATACTCTGTGCCCGGCATCTCTGCGATGACTTGCTTGTAATAATCCAGAGCCTTTTCGTACTGCGAGTTGTTGCGTGCGATCATTCCCAACTCGATCAGAGACCTGGCGGCGATGGATTTGTCATCCGTGCTGGAACGGAGCTTGCGGAAAGTGCTTTCAGCGGAAGCATCCTCTCCGGCCGAGACATATGCCCTTCCGAGCTCGTACATCGCCTCGGAATAATAGACCGCGGAAGGATCGGCGTCCAGCACGTTCGAGAGGACGTCTATCTTCTTGGCTTTCCGACCCAGGAGACCGTAGGCGATACCAGCCCTGTAGAACGGGTACATATTGTCCGAATAATCGAATCTCCTGATCGCGCTTTCATATTTCTTGATGGCCTCTTCATAGTCCTTCCTGATGAAATCGCAGTCGGCGAGCCTGGAAGCTGCATCTTCCCCTTCCAGGGGGTTGCGCTCACCAAGGTACTCTTCGAACCACTTGGCCGCAGAATCGTAGTCACCCTGGCGGAAATAGCTGTATCCCAGGTTGTAAGGAATGAGCTTGCCCTCAGCCTTGCCTTCGAGTGCAGAATTGTTGTAGAGATCCTTGAAGGTTTCCACCGCATCCTCGAACTGGTCGCTGCGGTAGTAGGACTCGCCCAGCCAGTATTTCGACAGCTGGTTGAAAGTCTCCCTCCTGTCGGAATAATAGGACGCCGCCTTCAGGAGCGGAATCGCATCCTTGTAGGCTCCGTTAGCAATCAGCTGGTTGGCACGCAGGTAATTTGCCCTCATATAGTTGGCCTTCTGGTTATGGTCCAGCAGGTCTATATTGGAATATGCATCCACCGCTCCCGCATAATCGTGGTTGTACAGGGAGGCGAGGGCAATGTAGCTGTAGATCATATCCCCCTTCTTGTTGTCAGGATACTTCTTCAGGTAATCCTCGAAAACGGTGGGGTTGTGGTTCAAGTCGAAGGAAAGCTTGGCGTAGTTGAAATGGGCATCCTCCCTGATATCCGGGTTGAAGTCCTGGGCCGATGCATCCTTGAATGCATCCAGCGCAGCCACCTTGTTGCCGGTCTGGACCAGGCTGTATCCCATCTGATAGTTTGCTATCTGCCCTATGGAGTCGTTCCTGGCCGTCATCCTGGAGAAATTATCTATCGCTCCCTTGTAGTCTTCCACGGAATAGAGGACGGTTCCGGAATAGAAGTAATCGTCCCGGTCCATATCCTCGGTCTTCTTCTGGATCTTGTCATAGTATTCCTTGGCCTTCTCGCTGTCCCCGACGGCAAGGTAGGATTCCGAAATGATCCTTGCAAGGTGAGGTTTGCGCTCATCGGGAACGTCCGGATATATCTTCGTCCCGTCCTTGACCACATAGTTGTAATCCTTGAGCATAAAACGGCACTCCATACCGTAATAGTTCGAGATGTCCGTAAAACGGGGATCCTTGGCCGCTCTCTCGAACCAGTCCAGAGCCTCGCGGAAATTCTTCTGGACGTAGTTTACATACCCCAGGGAATACCTGGACGGGGCGGTGTAATCCGAATATGTGAGCTGCTCTGAAACCAGGAACATATCCTTAGCATCTTCCAGCCAGCCTTCCTCGAATAGGGAATATGCCCTCTTGAATGAATATTCGGCAAGCTGGTTGCCGTGAAGGCTCTTTTCCGGGATCTTGGCGAACTCAGCCGCCGCCAGACGGTACTCCTCCTGGTCGAAGAGGTTCAATGCATTGTAGAAATGGATCTGGGGGATCAGTTTCGAATACGGATACTCCGCCACGTAGTCGCTTGCCAGCTTCTCGCAACCTTTCTCCAGAAGCCTGACGGCGCATAGGGTCTCATATCCCTTTGCCATTACGTCACCCGTAGAAGCGGCGATCTCGCTGAAGATGCTCTCGGCGCGCTCGAAGATGCCTTTCTCATAGAGCTCGACTGCGCGGAGATACCCTTCCGGAACCTGGTTCTGAGCAGGAAGCCCGGTCGCCGGGAAAAGGAGCAAAGCGGAAGATAACACCGCGATGAGTTTGCTGTTCATATGTATTCCGAAGTTTTTGATATCTGTTTACATAATCTACAAATTTACTTAAATATACCCGAAAATTAAAGTATATTTGCGTAATTATGGAAGATAAAAAGCAAATGGCATCAAAAAGCGAGCCGCTGGTTTCCTTCAGGGGCGCCGACATCCTGAACGGCGAGAACGTCGTCATCTACGGCCTTGATATGGAAGTGTTTCCGGGTGACTTCGTGTACATAGTCGGCAAGGTCGGAACCGGAAAAACGTCCATCATCCGCACCATCATAGCTGAGAATCCTCTGGAAAAAGGCTTCGGCCAGGTCTGTGGATACGAGCTCAACGGACTGAGGGACAAGGATATACCATATCTGAGAAGAAAGATCGGTGTCGTATTCCAGGACTTCCAGCTACTGACCGACAGGACCGTGGAACAGAACCTGGAGTTCGTGCTGAAGGCCACTCGTTGGAAGGATAAGGATGCCATCGACAAACGTATCCGCGAAGTCCTCAAGGATGTAGGTATGGAGAACAAGGCCCACAAGATGCCTCACCAGCTTTCCGGCGGGGAGCAGCAGCGAATCGCAATTGCGCGTTCTCTTCTTAACCAGCCGGCTCTCATCATCGCGGACGAGCCGACAGGCAATCTCGACAACGAGACTGCGGACGGGATCTTGAAGCTGCTCACGGGCATCAACAAAGAAGACGGCACTGCCATAATAATGGTCACCCACAACAGGAATATCTTCGAGAAATATCACGGCAGGGTATTCGTCTGCAAGGATGAAAGTTGCGAGGAGAATGTCAACGACGAAGTGATCGACCTCTCCCTCACCATATAGCTTCAGATGCTCAAGAAAGACAGATATCAAAAAATCCTGTCCTGGTTCGAGGCCAACAGGCCGATGCCGGAGACGGAACTCCATTTTGACTCGGTTTTCCACCTCCTCATAGCCGTGATCCTGAGCGCACAGTGCACGGACAGGCGTGTGAATATGGTTGTTCCTCCCCTTTTCGACAGGTTCAAGGAGCCTGCAGACCTGGCTTCTGCTTCCTTCGACGAAGTGCTCCCTTTCATCAGGAGCATTTCGTACCCGAATTCCAAGGCCGCCCATCTTGTCGCTATGGCCAGGAAACTGGTGGATGATTTCGGAGGCGAGGTCCCTTCGGACATAGACCAGCTGATGAGCCTCCCGGGGGTCGGCCGCAAGACCGCGAACGTGATAGCCTCGATAGTCTATGACAAGCCCGTCATCGCCGTAGATACTCACGTGTTCAGGGTTTCGCACCGCCTCGGATTGTCTGACGGCAAGACGGTAGATGCTGTGGAGAAGGACCTGGAGTCACATATTCCGGAGTCTCTGAGACCGAAGGCGCATCACTGGCTGATCCTGCACGGGCGCTACACCTGCACCGCAAGGAACCCGAAGTGCGCTTCCTGCGAACTCAGTTCCTGGTGCCGGGAATATGAGCGCAACAACAGAAAGATTTAGTATCTTTGTCGTTCATAAAAGAATAATCGTTATTTAATCAGATATGAAAAGAATAGTTCTCATCCGCCACGGCGAGAGCCAGTGGAACAAGGAAAACAGGTTCACAGGATGGACCAACGTAGATCTCAGCGAAAAAGGTGTTCAGGAAGCTTTCGACGCCGGAAAGGCGCTCAAGGAAGCCGGTTTTACGTTCGAAGTAGCCTATACTTCTTACCTCAAGAGGGCGATCAAGACCCTGAACAATGTCCTCGACTCGATGGATCTCGACTGGATTCCTGTCAAGAAGACCTGGAGGCTCAATGAAAAGCACTATGGAATGCTCCAGGGACTCAACAAGGCTGAGACCGCCCAGAAGTACGGTGACGAACAGGTGAAGATCTGGCGCCGCAGTTTCGACGTCGCTCCCGGAAATCTCCCGGAGGACGATCCCAACAGTGCTACCCAGGATCCTCGCTACGCCCTTGTCCCTGACCAGTATGTTCCTCGTACAGAGGCACTGAAGAATTGCATCGAGCGCGTTATGCCTTATTGGGAGTGCGAGATATTCCCTGCCCTCAAGGACTACGACAATATCGTAGTAGTAGCCCACGGCAACAGCCTCCGCGGCGTCGTCAAGCACCTCAAGGGTATCTCCGATACCGATATTATCAGCTTGAACATCCCTACGGCTACTCCGTACGTATTCGAATTCGACGACGACCTCAATCTGGTGAAGGACTACTACCTAGCAGATCCTGAGGAACTCAAACGCAAGCAGGAAGCTGTTGCCAACCAGGGAAAGGCAAAATAGGAAGGAATATGCCTGAGATTTCCAACCGCGGAACCGTCATTCCCGCTTCTCCCATCAGGAAGTTGACTCCTTTCGCCGACGCTGCCAAGGCGCGCGGGATAAAGGTTTATCACCTGAATATCGGTCAGCCTGACCTCCCTACGCCCAGCAAGGCGCTGGACTCGCTCAAGACCATCGACCGTACCACTCTCGAGTACAGCCCGAGCCAGGGAATCAAGTCGCTGAGGGAGAAACTCAGCTCCTATTACAGAAAGTTCGGGATCGATGCGAAACCTGACGACATAATCGTGACCGCAGGTGGCTCGGAAGCGCTGCTCCTGACCTTTATGGCCTGCTTGAACCCCGGCGACGAAATCATAATGACCGAACCGGGTTATGCCAATTACCTGTCCTTCGCCGTAACGGCCGGAGTGACGGTCAAGACCGTCACCTCAAGGATTGAAAATGGCTTTGCGCTGCCTTCCGTCGAGGATTTCGAGGCCGCCATCACAGACAGGACAAAGGCGATCCTGATTTGCAACCCGAACAATCCCACGGGTTACCTTTACTCTGCGGACGAGCTTTACAGGCTCAGGGATATCGTCAAGCAGCACGACTTATTCCTGTTCTCAGACGAGGTTTACAGGGAATTCCGCTATACTGATGCTCCTTACCTTTCGGCGCTCTGCCTGGAGGGAATCGAGGACAATGTAATCGTAATCGATTCAGTTTCAAAGAGGTATTCAGAATGCGGAATCAGGATTGGTATGATCGTCAGCCACAACAAGAAGGTAATGGGGGCGATCCTGAAATTCTGTCAGGCAAGGCTGAGTCCTCCTCTCCTCGGACAGATCGTGGCTGAAGCTTCGATCGAGGGCACGGAAGAGTATTCCAAGGAGTGCTTCGATGAATATCTCGGCAGAAGGGACTTCTTCATCAAAGGGCTGAACAAGATACCAGGTGTATATTCCCCGATGCCTAACGGAGCATTCTACACGATCGCTTCCCTGCCGGTCGAGGATGCCGAGGATTTCTGCAAATGGTGCCTTACGGATTTCTGCTATCACGATGATGAATCCGGGTGCACCGGAGAAACCGTGATGATGGCCCCGGCTCAGGGATTCTACAGCACGCCTGGAATCGGGAAGAACCAGGTAAGGATGGCTTACGTGCTGGAAATCAATAGCTTGAAGCGGGCGCTCCTGGTGCTTGAGAAGGCCCTGGAAGCCTATGGTTCAAGAGGCTGAAGATAGTTTGGGCATCATACGGATATCAGAGAGAGGGTAACCCTGAGGTCATCCTCTTTTTTGTCCGGAGGTCGGCGGTCACTGGTCAGCGGCACGGTTTAGACATACTAGGCCACCTTCAATCCTGCCATACACAAAACAAAAGAGGCTGACTCATTTCTGAATCAGCCTCTCGAAGAACGGCGGCGACCTACTCTCCCAACTGGTGGGTCAGTAC
>CAJOKD010000013.1 GCA_905235085.1 uncultured Bacteroidales bacterium | reverse complement strand
CGCTGGTTGCTACGGTAACGGCGGATCAGGAACTCTTTTTCAAGAGGGTTCAAGTGTTTTGCCATAAAAGTTTCTCCTTTGCGGTAGAAGTGGATTGATTGAGGGCTCTCCGGGTCGAGCCGCTTGTTGGGCCCTCCGGTCGGGGCTCCGCCCCTCCCTCCTGGCCCAACAACCTGGACTCAACTGCAAAGATACGACATCCAATCTTTTTCTACCCCTCCGTGTCTACTTTTATGAGTGCAGCACCTATCTTTGAATTCGGAAGTGTTTGTTCGGATATGCAGACTGGATTGATATTGCTTATTAAATCGGGGGACAGAAACTGCAAGGCTGGCGGATCCGTCAACGGTACCGCACTCACCGAAGCCAACTTCGCTACCTTCATCCAGGGTAGCGGAAGCTCAGGCACCGCTACCGGAACCACGTTTGTAAAGTAGCATCGCAAGATCGTTCTGTATAAGAAAGCCTCGAAGTCCCTGGACTTTGGGGCTTTCCTCTTTTTTTGCTATATTCAAGGCATGAACGCACCTTTGATTCTCCCTTCTAGCCTTGCTGGCGACAGCCGTCCCTGACGGAGGCGACAGACTGATACAGAATTTCCAGGAGCCTCCCCGGGCGGCCAGGCCTTATGTATGGTGGCACTGGATGGACGGTGAGGTATCCCTCGACGGAATCAGGAAGGACCTGGAATGGATGGATGCCGTCGGCATATCAGGTTTCCACCAGTTCGATGCAGGAGGAGTGAATATGCCCAAGGCAGCGCCTTTCAAGCGCCCTTACCTGTCCGACAGCTGGAAGGAAGCGTTCCGGTTCGCCGTCACCCTGGCGGATTCGCTGGGGATGGAGATGGCGGTGGCCAGTGCACCAGGATGGAGCAGTACCGGCGGGCCCTGGGTGAGCCAGGAGGACGCAATGAAGAAGCTGGAATGGCGGACGGTGGACGTAGACGGCGGAACGCTTGATTTGCAACTACCTGCCCTTCAAAAGATTATAGGCCCGTACCGGGACATTCCCAGCGGGCAGGAACACGTAAAGGTGGATCCTTACGGATACGATGTCGCAGTCATAGCCGTCAGGCTGAGCGATGCGGACAAGAGCCTTCAGGAACTGGGTGCGAGGGTCGATGCCTCAGACAGTATAATAACCGTGGCATTCCCTCGCAAGGCCACGGTCTGCGCCCTTACGCTCCGGAGTTCCGTGACGGGATCCCGGGCTCATTCAGGCGATATTCCCTGCCCTCACGAGCTTCAATCCAGCTCCGACGGCAAACATTGGAAGTCCGTATGCAAGCTTCCTCTTCCGGTCCTGGAATATGCCACAGTCAATATTCCCGCTACGAAAGCCCGTTACTTCCGCGTCAAGGGCCCGGGGCTGAAGTCCCTCGAGCTTTTCACGGTTCCCCGCATCGAGCGGGTGGAGGAACGGAACGGTTCAGCCTATCCGTTCGATGCCTGGAAATATGCCACAGAAGCCGTCCCGGCGGCGTTCTGCGCCAAGGAAGAAGACGTCGTGGACCTCAGTGCCAATATGGATGCCGGTGGCCATCTCACTTGCACGCTTCCTAAGGGAAGGTGGCGCATCTGGCGTTTCGGTGCCTCCCTTACCGGCAAGATGAACCATCCCGCTTCACCCAACGCCACCGGACTGGAGGTGGATAAACTCAATCCGGGCGCCTGGGAGCGCTACTTCCAGCGCTATCTCGAAATATACAAGGAGGCTGCCGGAGGTATGCTTGGCCCCAAAGGCATCACTCACCTGCTGATCGACAGCTATGAGGCCGGACCCGAGACCTGGACCCCGGCACTTGCAGGCGAATTCAAAGCCCGCCGGGGTTATGACCTGATGCCCTGGCTGCCGGTGTTGACCGGCCAGATCATAGGCAGCACAGAAAGAAGCGAACAGTTCCTCAGGGACTGGAGAAAGACCCTTTCCGAGCTCTTCGAAGAGAATTACCAGCGCGTAGGAGATATCATCGCAGCTTTCGGAATGGAGGGCACCTACATCGAATCCCACGAATATAACAGAGCCTTCCAAGGCGACGGAATGGCGGTCAAGAAGAACGCCACGGTGCCGATGTCCGGCATCTGGATGACAAACAGCCTTAGCGGCTCGCTGCCGTCAACCGCCATCAGCGACATTCGTGAAAGCGCTTCAGTCGCCCATATTTACGGCAAGTCCATCGTCGCAGCCGAATCCTTCACCGTCAACGGCGACGGGAAGCGGGCATACACCTATCACCCCGGGAACATCAAGATGGTGGCCGACATCGCACTTGCCAGCGGCCTCAACCGCTTCGTAATCCACGACAGCGCTTCACAGCCATCGGACGACTATCTGCCTGGCCTGGCCCTGTTCCGCTATGGGCAATGGTTCCATCGCAACGAAACCTGGGCGCCATACGCCAAGGTATGGACGGACTATCTTGCGCGAAGCTGCTCGATGATGCAGACCGGGAGCAATGTAGCGGACCTGCTGCTTTTCTACGGAGAAGATACCAACGCAACCGGACAGTACGGAGGAGAAAGCCTTTCCGACCTTCCCAAGATACCGGTCGGGTTCAATTTCGACTATGCCAATCCAGACGTACTCCTGAATGCGGTGAAGCCGGAAGGCGGCTGCTTGGTGACGGAGAGCGGCCAGCGCTACAAGGTGCTGGTTCTCGGAGGTCTGTGCCGGAGCTATATGTCCGATGAGATCCTGGCACGGGTCGAAGCCCTCAAGGCTGCCGGAGTCCCGGTATGCTTCGAGGACGAACTGCCAGCGACTATCACCTCTCTTGGCATCACCCCTGACGTGGTCCTGGACGGACCGACGGACGGTCTCTGGAACGACGGCTTCCTGTTCGGAGGAGAGATTCCTAAGAACAGCCGGGGTCACGACAACACGATTGCTGGCATCCAGTTCGTTCACCGGACCGACGGTATGATGGATTTCTACTGGCTCGGCAACTTCACTCAGAAAGAGTGGCGTGGCAAGGTCCGATTCCGCGAGGGAGGCCCTTATGCCTCCCTGTTCAACGCGGAGGACGGATCGATGTACCGCATCCCGCGCCAAGGCGACTGGGTGGAATTGAACCTGAAAGCAGGAGATGCCGTATTCGTCGTACTGACGAGCAAGCCCCTGGATCTTCCCGAGGCCAAGCCTGAATACAAGGCAGCCGAAGTTATACCACTCGAGCGCTGGTGGGATGTAGAGTTCCACCAGAAAGGCGGAGAGAGCGCACGGGAAACTTTCTCCGAACTCAATGACTGGACAAGCAATTTCGGGGATCCCGTCGTCCGCTTTTTCTCAGGAACGGCTCACTACAGTTCTGCGTTCACTGTCCCTGCAGGTGCGCTTGACGGCCTTGAGGAAGCCCGCATCGATCTGGGCACAGTCTACGTGATGGCGGAACTCATAGTCAACGGCCACAACGCTGGGGTCCTCTGGCGCGAACCATTCCTCAGCCCGGACCTCCTGCCCTGGCTGCACGAAGGAGAAAACAGTATCGAAGTGAATGTCACGAACCTTTGGGTCAACCGTATGATCGGAGACCGCCATAAAGGCGAAACTCCGGTCACCCAGGTCCGCCGTTTCTACAACGCAGGGGACAAGCTGCTGCCTTCCGGTATGCTAGGCCCGGTCAGGCTGGTAGGCTACAGATAGGCCGTCATTTCTTGCGGAGCAGGAACTTCCGGCAAAGCTTGATAAAGGGTTTCAAAGGCCAGGGAAGCAAGGCGCGCTCTGCCTCCTGGATCTTCTCGCGGATAGGAATGGTCTGCGGGCAGTGTTGTTCGCATTTGCCGCACTGGATGCACTGGGAGGCGAATGACGGCTGAGCAGCCAGAGCTACGGCCTGGAAATACTGCGCCCGTCCTGACAGCTTCGATTCCGTGAACATCGTATTGTAACTGGAGAATATACCAGGAATATCCATGCCCTTGGGACAAGGCATACAGTAGCGGCAGCCCGTACATCCGACCTTCTCCTTCGCCCGGATTATATCCACTATCCTTTGCAGGATGGCTCGGTCTTCATCTGTAAATGAAGAAACCGAGGCATCCGATGCGATTCCAACGTTTTCTTCTACCATCGACAGGGAATTCATACCGGAGAGAACGACGGTAACCTCGGGCTGGTCCCATAGCCAACGCAATCCCCAGTCGGCAGGAGTCCATCCCCGGGGATGGCCGGCGATAAGCTTCTTCGCCTCATCCGGCAACTTGTTCACGAGCTTGCCACCACGCAACGGCTCCATAATGACCACAGGAATCCCCCGCGCAGCTGCAGCTTTGAGTCCGGTGACTCCGGCCTGCGTAGTCTCGTCGAGATAGTTGTACTGGATCTGGCAGAAATCCCAATCGTAATCGGCGAGGACCTTCAGGAAGTTGTCGGTATTCCCGTGATAGGAAAAACCTATGTTCCGGATAGCGCCGGAAGCCTTCTTCCCTGCAATCCACTCCACGACTCCCAAGGACTTGAGCCTTTCCCACTGCGCGATATCGGTGATATGGTGCATCAGATAGTAATCGATACGGTCAGTCCGGAGGCGGGACAGTTCCTCGTCGAAATACTTATCCAGCGAGGCGAGGTTGCGCACCAGGAACTGCGGCAGCTTCGTGGCGATCCGGACCTCGTCCCGTATCCCGTTCCTTTCCAGGATTTCTCCCAGTGCCGATTCACTGCCAGGATAGATATAAGCCGTATCGAAATAGTTCACACCTGCGCGGAACGCAGCCAGCAGTTCTTGTTCGGTCTTTTCTATATCGACGCCTCCGCCCTTCCTGCTGAACCGCATACAGCCGTATCCGAGGATGGAGAGATTGTCTCCGTGCCTGTCTTTCCTATATTGCATATCAGTTCTGGCTGGTCATTTCCTTGATGAATACTATCTCCTCTTCGCTGTAAGGAGTATGGTCCGGATAGAAGAGGTCGTGGAACCATACGGAAGGCTCTTCCGTAAAAGGAACGGGCTTTCCATCTTCGACAGGGTTCCACGGATAATGACACTGCTGCTTGCCATTGACAAGCCCATAGCTGAACGAGCCTATCTTCTTTTCCTTGAACAGAGGCAGGATGGAGAAATAGTCCGATCCCCGGGACCTGGCCATCCATTCGGAGCATATCACAGGCCTGCCGCACTGCAGGCAGTAATCCACGAAAAAGCTGCACTTGGAAAGGTCGTTGTAGCTGTGGAATGAGATGATATCACTGGCAGAACAGATGAACTCCGAAATCTCTTTATTGTAGGATCGTGAATCCGGTGTAGCCCACATAGGCGATGTCAGCGGCTGGACAGGGTCCACTTCCCTAGCCCAACGGTAGACCTCCTTCAGGAATGGCAGGGTCTCGAATCCATTTGTATTCTCCGGTTCATTATACAGGCACCACGCAAGGATCCTGGGGTCCTTCCGGTATTTCCTGATAACCTGCTTCACGTAGCGCTCCATTATCGGCCATTTAGCAGGGTCGTTGACCACATCTTTCCCCGGAGAGGACATCCATACCGAATTGTGGACTCCCGGAACCGGCTGCGGCTGAGGTCCCGTAAAAGGGTTCTTGATGGTACCTCCGTTGGTGAAGATGGTCATCAGTATCCGCAGGCCGTGTCTGTCGGCAATCCGGACGGTCTCCTCAAGCCTTTCCATAAAGCCCTTGGGATCTTCCTGCCAGACTATGTCACAGAGGAAAAGCCTTATTGCATTGAAGCCAAGGCCCTCAGCCAGGGCAAGTTCGCTGTCAACCACATCTGCGTTGAAATATTCTTCGCCCCAGATCTCCACAGGAGTACCCCCATAAGATGGCATATATACACATCCGACCGGCCAGGGCTGGGCTGCATACCAATCATTGGCCTTTTCTTCACTCCATCTTTCTGCAACCTTGACGCTGCAGGCTGTATGGACAAGCACGATTACCAGAAGAACGAACAGTCTTTTCATATTCGCAAATATACATAATCGACGGAACATAACCAACAAGTCCGTATTCACGGTCAATATCCGTAGCGCTTGCGGTAGGCCAGTATGAGAGTCACTCCGAGCCCGAGGCAGCAAATGTCTGCAGCATCGACGGCAAGCCAGATGCCGCGAGGGCCAAGAAGCAGCGGCAGGAGGAATACGAAACCCAGTTCCAGGACCAGATTCCTGATAAAGGCCACCGCTGCCGAGACTTTTCCATTGCCCAGGCCGGTGAACCAGGCTGAGACGAACAGGTTGATGCCCGAGATGAAGAAACTGAGCATATAAAGCCGTATCGCGTCCTTCGTGAGCGCGGTAAGTTCGCTGTCGTAGCCCACGAACAGCCTTGCAGCCGGACCGGCTGATAGTTCCGACACCAAAGTCATCAGGGATCCCAGAGCCAGCAGCAAGACGACGGAATGACGCAGCAGACCGAGTGCTCCTACAAGCATCACCGCCGGCCAGATTATGTTCAATGCGGCGAATGCGGAAGTCCCGACGAAATTAGACACGAACAACCCGTCCACGACGCTGTATATGCTTCCTACGAGCATCATCAGGATGCTCGGAATAGAGGAAACAACCAGTCTCCTGTATCCGTAGTGGCCGTGAAGCGCTATCTCCATAGGGTTGCAAAGATAAGGAATCTTAATTATCTTTGTTTAAATACGATTTCCAATTATGAAAGTCTTACTTATCAATGGTAGTCCCCACCCCAATGGCAATACCTTCATAGCGCTCAGGGAAATCGCCGAATCCCTGGAGAAGGAAGGAATAAAGAGCGAGATAGTCTGGATCGGCAACAAACCAGTCCGTGGCTGCATAGCCTGCAACAAGTGCAAGGACGAACCCGGAGCCTGCGTATTCAATGATGATGTCTGCAACGTCATCAGCGCCAAGTTCGAGGAATCCGATGCGTTGGTCGTAGGCTCTCCAGTCTATTATGGGCAGCCCAACGGGGCCTTGCTGGCAATAATCCAGCGCGCCTTCCATTCGAACGGGTCCTCCATCTCCGGAAAGCCGGCCGCAGCGGTTGCCATATGCCGCCGTGGCGGAGCCACATCCGCCTTCCAGGCACTCAATATGCCATTCCAGATGATGGATATGCCGGTAGTTACGTCCCAGTACTGGAATATAGTCTTCGGACGCGAACCCGGACAGGCCTCTCTGGACAGGGAAGGTCTGCAGACAATGCGCACACTAGCAAGCAATATGGCCTGGATGCTGAAAGCCACAGGCGGTAAACCTGCTCCGGGACGTGGCGACGCCCCTTGGGAGCCGATGCATTTCATCAGATAACCAACTAAGAGCAACGTACCAGATGAAGAGAATCCTGTTTGTCTGTCACGGAAACATCTGCCGGAGCCCAATGGCTGAGTTCATCCTCAAAGCATTGGTGAAAGCTGAAGGGAAGGAAGGCTCATACCATATCGAATCCGCAGCCGTATCCCAGGAAGAGACAGGCAACCCAATCTATCCGCCGGCCAGACGCTGCCTTGCCCAGCACGGGGTATGGTTCGACGGTTCAAAACGGGCCAGGCAAGTCACGCGTGCCGATTATGACCGGTTTGACCGCATCATCTGTATGGACTCTCCCAACTTGCGATGGATCCGCAGGATCATTCCTGAGGATCCGGACGGGAAGATCAACCTTATGATGTCATATACGGGCAACGGCCGCGATGTGGCTGATCCCTGGTACACAGGTGATTTCGAGGAAGCCTTCCAGGATATACTTGAAGGCTGCGAAGCAATGCTGGGGAAATCCCAAGACAGATAAAGAATACACCGACTGATATGAAACAACCCTACCCGCTCATAGGCCTCGGTGCCCTGGCTCTTGCCGGAGGCTGCGTCAAAGCCCAGGACCGCCCGAATATCGTTTTCCTGCTGCTCGACGACCTTGGATACGGCGACCTTGGCTGCTATGGTCAGGAACTTATCGAGACTCCCAACATAGACGCCCTCGCAGCGCAGGGCATTGTGTTCAGCGATATGTACACAGCTTGTCCGCTTTCGGCCCCTTCGCGTTGCAGCATCCTCACGGGACTCCACAGCGGCCACAGCCAGATCCGGGGGAACGACGAACGCTGGGCCCGCCCGGAGGGAATGGCCCTGAGCGAAGCTGACTGGTATTTCGATGCCATACACGAGAACCCCGACCTGGAAGGCCAGTGGCCGCTTTCCGCTGGTACTCCGACTCTGGCCACGATGCTCAGGGATGCCGGTTATACGACAGCGATGATAGGTAAATGGGGTCTTGGAGGTCCCGGTTCCGGCTCGGCCCCGCGCGATATGGGCTTCGACTATTTCTACGGCTTCAACTGCCAGATGCTGGCTCATTCCTACTATCCCGACTACCTATGGGAAAACGAGACAAAGGTTTTCACACGGAATGAATATATGCCTGTCAACCGGCGGCTGGATCCTGACGCAGATCCCTATGACATACGCAGTTATGACAAATTCAACCAGTCCGACTACTCCTGCGACCTTATGTACGGAAGGCTTGAAAACTGGGTTTCGCAAGCAGCCGCAGGCGATAAGCCTTTCTTCCTGATGTGGACCACTACGGTGCCGCATTCCACTGTCCAGGCACCTGAGGACGAGGTTATGTACTATGTGGAGAAACTGGGTGAGGAAAAGACTCCCATAACCGACGGCGGGTGGTACTATCCGGTTCTGTACCCTCATTCTGCATATGCCGCTATGGTCACGCACATCGACACTCAGGTCGGAATGTTGACAGAGCGTCTGAAAGAAATCGGAATATTCGACAACACCCTGATTATCATCTCCTCGGACAATGGTCCTGCTGCGAACTCCAATTCTCCCGGAGAATTCTTCAAGAGCGGAGGCCCTTTCAAATGCCGCAAAGGCTGGGGTAAGAGCAGTCTCCACGAAGGGGGCATACGGATGCCTTTCATAACGACCTGGGGTTCAAGGCTGAAACCCGGGAGGAGCGCCTTTATGGGCCAGTTCACCGACCTTATGCCGACCCTGGCCGAACTTGCAGGAATCCAAGCTCCGGACAACGACGGAATATCGTTCGTCCCTACCCTCACCGGAGGCAGGCAGGCTCAGCACGGTTACCTATACTGGAGTATCCGGGCGGCAAAGGCTGGCTGGCAGTCCGCGAGGGAAGCTACGATGTAACTCTCACCGCTACCAACGCGCTCGGCAGCGACACTCGGCAGCTGCACATCGAGATAGGTGAGACCATCGCGCTCACTCCCCCGCTGGGATGGAATTCCTGGAACTGCTGGGGGAACTCGGTTTCCGAAGAGAAAATCCTGCAGTCCGCCCGGGCGATGGTCGCCTCCGGGCTTGCCGACTACGGCTGGTGCTACGTCAATATCGATGACGGCTGGCAAGGCTTGCGCGGAGGCAAATACAACGGTATCCAGCCCAACAAGAAATTCCCGGATATGAAGGCACTGGGAGACTCCCTCCACGCCCTTGGACTGAAATTCGGCATCTATTCGGGTCCGTGGTGCTCCACCTATGCTTCACACATAGGCTCATCCTGCGACGATCCGGAAGGCAGGTACTGGTGGGTGGAACAGGGACTGGTCGATGAGTTCCAGAAGCTGGACAGGAGCAAGTTGGACAAGGAGGCTATACGTTCCTTCGGCAAGTATTCATTCGCCCGCGCCGATGCAATGCAATGGGCCGACTGGGGCGTAGACTATCTCAAATACGACTGGAACCTCAACGATGAGTGGTGGATGCGCGATATGAAGGAAGCCTTGGACGCCACAGGACGCGACATTATATACAGCATCTCGAACAGCTCGAGGGTTACGATGGGCCCTGCCCTGCTCAGATATGCCCAATGCTGGCGTACTACCGGCGACATCCGCGACACCTGGGAGAATCTTTCCAGAATAGGATTCGGCGGGCAGGACAACTGGGCCGGATTTACCGGACCAGGTCACTGGCCGGATGCGGATATGCTGGTTCTAGGAAAGGTCGGCTGGGGACGGAAGATGCATTGGACCCAGCTCACTCCCTGGGAACAATACACCCACATAACCCTTTGGTCTATACTGGCTTCTCCTATGCTGCTTGGCTGCGATATGGAGATGCTGGATCCGTTCACCCTGAGCCTGCTGTGCAACTCTGAAGTGCTGGACGTCAACCAGGATCCCCTGGGCGTGAAAGGAGTCATATTCACCAAGGGTGACGGCCACATGACCTACATCAAGCCTCTGGAAGACGGTTCCCTGGCGGTAGCCTTGTTCAACCTGGGTGATGCTGAGCGTGTGATGGGGTTTACGCCACACAAACTCGGCCTGTACGGCGAGCAGACCGTACGCGACCTGTGGCGGCAGCAGGATATGGGCAAGGTGAGCAAGAAGGAACGCTGGGAAGTCACGGTTCCCCCTCACGGCTGCGCCTTCTACAGGCTCAGTCCGGGAGTTACCGACGAGAAACTGGAAGGTCTGTACCGCTAGTTACTGGACAGCAGCATCTTTTCAACGTAGTCCACAAACGCCGTGTTGCACAGGCGTATGCCTCCAGGTGTCGGATAACGACCGGTGAAATACCAGTCGCCGGGATGGTCAGGACAAGCCTGATGCAGGCCCTCGATGCTCTGGAACACCAGTTCCACAGGAGTTTGCATTCCCTGCGGGCGCAGCATTTCTGCAATCTTCCCGTTGATTTCCCCGACGGAGAACGGTTCGTATATTCCCCTTACGTGGTTGACTGACGAAGGATCGGACTTGCAGGCCCGGTAGATATCCTCAATCCGCTGCTGCATACCACGCTCCTGCAGAAGGGCCATTGCAGCCCTGAAGGCACAAAGCTCCTCAAGATGGGACATATCGATGCCATAATAGTCCGGATAACGGATCTGCGGCGAACTGGAAACCATCACTATCTTCTTGGGATGCAGGCGGTCCAGTATCTTCAAAATGCTCTCCTTCAAGGTGGTTCCACGGACGATGCTGTCATCGATGACGACCAGGTTGTCCTTGTACGGAACCAGTGAGCCGTAAGTTACGTCATAAACGTGTGCAGCCAGATCATTGCGCTCGCTGTCCTCGGTAATGAAGGTGCGAAGCTTGATATCCTTCCAGACAACTTTTTCGATCCTGACATCGTGGTCAAGTCTCCGCACACCGTCCGTCATCCCGTGGAATGCCACCTCGGCGGTGTTTGGTATATAGGTGAAAACTGTATCCGTGACTTCCCCGTCTATAGCCTTGATGATCGCTGGAACAAGCTGTTCACCAAGGCGCTTCCGCTCCAGATAAATATCCCTGTCGGAACCACGGCTGAAATAGATGCGCTCGAAGGAACAGGCGCTTAGAGCTGCCGGAGGGAGTATACGTTCAATGCTGAGTTCCCCACTCTTCCGGACGATGAGGGACTGCCCTGGCAAGAGTTCATTGATATCGTCAGCCTGAAGGTTGAATGTAGTCTGGATTACAGGTCGCTCGCTTGCCACGACCACCACTTCGTCATCCCGGTACCAGAATGCAGGACGGATGCCCCAAGGGTCACGCACCGCGAACATCTCGCCGCTTCCGGTCAGACCGCACATCACATAGCCCCCATCGAAATGTGGAATCGTGGTGCGCAGCACATTCTCAATCAATACGTTATCATCAATGTAACGGGTTATGTCGGTTCCCTTGAGACCCATTCCCTCCGCTTCCACGAACAACCTCTCCACTTCACGGTCCAGTCTGTGTCCCATCAGTTCGAGCGTGATATAGGAATCACTGAAGAGACGAGGAGACTGTCCCTGGGCGGTCAGGAGATGGAATATCTCGTCGATATTCGTCATATTGAAATTGCCGCACAGACAGAGATTCTTGGCCCTCCAGTTATTCCTGCGGAGGAACGGATGTATATACTGGATACCGCTCTTCCCGGTGGTCGAATAACGCAGGTGACCCATATAAAGCTGTCCCGTGAAAGCGCCGGTGATCCGCTTGAACACTTCAGTTATGGCATCTTTCCCTTCTACCCTCTCACGGAACATATATTCCTCACCGACTGGGGCATCGAGGTTGACACAGCCCACTCCGGCGCCCTCCTGGCCGCGGTTGTGCTGCTTCTCCATCATCAGATAGAGCTTTTCTAGGGCATATCGTTCAGAGCCGTATTTACTCACATAATACGATACCGGCTTCAAGAGGCGGATCATCGCCACTCCACACTCATGCTTGAGTTGTTCCATAGTCGATGCAAGCCTTGATGAAACTGATGAAAAGCGGATGCGGATGCAGCACGGTAGAGGAATATTCAGGATGGAACTGCGTACCTATGTACCAGCGTAACGCTGGAATCTCGACGATCTCCACCAGGTCGTTGTCGGGATTCACGCCCACGCATTGCATCCCGGCACTCTCAAACCCTTCCTTGAAACGGTTGTTGAACTCATAGCGGTGGCGATGGCGTTCCACAATGTCCTCAACACCACCATAAGCCTCGCTGGTGCGGCTGCCGGAACGGATACGGCATAGATATGCCCCGAGCCTCATCGTTCCGCCCAGCTGGGTGATGTTCTTCTGTTCTTCCATAATGTCGATGACGTTGTGAGGCGTAGCCGGATCCATCTCGCTGCTGTCCGCATCGGACAGACCGAGGACGTTCCGGGCGAACTCGATCACCATCATCTGCATTCCCAGGCATATTCCGAAACAAGGAATATCATTCGTACGGGCATATCCGGCGGCGATTATCTTCCCTTCGATACCCCGTTGCCCGAAACCGGGACAGATCACCACGCCAGCCATTCCAGCGAGCTGTCTTCCGATGTTCTCTTTCGTGATACCTTCGCTGTTGATGAAGTTGATCCGGACTTTCACTTCATCGTAGATACCCGCAAGGCTAAGGCTTTCCCGTATGCTCTTGTAGGCGTCTTGCAGATCATACTTGCCAACAAGGGCGACCTGCACTTCCTGAGTTGCTGCCTTCTGTTTCTCCAGGAAATCGTGCCAGGACTTCATCGCAGGTGTCTCGCCTACTGGGATGCCGATCTTCCTCATAATCGCGGCATCGAGTCCCTGGCGTTGCATATTGACGGGAACCTCGTAGATACTGGGCATATCCTCACTCTGGATGACGCACTCCAGGTCGACATTGCAGAAAGATGCCACCTTCATCCGCAAGGCATCGTCAAGATGCCGTTCAGTACGGAGGACCAGGATGTCGGGTTGGATGCCCATTCCCTGCAACTCCTTGACACTGTGCTGGGTAGGTTTTGTCTTAAGTTCTCCAGCGGCCTTCAGGTATGGCACATATGTCAGGTGCACGCAGACGGCGTCGCGGCCGAGCTGCCAGCGCATCTGACGGATAGCTTCCATAAAAGGTGCGCTTTCGATATCACCTATGGTACCGCCCACCTCGGTGATCACGAAGTCCAGTTCCTCCCCTTCCACATCCCTACGCAGCATCCTCCGCTTGATCTCGTCGGTAATATGCGGTACGACCTGGATGGTCTTTCCAAGATAATCGCCCCTACGCTCCCTGTCAATGACGGTCTTGTAGATACGCCCCGTCGTAATGGAGTTGTCTTTCGTGGTATGGATGCCCGTGAAACGCTCATAGTGTCCAAGGTCCAGGTCCGTCTCCATCCCATCGGTCGTGACATAGCATTCGCCGTGCTCGTATGGATTGAGCGTTCCGGGATCGATATTGATGTAAGGGTCGAATTTCTGTATGGTGACCTTGAAGCCGCGGGCTTGCAGCAACTTCCCGATACTTGCGGAAATGATACCCTTGCCCAGGGATGAGACCACACCGCCCGTAATGAAAATGTATTTCGTATCCATCGATTTCAGTTCCTGGTCAGACTAGTTGATGAACAGCATCTCGCGATACTTAGGAAGTGGCCATATCTTGTTGTCCACCAGTTCTTCGAGCTTGTCGATCGGACGTCTCAAGGCCGCGAAACTCTCGGCTATCTCGTGGTAACCGAGGGCACGCTCATAGATATCCTCGATTCCGTTGACAGCTTTGCGGGCCTCACGCATCCGGTTAGCCTTGACTTGGATGTCATCGACATACTTGTTGATGTCTTCCAATAACCTCAGCTCGGTGGCACAGCCGTCGAGGTTGCCATACACGCCCTTCGCCAAGGTAACAGTCTGCAAGAGCTTGGATTTGTATTCAAGGGCGGCAGGGATGATATGGTTCAGTGCCATCCGGACCATAACGCGGGACTCGATCTGGACCTTCTTGATGTAGGTCTCCCACTTGACCTCGTTCCGGGCAACAAGCTCTTTCTCCGTATATACTCCGGTCTTGGTGAACATTTCTACGGATGCCGGATTGGTGAACTCGCAGAACATTTTCGGAACATTCGTTTCGACATCCAGCCCGCGGCGCAAAGCTTCCGCCTTCCACTCCTCGGTATAGCCGTTCCCATCGAAACAGACTGTATCTATGATAGAAGCGATGATAGGTTTGAGAGAGTCCATTACCGCGACCTGCAGTGACTTGCCTGCCGCCAGCTCTACATCCACCGCGGATTTGAAATCGATAAGCTGCTCCGCGACGATGGCGTTCAGGGTGGTCATAGCTCCGGCACAGTTAGCAGAAGAGCCCACGGCACGGAACTCGAAACGATTTCCGGTGAATGCGAACGGCGAAGTACGGTTGCGGTCGGTGTTGTCAACGAATATCTCAGGAATCTCCACTAGTCCCACGCTCTTTCCCTTCTTCCCCGCTATTTCAATCGGAGTGTCGGATGGAAGCTCCAGCAGTTTGCGGAGCACCTCGGTCATCGTCCGGCCCAGAAAGGCAGACACGATGGCAGGCGGTGCCTCGTTGGCTCCCAGGCGGTGGGCGTTCGTGGCACTGGCGATGGTAGCCTTCATCAGCCCGTTATGCTTCTGTACTGCAGCCAGTACGTTCACGAAAAAAGTGATGAACTGGAGGTTCCCCTTGGCATCCTTGCCCGGAGCAAGAAGTTGAGTGCCGTTATCCGTACCTAACGACCAGTTGTTATGCTTACCCGATCCGTTGATACCGTCGAAAGGTTTCTCGTGCAGCAGGACCACGAAACCGTGTTTCCTGGCAATCCGGTTCATAAGGTTCATCACGAGTTGGTTCTGGTCGTTGGAGAGGTTGGTTTCTCCATAGATCGGAGCCAATTCGAACTGGTTAGGGGCAACTTCATTATGGCGGGTCTTAAGCGGGATGCCAAGACGATAGGCAGCCACCTCCAGGTCACGCATAAAAGAGGCGACGCGCGCCGGAATGGCCGCGAAATAGTGATCGTCCAGTTGCTGGTTTCTGGAGGAACTGTGGCCGAACAAGGTACGTCCCGTAATCATCAGGTCGGTACGCGCAGCATAAAGCGACTCATCCACAAGGAAATACTCCTGTTCCCATCCGAGGTAGGAAAAAACCTTCGACACAGACGGGTCGAACAGACGGCAGATAGGAACTGCTGCATCGCTTACTGCCTTGAGGGCGCGCTTGAGCGGCATCTTGTAGTCCAACGCTTCGCCGGTGTAGGATACGAAAACCGTCGGTATACATAGAGTATCGTCCAATATGAAGACCGGTGATGTCGGATCCCAAGCGGTATAGCCTCGGGCTTCGAAAGTAGCCCGGATTCCACCGCTCGGAAAAGAAGATGCATCCGGCTCCTGCTGTGCCAGCATCTTGCCGTCGAAAGTTTCAATTACGCCTCCCTTGCCATCATAATCGATAAGGGAGTCGTGTTTTTCGGCAGTACCTTCCGTAAGAGGCTGGAACCAATGTGTGACGTGAGTCACTCCGTGATCCATCGCCCACTCCTTCATCCCGCGAGCAACGCCGTCAGCTGTCTTGCGGTCCAGAGGTTTGCCTCCCTCTATGCAGGCAAGCAACGCCCGGAGAGTGTCCGGGTCGAGATACTTGCACATCTTGGCGCGGTCGAAAACCAGTTCTCCGTACCAGTCTGAAACCTTTCTCTCCGGTGCCTCTGCTGTCACCGCCTTCCTGACGAAGGATTCCTTGACCAAATCAAATCTGTCCATAACGATAATACACTATACTTAAAAACTAATCATTCCCTTAAAAAGTACAGAGGCTGATTCCCTCGGGACCAGCCTCTGTACTATATTGTATCGTATTTATCTTTAATGTGTCGCATACGGCCGGAAGTTATACGCACGAAGGAACAACCTGGGACTGCTGGCCACAGGACTGCTGGTTCTGCTGATAGTTGCAGATGCGAATCATCATATTGAAGTCGATTTAATAATCGCCCGCAAGTTACGAAGTATTTCAAAAGAATACAAGGATTTCCCAGAAAAATGTGCCGCGTCAGATCAGGGAGACAAGCAGATAGAGGAAGTGCGCTATGACCCCTGCGCACAGACCTGCCACCGCGTGTGCACCTAGAGCCTTGGAAATTACTTTCCTGTAGCCCAGGGAGTCGAGCATCGCGGTATGGGTGGAAAGGAAACCGCTCCAGCACATTCCGATGGCTGTGAATACGGCAATCGCATTGCCGTCGAGGATTCCGGCAGCATTGAAGGTCGGCAGCAACCCCAGCGAAGCACCTACTGCACCGAGTGCCGTCATCGGGAAAGCGATAAGCTCCATATGCTCGAAGCCGAAGAGCCATTCGAACACCCAGTGTATCTTCTCCGCCAACCAAGGGAGGATCGGTACACCTTGCGATGAAGAACCGTTGTAGACACCCTCAGGGCCGGTCCCAAAGGTAATCATTATGACTGCGCTAGTGATGATCAGCACCCCCGGGATAATCTGCAGGCCGAGATCCACACCATTCTTTCCTCCATCCAGGATGGCATTGAGGAAACGCATGAATATGCTGTGCTGCGACGGATCGTCGTCTTCCTGGAAAGCCTCATCCAATGACTCCTCACTCAATTTTTCGTGCACCGGAGTATCCAGTTCAGGATATGCCTTGAGACACTTGCGCTGCATTATGCGGGTCGAGATGATGGAGCCGCAGATGGCTCCGAATAGGCCCACCAAGGCTCCTGCCACCTGTCCGTATCCGATCATCGTTATGATGACCACGAAGCCCATTCCGAAGGCAGTCCCGAAATTCGTCAGCGAGATAAGCTGGTATTTCTTGAAGAATGAGGAGAATGTCTTGTCCTTGGAGAGGGATATGATGGCTGGATTGTCCGAGAGAAATGTCATCACGCCGCCAAGTGCAGCCACTCCGGGAAGGTTGTACAGAGGCTTCATAAGAGGCCTGAGAATGCGTTCCAGCAGACTGACCACGCCGAACTCCGACATCAGCTTGGACAAGGCTCCGGTGAGGACCGTGATGCCCATAAGGTAGAACACGGTGTTCAGAAGGAGATCGTGTGCTGTGGCCATTATGGTCTTCAGCATATTGCCGCCGCCCATCTTTATGGCCAGAGGAACGAATACGGCCACCAGGACAGCCAGGAAGACAAGCGCTTCCACGAGGGGACGTCTGCGAGGAGATATCTTCATAACTACGGTTTGTCGATAAGGTTGAAACGCCAGGTAAGTCCTGTCTGGAGGCACAGAGCCTTATGCAGGTTATCGGTCATAAGGAAAAAGTGTATGCGGAGCTTACGGCTGCCGAGAGGAAAGAATTCCGCACCGCCGCCCGCATAGATATATTCAAGTCCCGCAGGATAATTGAAATCGAAGGAAACACCGTCAGTACCGGCATTGCCTGCATCATTATAGTCGTAACCACCCTTCAGGAACACATTCCATTTGTCGGCGCCATAGACCAGCCGCGCGATAAGGCTGTAGTCCGAAAAGGACTTCTGCTTCCTGTGGATGGCTTCCCTGTCCATCAAGTCCATCTCCAGGGCCCATCTACAGGTTTCGAAGCGGTTGCCCAGAGAGATGTACTGCATACCCCCGCCCTGAACATCATCCATATGGTTGATGCTCCAGATGGTCTTCCACCAGGGTGCGAAGTTGCCCAACCAGCCCAGATTGAAGGCAAAGCAGTCCCAAGTCCCGCGAGACCAAGGCGACTGGGTGGCCTGGAACGAGATGGTCTGACCCTTTACAGGAGTCCAGAAAGATTGGAGACCAAGCGCATAGACTTCAGCGACGTGGTTGCAGAAGCCGCTCCAATAATAGACATCTATGGGTTGGGTATCCCATTCGAAACCGCCGAGCAGCACAGGCAGCTTGCCAGCTGAGAAGTGCCACTTGTACGACGGTGCCCAGTCCACCCAGAGGAAGTCCGTTCCGTTGAGAGGATAATCCGGACTGTAGAGAGGTTTCGTGAAACGCTGCCTCAACCGATAGCTAACAGTCGGAGAAAGATGTCCTGCCGCGTGAAAGTTCAGATAGTCGATGGAGGGACCCATATGGGGAGCTCCGTCCGAGTCCAGGTTCAGGCCCAGGCCGGCACGTGCCTCAAAGTACAGCATTTCAACGGGCTCCTGTGCCCGGACTGCAAAGACATTTATCAGTAGTGCGGCAAAAACCGCTTCAAAGATCCTTCTCATCGGATTGTCTGTGGTTAGCGCCGCGAAGATAACAATTATTCGATTATTTCGTACATTTTTTAACCTTGTATATATACGTTTTCAAGCATTTATGATATGGAACGGATGACTCCAAGAGAGCGTTCGGGAAGGATCTCATATTCCACGGAGGTATCGAGAACCAGCGGATCCTGCCCAAGGGCACTGTCGATGAAGTGATAGCTGAAACACGGATGTGCCTGGAGACATTGGGCAAGGATGGCGGATACATCTGCTGTTCCTGCCACAACGTACAGGCCGGAACACCGGTCGAGAACGTTCTCGCAATGATAGATACGGTGAAGACCTTCCCCCGGTAGTCCTGCATCCTGGCCTTGTTGTCTGAACCTGCTCCTGTACCGCGGTACTTGCTGTGTGCAGCATTGAAGTTGTAACGTATGGATAACTTGACCTTCTGTGTATCCATAAGGTTGTCCTGCAACATAGTATGGCTTCCGAAAGACGATGTAATTGTTTTTTCCGTGGAAAAGAGGTATCTTTACCGATATTTATGCGATTACTTTAAAAAGTACTGGAGATTCTGTCACATCTTGGGGACCAACGACACAATGGAGGCTGACAAAGTAATGAGTCTTTCAGACTTGCAGGAAAAGCTGGGGTTGAAGGGGCCTTTCGGCCGGATGCTGGCCAAGCTGGCATTCAAGACCCTGAAGCTTGGAGAGCTTAACCGTCTGCAAAACAAATATAAAGATATCAGCGGAGCTGAATTCGCTGCGAGGATCCTGGATGAGGTCGATGTTTCTTACAGAATCCCCGCAGGGCAGTTGGAGCAGATACCGAAGGACGGCGGCTTCATTCTGGTTTGCAACCATCATTACGGATCGATCGACGGCCTTATACTCGAAGCTACGGTAGGTGCCCTGCGACCCGACCTGAAGATGCTCACCACCTTTATGCTGACGCTTATCCCGGGATTGCGCGACTGCTTCATACCCGTGGATAATTTCTCAACAGGAGCCTCCCGGAGCGTTTCCGGAATACGGTCTGCCATCGAGCATATGCAAGGAGGCCATCCTCTTGGGCTCTTCCCTGCTGGAGAGGTAGCGACCTGGCAGAAGAAAAAAGACCGTACAGCCCTCAAGCGGTTAATCGAAGACAAACCTTGGGCGGACAATGTAGTAAAGCTGGTCAAGAATTCAGGCCTTCCCGTAATCCCCGTCTATTTCGAAGGATGCAATTCCCGGCTCTTCCATCTGCTCGGGCTGATACACCCGCGCCTAAGGACCGTACGCCTTGTTCACGAAATGTTCAATAAACGTGGCAGGACGGTGGAGGTCCGTTTCGGGCAGCCGGTCACCACGGCAGAAATCGAGGGTATGGATATCCCTACCTTTGGGAAATACCTCCGGAACAGATGCTATGCTCTGGAAGCGAACTGCCAACCTGTCAAGGATTCCGCAGAGCGGATATGGCCTGTTCCTCTGGCAGAATCAGTGGATCCCGAACTTGTCAGCAGGGAAATGGCCGCTCTCGATGACGAGATCCTGTTCGAATCCGGAGACTACCGTGTATATCTTATAAGGACCCGGCAGGCCCCGAACGCCATGAGGGAGCTGTACAGACTGCGAGAGGAGACTTTCCGCGGTGTCGGAGAAGGTACCGGACGCCCGGAGGACACGGATATCTACGATGACAGGTACTATCAACTCATTCTCTGGAACACCAAGGACGAGAGGATCGCGGGAGCATACCGCATCGGTGATTGCGGCGACGTTATGTCGAAACACGGAGTCGACGGTATCTATACTGCGAGCCTTTTCAAATACAAGGAAGAAGCGATTCCTATACTTGAACGGTGCATCGAACTCGGACGCTCGTTCGTAGCTCCGGCATACCAGCGGGATGTACTTCCCCTGAAGATGCTGTTGGCCGGACTTACCGTATCGTCCCTGAAAATCCCGGATGCGCATTACTTTACGGGACCGGTGAGCATCAGCAATGACTTGCCAGACTTCTACAAGAGCCTTGTAGTGTATTTCCTGGAACGCGATTCAGCCTATCTGGAATCCGACCGTATCGTCGAACCACCTCATCCATTCACCCCGGATTATCTGTCCGTGAACCCGGATGACTTGCTCGGCCAGGTGCCGGAAGGCGATATGGACCGCCTCGACAGGCTGATTTCGACCCTGTCGGACGGCAAATACAGGATTCCGGTACTTGTGCGCAAGTATTTCAATTGCTCCGCCCGCCTGCTATGCTTCAATGTCGATCCGGATTTCATGGACAGCCTGGATGCTCTTATATTGCTGCGTATGAGTGACTTCCCTCCGAAGATGCTCCGCTCCATCCTGCGCTGCGTCCCCGATGACCTGAAGGAACAGGCCCTAATCCACTTTTACGGGACCAAGGATATATGACAAGTCCGCTCTGGGTATATTTGATCGGATTGGCCGGAATGGCTCTCTACGGAGTCCGTCTCCTGGTCCAATGGTATAAGTCGGAAAAAGCCGGGCGGGTGGTCACGCCTGGCATCTATTGGGTGATGAGCAGCGTAGGAGCCGTAATCCTCTATCTCTACGGATGGCTCCGCAAGGATTTCTCCATCATATTCGGAGAGAGCATAGGCTACTACATCTATATGTGGAACATCGGCATAATGGGGCTGTACAAGAAGGTCCCGCGTATCCTGATTATCCTCCAGGCCCTTTTTCCAGTAGTGATCATCGCCCTGATGATGCGTGACTGGCCCGCTTTCTCCCAGAGTTTCCTTCACAATCCCTACGTTCCTCCCGGACTGCTGGCCTTCGGTATGCTCGGTCAGTTCACTTTCGAGATCCGTTCACTGTACCAATTGATATACAGCTACAGGAAGAAAAAATCGGTACTGCCTCTCGGGCACTGGGTACTGGCTGTCACCGGCTCACTGATGATCATCATCTACGGAATCATCAGGAACGACTGGGTGCTGGTATTGGGCCAGTTCAGTATAGTGTTCTCAATCAGGAATATAATGATCTATTTCGCTTCCCTCAAGAAAGAAGAGAAGATCAGATTATCTGAAGGGACAGACACGGATCGGTAATCAGGAGACTCTCCTCCTCAGCCTTTCTTCTTCGGTTTGTCGCGCCCGCTTTTCTTCAACGCCTCGGCGATAATCCATTGGAGCTGACCGTTGATGCTGCGGAACTCGTCCGCAGCCCAACGTTCAAGAGCGTCCATCGTGTCAGGATCGACACGAAGGACGAAACTCTTGACAGCTTCTTTCTCCTTGGCCATATCAATAGAGAGAACCAGAGTTGACAACCGGCTGTGCAGGTTCATCGCCGCACAGGACCACCAGCAGATTGCTCACCATAGCAGCCTTGCGCTCCTCGTCGAGATCCACGACACCTTCAGCCTTGAGCTTGTCGAGGGCCATCTTCACCATACTTACAGCACCGTCGACTATCTTCTCGCGGGCAGCGATTATGGCGTCTGCCTGCTGGCGGCGAAGCATCACGGCAGCAATCTCCGGAGCATAAGCGAGATAATTAATCCTAGCCTCGATGACGTGCATTCCGGCCATAGAGAGGCGGTCGTTGAGCGTAGTCACCAATCTCTCGTTGATTTCTTCTGCATTGCTGCGGAGAGTCAGTTCATCGACACTGTCGGCATTGTCATATGCATAGCATCCTGCTACTTGCCTCAGAGCGGCGTCACTCTGTACGCGGACGAAGTTCTCGAAGGCAGCAGCAAGCTGGCGGGTAGAGATGCCCCCCTTCGGTGACGGACCGGCAAGCGACTGGCTGTCTATCTCGAAAAGTGCCTTGTAGGTGTCTTCAAGTTTCCAGACGAGTACCATTCCGATCATTACCGGGTTACCGGCCTTGTCGTTGACCTTGATAGGTTCCGGGTTGAGGTTACGGGCGCGGAGGCTGACGCTCTTCTTGCTCATAAGAGGGTTGACCCAGTTGAATCCGGTGCGGGTGAACGTGCCACTGTATTTTCCAAAGAAAACAAGCACCTTGGCCTCATTGGGTTCCAGCTTCACGAAGCCGTTGCAGCAGATGCAGGCAATCACCATCAGCAAGCTGCCGGCAATAGCCCAGCACGAATCCTTGTCCGCCAGGACGTACATATATACTGCGACCGCGAAGAGTGCGAGCAACAGGAAGAATGCAAGGAAGCCATTCATTACGAAGCCTTCGTAGGCAAATTCTTTGTTCTTTTCCATATTTGATATCATTTTGATATTACAAAGATATGTATTTAATTTCAATGATGCAAAAATTTCCTACAAAATTTTGAACGGCCTTCCCAGAGAACGGACCAGGGAATCCAAAGAATCGCACTCAACCCTCTCCATACGGACGACAGTGGTATCATACCTCATTCCAGGTGCATCTATGGCATTCAGGAGCCGGATTTCGCTGGAACCTATCCTGGAATCCCTAAGGGTAATGCTGTCCACCGGCGTGCGGCTCTGTAGAAGGACAGGAATATCATTCTCGACTGATAATCCCTCGAATACTATGTTGCTCTGTACGGGGATTTCGGCATAGGGATAGTAGCTGCGCGAATACTGGTCGTGGTCGAAGTGCAGGCACAGTGCGACACTGCGTTTCTTCTGCAACCTGATGTCACGGAACACTACGTTGCGGACCCCGCAGCTATGGCAGATGTTCCTATCCTGGGACATCGTCCAGGTGATGCCGTCGGGATAGGTAACCGTTCCCTCCTTGTGGGTCGGGCGGAAGGTCGAAGTATATTCCACCTTCTCCTTCGGACCGTTGCTGCGGTAAATCCTTCCCTCGCTCACCACTGCATCGCCGGAAGACTGGATGCTCATCCCTTCTTCCCAGTCGCGCCAACCTCCTGCCAGGATCCTTGCGAAGAAGCCGGTAGTCCCGTTCGCAGGGTCGTCCAGGTCAGTGCAATCCTCGATCAATCCATCCTCGATCCATCCCAATTCAGGATTAGATGTAGTGTAGTCGTGCGCGTTCAGGGCTATCGGGTCGTCGTAGGTCTTGAATATCCCGTGCCTGACCACGAAATCCCGTCCTGGACCGAAATGAACGGCATCCTTCATACCTTCTATGTGCACGTTTTCCACGGACACTTTTTCGAATGTACATATCTGGATCGCAAAATCGTGGGGAGGAAGGTCCATCAGTGTGAAACGATCTATCTGAAGGTCCTTGACGTAGAAAAAGGCCAGCTGGGCGGACAGTCCGACGATTCCGGGGATGTCAAGTTCCGCAACCGAACGGCTGTCCAGGCCGTTGCACCGGAGATGGAGCCCGCTGACACGGATATTCTCATCATATTCCCTGGTGAAAGCTCCCCTGTTGATGAAAACGTACCGTGCGCCCGAGCCGTCAGGTCCGAGCGACTTGCTCAGCACCACCCCGTCTGCGAACGAAAGGTCCGTGTCCGGATCGATCACAAGCGTCCTGCAGACGGAATAGACACCTGCCTTGCGCACTCTGACTTTCCCTCCGCCGTCAAGGCATTCCTGCAAAGCTTCAGTATTCGAGAGAGCATCATTTTCGGGCAGGAAGCCATAACGGTCGGCATATTTGACCGGTTCGCAGGCGACCGCCGCTACGAGCAAAACCAAAAAAGATCGTACAAGTCGCATTTCAGCAGTTCTGTTAAAAATCAATTGCCGGATCTCCCGGCAGGAGTATGCAGTTCGTCGGCAACTCCGCCGACACGGCCCGAGAAAACGGTACCAGGCGCCTCCCGGTATCCATCCGTGGAAACAGAGGTAGGTGGGATCCTGGAAAGGTCGGGAAGAATGAACCCCGGAATGACGTCGAGCAATGCCGGATGATCCGTAAAACCGGCCAAAGGATCGGACGGGTCGCGGAATCCAGGGTTGACGTCCGTTTTCCAGTTGTCACTCATCCTGGAGATGAAATTGGCGGTACCCGAGATGTCGTCATTGTATATATGGTCGCTCCAGACCACCTTCTCGAAGGCCCATCTGACGTTGTAGAATACGTTGCGTTCGAATACGTTGCGCTGAGGCTCAGCCGGATCTCCTTCATAATACGAAGCGAATTCGGGATAATGCGCACGGAACGCCGGTCCGTCCACCAAAGCAACGGAATCCTTGTGTACGACAAGCCTGTCTGCCCCCCAGGTCTTGAGCCGCCCGTCTGTCTTCACCGCAGCGCAAGGAAGGTCCAGGAAGATATTGTCGTGATAATGAATGTCGCTGCCGCCCCCTATCTGCACAGGCGGCGAAGTTATGTTCCTGAATATATTGCCATACACTTCCACCGCTCCTGACCCATCGTCGTGATAGAGTGCCCTGACATTGAAGGGCACTTCGATGTCGTGGAAATAGTTCCCGCGAATCACGCTCCCCCGCTGGGACGGATTACGCCCGTGGTAGAGCGCTCCGTTGTCCTCGATATCCATACATACGTGGTGGACGTTGCAGTATTCCACCGTCTGGTCATTGCCGAGCATCAGCACGGCCATCGTGGCCGACTCATATAACTCACAGCCGGACAGGCGGTTACCCAACCCGCTCATAACCACACCCACACGGTACTGGTTTTCGATCCTGTTGAAGTTATGGATACGGCAGTCCTCCACGTAATTGTCGCCCCGGACGATATTAACCCTGTCTCCGCCCGAGAGTTCAACCGCTCCGGCACCAAGGTCGTACAGTTCGCAACGGGAGAGACCGCAGGAACGACTTTTCCGGTCCACCGTCACCGCCACGTGTCCCATACCGTGTATGCTGCAGTCTTCCAGACGAGTGCCGCTGCAGCCTGCGACAGATACAGCATCGCCTCTGGAACAGAAGAACTCCAACCCTGACAGAACCACGTCGCTGCAACCGGAAAGCCGGACCAGAGCCTCTGTCATCACGCTCATTTCCAGCGTTTTCGTCCCCTCCGGAAGCTTAAGCCAGCATCGCTTGCCATCAGCATCCAGGGCATATTCTCCGGGGAGAGTGACCTCATCGGGAATATTCAGCACCTTCCAACGCTGAAAGTTCTCGCCGGGACGTCGGTCGAATCCGTAGTTGGTAAGGGCACCGGCTTCGATGGTCTTGTCTGCACCTATCCTTTTTACCGGCACCATCTCACAGGTCCAGCCGAAACGGAAACATCCCCAGAGAAAGCCCATCCCTGGATACTTCCATTCGAGAGGACGGTCTTCCTTGAAAGCGATCACCCCGAATCCATCTCCCTCGGCTGGCCGGATGTACCCCCTTCCGGGAATCACTACGGAATCCAGAGGCAGGGGTGCCCCGTCAGGCCACTCGCTCAGCTGCATCGGAACCCCGTCGGAAAACAACTCCGACCAGGATGGACCGGTCAGGTGAGGGTCGCCTTTCTGGCAGACCGGTCCAGGATGGAAACGCCTCAGTTTCAGCAGCTTCACTCCATCACCCATATCCCTGGCACGGCGAAGGCGCCAAAGTGGTATCCGGACCCCGCCGCTGAAGCAGGCTCCCTCTCCCTTGATCACAAGGTCTGATTTCCCCTCTATCAGCAACGTCCGGTCAAGACGGTATACTCCTTTGCATATTACGATGGTATCACCGTGTTCAGCCTTATCCACAGCCCTTTGAAGGGCGCTGGCCTTTTTCACACGGATTGTCCGTGCCTGGGCGCCCGGCGCGAGCAACAGCAGGACAGCCAGCAGCCCTGCGACCGTAATCCTCCGACGATAATCTTTCATATTGTACAAAAATACTAATAATTGTCCGTTATTTGTTATTACGGCAAAACGGATTATATTTGCATTACCAACAACCGCATAAACGCAATCATAACTGATTGTCTAATATCTTTAATATGAGAAAAATGATTCTGGCGGCAGCCCTCATCGCCGGCTGCGTCTTTTCGTCCTATGCCCAGGAGGTAGCCAAGACAGGCCTTAACTTCGGTCCGCTCCCTGCAGTCGGCTATTCATCCGACCTCGGATGGCATTATGGTGCCCTCACCGACATCTATTGGTACGGCGACGGATCCACATATCCGGAATATATGTGGAAAGCAAATGTGGAAGTGTCCCGCTACTCCAAGGGCAACACGGTGCTCCATAGCTTCTTCGACAGCAAGTACCTGATTCCGGGTCTCCGTGTCTCAGCCGCGGTTTCCTATTTCGGCAACAAGACGGATTCGTTCTACGGCTTCAACGGAGCATCCTCCAAGTATGTCCCCGAACTTGACGGGATTACCGAAGACGGACTCGGATTCTACCTTATGAGAAGGGACATATTCAGGATTATGACCTGCCTGCAAGGCAGCTTTGGGGACAGCAAGTGGGGATGGGCAGGAGGTATCAACTACTGGGATATTACGACAGGCCACGCAAAGAACAAAGGCTTGACTGATGGAACCACCTCTCTCTATGACCTTTACGCTGCTACCGGAGTCATACCAGAGATAGAGAAGGATGGCGGAAGGCATCTCGAGTTCAAGGCCGGTGTAGTCTATGACAGCCGTGACCACGAGAACAATCCTTCCCGCGGTGCCAACCTAGAGGTCTATGCCTTCGGCTCCCCTGACATCATCTCGAAGCACGACAACAGCTACCTCAAGCTGGCTGTCCATTGGAAACAGTTCTTCCCTCTGGTGCAGGACCGTCTCACGTTCGGCTATCACCTTGCATACCAAGGACTTATAGCAGGCAGAGCTCCATATTATATGCTCCAGACCATCCAGTCCCTGAATATGAAGCAGATCAGGACTGAGGGTCTCGGGTCCACCTGTACCGTCCGCGGTACGACTTCCAACCGTTTTATCGGTAACAGCTATGCCTGGTCCAACTTCGAGCTGCGCTGGAGTTTCGCCAAGTTCCGCTGGATCAACCAGAACTGGACTCTCGCCACCAATCCATTCTTCGATGCCGGAATGGTCGTCAAGCCTTACGACTTCGACGAACAGGTTGCATCCCAGTCCAAGGTGTCAGGCAAGCTTCCGGGCACCGACTACGACCTCAAGGACCTCCTCTACACCGGCGACGCAGAGAAGCTCCATATGGGTGCCGGTATCGGCCTGCACGTGATAATGAACCAGAATTTCAACATCAACTTCGAGTTCGCGAAGTGCCTCGACCCTAACGACGGCAATATCGGCATCAACATCGGACTCAACTATATCTTCTAGCGACATACAGGATTAAGCCTTATACGGAGGATGACCCGAAGTCATCCTCTTTTTTATTGACTTTTCACGATTATTGCGTCTATACAAGTGAAGCATGGACAAGACACTTGAAACAGAGATTGCCGGATTACGGCCAAAGGTGATGTCGGTTGCACGGAGATTCTTCCGCGCATCGAAGCTGGACGGCGATCCTGAGGATGTAGTCCAGGATGTCCTGCTCCGGCTCTGGGAAGCCCGGCATAAGGGTATCCTTATAAGCAACACCGAGGCTTGGGCCGTTTCAGCCGCAAAAAACCGTTGCATATCCATTTGGCGGAAAAGAGGACGGTTGGTTGATAGTGAGCGGATATCCCCCGACTACCTGTCCTCTTCGGAAGAGGCGTCCCAACCTATCGAATCATCTGAGGCGGAAAGAATTGCGGACATCGCTCTGAAACAACTGTCCGCCGGCACACAGAGATTACTTGAGCTGCGAGCCACCGGATTATCCCTGGATGAGATAGCAGCAGTCACAGGCAGACCGAAAAGCAGCGTCAAGAGCTCGATCTCGGCAGCACGTAAAGAAATAACAAAGATTCTGAAACAGGGATAACAATATGGACCGGAAAAAATTGATAAGATCATATCTCGAAGCAGACACGACCGTAGAACAGGAGCGGGAACTTTACGGCTCTTTTGCCTCCACGCCGCCTGAAGATGATCAAGAGGAGGCAGTATTCCGTATGATGCGGGCTATGCAGCCTGTCCGGTTGAGCGCTCTCCCGGAAGCCGGCGAAGAATTTGACCGAATTATCAAACCCTCAAGGATGAGGGCCTTCCGCACCTGGGGCTTCTCCCTTGCGGGAATAGCCGCAGCGATCCTGACTCTGGTCTTACTTGTCAGGAAACCGGAAAGTACATCAGGACAGGAATCGGCGCAAAACGACTACATGGACTTACTCCAGAAAATAGCTTTCATCTCGAATTTCGACCCGGGAGAAGCAGACAACTTGGAATTCAGACCTGTCGGGGACGGGTTTGTAATGACGGCCCATTTCCCCGATGGGCAGACTGCCTCATTCATGGTAACACCTCTTGACGGAGGCAAATCTTTCAATCTAGTATCGTTCAACCAGTAAACAATCATCGATGAAGAAGATTATCATCCTTTTACTCTGCCTGACTGCCAGCGTATTTTCACTCAACGCCCAACAGACCATCTATGTTATTGATAATGAAGCCGTAGAGCATTTCGACGGATCCCAACTCAAAGGGAAAAACGTCAAGGATTACAAGATCACGACCAAGGGATCCGGATCCAAGGCAATTACTGTTCATTCCATCACCACTGCAAGTTCCACATACCCTTTTTTCGGTACTTTCTCCAATTTCAACCTGGATCCACTAAAGTCAGTGAAATTCAGCCCGGATTCAATCCTGCTCAACAAAGGGATAAAGGTCATCACCAATAAACAGAAAAAGCTGGTATATGTCATCGATGGAGAAAGATACTACGGCGAAGCTGCAGCAACAGCGCTGAAGGAGATTCCATCCACGAATATCAGAAGCGTAAAGGTGCTGAAGGAAGGGTCTCCAGAAGCACTTCAATACGGTGAAGATGTCTCGGTAATGATAATCACCACTGACAGGAAGAAGAAAGCCGACAACGAGACAGTTATTGTAAGGTATTGATGCCATGCAGTTACAGTTATGGCCTCGAAGCTATCAGACTCCGAGGCCATAACCATTAATTCAAGGACAAAGGCTATACGTCGGCGCGGGCCATAGCCTCCTTGTAATACTTCTGGTCGATGAAGACGTCCTCCTTGTAAGGATTGATGTGACGCTTCCTGGAGACGCAGATGATGTATCCGAGGGCGATGATGTTGACAATCAGGGCAAGAGCGCTGATGACGGTCATCATTGTAGGATTGGCGGCTATGCTGTCGACCGTCGTGCCAACCGCAGCAGCGTTGCCTCCGGCCGCCTCGTAGATCTTCTCGATAGTGGTGACTCCTTCAGGATACTGAACCGGAAGGACTGCCCAGTCGAACCACTGGCGACCGTCCTTGAAGGTCTCCTGGAAGAGAGGGAATACCTGAGCGAACATACACCAGATGGCCAGGGTGTTGGCGCGGTTCTGGATCCATCCACCCCTGTTCCAGCAAAGAGCTGCGATTGTAGGAGCAAGGAGCAGGGCGATACCGCAATACCAGGAATGGGTAGGCAGGCAGTTGTACGTATATGCGAAGTTCCAGACGTCGTAGATGATGATATAGACCCAGGTCATATCGGCCCAGATCATATCCTTCTTGTCCTTCGAAGCATAGACGCTCCACCAGGCCGTCATACAGAAGATGTTGAGGATACCGGCGACACCGTTCATCACATTGTGCCAGCCACCGTAGAGCCACACTCCTTCACTGGAAAGCCACCAGCAGTTCCATCCCTTGATGGCAGACTCGAAATCGGAAGCCACAGCGATGAGGATGTTTATTGCGACGATGATGAACGGGAACGGCTTGAACCAATGCTTGGCTCCGATTCCCCATTTGTACTTGATCATCATAAAGCCGATACATCCCGTCAAGGCTGCATAGAGCTTGGCATAGTGGAACCAGCCGTTCATATACAGGTGGGTCTGGTTCTTGAGCGCCCATTCCGAACCGTTTGCCGCACCGATCGCAATAGCCACAAAATAGGCCGTCAGAAGGGCTGGAATGACGAAGAACATAATGGCACCGCCGGCCTTTGTGCGGCGGGCGAACTCATTCAGGAGGATGAGGCCGAGAAGTACGACCAGCAGCATCCCCCACTGAGCAAGGGCGTTAGCCCCATAGACTTGGAAAAACATAATTTGAATGATTAGTTATTTGTTTGAATATCAAGAGATTCCTTCTTTGATGCAATAAGCGCCCAGACTGCCCATACCACCGTAAGGGCAAGGGACATAGGCACACCCACGGTGAGCATTTCCTTGAGCATTACGGCGCCTCCTCCGACACTGTCCAAGGCAGTGAAGAACGGGAAACGCCAAGTTAGCTCCCCGTTTATGACGTGGTCTACGATGAGCATTACCGACCCACCCCAGAGCATCTTCTCCAGCGAAGTGAGATGACGTTTGAAAGGTGATGCTTCCGGATCGTGGATCGAGTCGCTGTTACGCTTGCGGTAAACACTGGTGGCGATCGCCTGTACCAGAGGAACTACAAAACAAGACATATTCTTTTCAATTTAGTTGTTCGGCACTTCTATTTCCTTTATTTCCACCTCGTTGCCACGGAGGAGGTATGTATTGGACCCTTTGCAGAAGGGACAGGTCTTACCATAGGTCACGGTTTCGTATTCTTTGCCGCAGTCCTCGCATCTGGTAACGGCAGGTATCAGGTTTATCTTCAATTCGCACCCTGAGAGAAGAGGTTCCTTCGCGGCCGCCCATTTCCAGCAGTCTTCAAGGTATTCAGGCACTATGGTCGAAACCTCTCCGATATTCATCACTACTGCGGAAACGTGTCCGACGTTGTTCTCCCTGGCTGCCTGCTTGACATCCCGGATTATATAGAAGACTATCCCCAGTTCGTGCATCGGTTCTATTTCTTCTTGAACAGGATCTTCCCGGTGCGCTTGAGCATATACGGGAGGATACCGCTGAACTTGTCCTCGGAAGTGACCATATGGCTTGCTTCCGGATGCACACGGTGCAGGTGAATGGCATCGAATCCGCACTTGGTGGTGCATATTCCGCAACCTATGCACTTGTTCTCATCGACCACGGATACACCGCAGGACAGGCACCTGGCTGTCTCCTTGCGGACTTGTTCTTCCGTGAGCGTAAGATGATACTCCTTGAACAAGTCTTCACGCTCGGCGCGGCCTTCCACCTGTCTAGCGGAGTTATCGTATGACTCGACGAGGATGTCGCCCTTGTCGAGCTCGATGAAGTCGCGCCTGTTGCGGCCGATCGTCATATGTCCGTGCTGTACGAAACGATGCAACGATTCAGCTGCTTCCTTGCCGGCAGCAATGGCATCTATCGCGAACTTAGGCCCCGTGAAAACGTCACCTCCGACGAATATGTCTTCTTCCGCAGTCTGGTAAGTCAGCTTGTCCGCCACAGGATAGACCCCGCGGAAGAACTCCACCTTGGTGTCCTTCAGAAGGTCTTTCAGGACAACGGTCTGCCCGATGGCGAATATAACCATATCGGCTTCAAGCGTAATCAGTTCATTATCATCATACTGAGGAGCGAACCTGTTATTTTCGTCGAATACGGAAACGCATTTCTTGAACACAATGCCTTCTACCTTTTCAGACCCGAGTACTTCCTTCGGTCCCCATCCGGGATTCAGGACTACGCCATCCTCGCGGGCTTCGGCACGCTCCTCCGGAGAAGCAGGCATAATGTCTTCGGTTTCAAGTGAAAGCATCGTAACCTCGGACGCTCCGCTGCGTTTAGCGACACGGGCCGCATCGATAGCCACATTGCCTCCTCCCACCACGACGACCTTTCCCTCAACCTTCACCTTGCCGGTGTTAGCCTCGTGCAGGAAATCTATGGCCGTCACGGTCCCTTCCAGGTTCTCGCCCGGGATCCCGGGCAGGCGGCCGCCCTGGCAGCCAATGGCCACGTAGAAGGCCTTGTATCCCTGGTCGCGGAGCTGCTGGATAGTGACATCCTTGCCGACCTCGACTCCGGTCCTGATTTCGACACCGATCTCTTTCATTATGTCGATCTCTGCCGCAACCACATCTTTCTCAAGCTTGTACGAGGGTATGCCGTAGCGAAGCATTCCACCAGGCTCCGGGTTCTTCTCGAATACGGTAGGCAGATATCCCATCGTGGCAAGGTAGTTCGCGCAGCTCAGTCCGGCAGGACCTCCGCCGATTATCGCGATCTTCTCCTCCCAGCGTTCCTGGACATTAGAAACTATGTTCACTTCCGGAACGAAGCGGGTCTCGGCATCGAGGTCTTTCGCCGCGATGAACTTCTTCACTGCATCTATGGCGATAGGCTGGTCGATCGTGCCTCTGGTGCAAGCATCTTCGCAGCGGCGGTTGCAGATACGTCCGCAGACTGCCGGGAAAGGATTCTCGCGCTTGATGAGTTCGAGGGCTTCCGTATACTTTCCTTCCGCAGCCTTCTTGAGGTAACCTTGGACAGCGATATGTGCCGGACAAGCGGTCTTGCAAGGTGAAGTTCCTATTTCGTAGCAGTTTATGCGGTTACGGTCCCGGTAATCCTCGGTCCATTTGGCAGGGCCCCATTTGGAAGCGTCCGGGAGCTCGTGCTTCGGATACTTCACAGGGCCGCTCTTCTTGCAGAGTTTCTGGCCCAGCTTCACGGCACCGGCCGGACAGTATTCCACGCACCGGCCGCAGGCAACGCAGTTCTTCGGATCGACCTCGGCGACATATGCGCTGCGTGACATATTAGGGGTATTGAACAGCTGGGATGTACGTAATGCATTACAAATCTTTACATTGCAATTGCATATCGCGAATATCTTCCCCTCTCCGTCGATGTTGGTTATCTGGTGTACGAAACCGTGGTCTTCGGCTTTCCTGAGGATCGCCATAGCCTCATCATAGGTGATGTCGTGGCCGCGGCCGGTCTCGCGCAGATAGTCGGCCATATCACCGACTCCGATGCACCAGTCGCGGTAATCGTCTGCACAGCCCTCATCGAGTTTCTTGCGGCCATAGCGGCAGGAACATATTCCTACGCCTATATGACCCTCGTATTTCTTGAGCCAGTAAGAGATATGCTCGATATCGATGGACTGGTTCTCCATCGAAATAGCTTTCTCTACGGGGATCACGTGCATTCCGATTCCCGAACCGCCCATTGGAACCATCGGAGTCACCTTCTCCAAAGGAAGGAAAGTCATCCTCTCGAAGAACATCGCCAGCTCCGGATGCTTGTCCATCAGTTCGGTGTTCATATTCGTATACTCGGCGGAACCGGGGACGAACATAGGTACCCAGTATATCCGGTCTTCCCTGTCGTAGGTCGTACCCGGAACAGGGCCATCCTTGGTGTACTTGTCGCCATAGTCATACTCCAACATTCCGAAATACGCGAGTTTATCCAGGAGTTCATCCAGGGAAGCATCGTCCGGAGTGTAATGCTTGGCGGCGTTCATCTCGTGCAACTTCTTGTAAGTATGATGCTTACGCACTTTGAAGAAATTACAGGGCAGCATATCCAGAAGGAGGTCCAGGGAGGCATCGCGCGTCACTGCATCCATCTCGTCTTCGAATATGCAGGCAAGCCCCCAGTATTCCGGAGCATCCGTGGTCATCTTGACCTTGCCGGGGATGCGGTCCGAGACGTGACGGACAAATTTAAGGAGTTTCTGGTTCGGATTCTTGTCCCCTTTGTGCTTGGGGACGAACTTGCTTGACATTTCAGGCATAAAGTATCTGATTTATAGTTCTTTCCAGGATATGACCTCTCCGAGCAGCCACTCGGCGAAAGCGTCCACGCCCTCCCCCGTCTTGGCACAGACCGGGAAGACTTTCGCTTCCGGATTCCGCATATGGATGTACTCCCTGCACTTGTCCGGATCGAAATCGAAATATGGCAACACGTCCATCTTGTTGATCAGGACGACATTACAGACGGAGAACATCAAAGGATATTTAAGCGGCTTGTCATCCCCTTCCGGGACGGAAAGGATCATTGCGTTGCGGCAGCTGCCGGTGTCGAATTCAGCCGGACAGACAAGGTTGCCTACATTCTCCAGGACCACTAGGTCAACTTCGTCTAAAGGGAGGTTGTCCAACCCCTGCCTGGTCATTTCAGCATCCAGATGGCACATACCGCCAGTATGCAGCTGGATGGACCTGATTCCGGTGGCCTCCTTCACCTTGACGGCGTCGACATCGCTGTCGATGTCGGCCTCCATCACTGCAATGCGCAACTTATGCTTGAGTCGGTTGATCGTCTCTATCAGGGTCGTGGTCTTTCCGCTTCCAGGGGATGACATCAGGTTAAGCAGATACACTCCTTTCTTCTTCAGATCCTTCCTCAATCCATCCGCATCCTTTTCGTTCTCTGCGAATATGCTTTTCTTGATTTCTATTACCTTGACCTCGTCCATATCTTGATAAATCGCCACAATTTATAAATTTTAACGATTTAATCCAAGACTTAAGCCAAATCGTCCTATCTTTGCAAGCAAGATTTCCACTTACAGTGGATTTGGATATAAAACTTCGCAGATGGAATCCCTATCTCTTCGGCGCAGGATAGCGCTGGACATAGTCGCCAGACTTCAGGACGATGCCGTCAAGGGGCACGAACTCCGTCAGTTGTTCTGGGAATGCACGCTGCGCTGCAACCTCTCCTGCAGGCACTGCGGCAGCGACTGCCACGTCCAGTCACTCGTGAAGGATATGCCGGTCGAAGTATTCTGCAAAGCCCTGGATTCGGTCGCCAGGGAATACGATCCCCATAAGGTGATGATAAACATCACGGGAGGAGAACCCCTGGTAAGAAAGGACCTGGAGGCCTGCGGTTTGGAGATATACAAGCGTGGTTTCCCCTGGGGTATGGTTACGAATGGGTTGGCGCTCTCCGAGGAGCGCTACGAGAGCCTCCTCCTAAGCGGCCTCCGGGCGATGACTATCAGTCTTGACGGACTTGGAGAAGTCCACGACTGGATGAGAGGCAGGAAAGGATGCTTTGAAAAGGCTTCCAAGGCCATCAAGATGGTGATCGACTCCGGCGAAATAGAGTTCGATGTGGTGACTTGCGTCAACAAACGCAGCCTCCCCCAGCTCAACGAATTGAAGGAATACCTCATCGGCCTCGGGCTCAAGTCCTGGAGACTGTTCACCATATTCCCGTCGGGACGTGCCGCAAAGGATCCGGAATTGCAGCTGTCCGGAGAGGAACTCCGGGAGTTGATGGATTTCATAAAATCAACCCGAAAGGGAGGGCGCATCAAGGCCTCGTTTGCCTGCGAGGGCTTCCTCGGCAACTATGAGGGTGAAGTACGTGACAATTTCTATATGTGTCTTGCAGGTGTCTCCGTGGGTTCTGTCCTTGCGAACGGCTCCATTTCCGCCTGCCCGAGCATCCGGGCGGATTACACCCAGGGAAATATATACAAAGACGATTTCCTGGAAATCTGGAACAACGGTTTCATTCCTTACCGGGACAGGTCCTGGATGAAGAAGGACTTGTGCGGTGAGTGTAAGTTTTGGAAGTACTGCCGTGGGAACGGGATGCATCTCCGTGACTCAGATGGCAGGCTCATACAGTGTTTGGCCTCGAAAATGTCTATCGTATGAAAAACGAAAGGAAAAGTATCTGGAAAATCCTGGCCACGGCAGTCCTCGGACTGATCGGGTTCTCTTCTTGCGTATCGGTCACTGAAGGCTTGGAAATGTACGGGCAACCTCACTCAGATTTCAAGGCTCTGGGGTCCGTGAACGATGAAAAAGGCAATCCGATCGAAGGTATCCGTGTGGCAATCCAACGGCACAAAGGCTTCGGCAGCAAGTTCGACAATGACACCGTTTATACGGATTCAAAGGGGGCCTATCTGCTTGAAAAAGAATTATTCAGCGCTCCTGACGCCGTCACCGTGACTTTTGAAGACGTTGACGGTGAGAAGAACGGCGGGGAATTCGAATCCGCGACCGCCTCACCGGCAATACAACAAACGAAGAAAGGTGATGGTGCCTGGTATTCAGGCACATTCCAAGCCGAAGCCAACGCAGTCCTGAAGAAGAAGTGACGGAACTACCGGCGGCTGATCCTCTTCGGCGCCACCCCGATAGCCTTGCTCGGGCAGACCAGGCGGCATAGGTGGCATCCCACACATTTGGAGCCGATAAGGCGAGGCTTGCGCGAGTCGGCATCGAATTCGATCGCCTGATGGCCGCCGTCATAACACGCTATATGGCACCTGCCGCAACCGATGCACTGCTCGAGCTTGAAGTGCGGAAGCAGGACCGTATCCCTTTCAAGTTCATCGTGTTCAACTACGGTATCTTTGGATATACCGACCAGGGATGAGATCGATCCGAACCCCATAGCCTTCATATAATACTTGAGACCGGAGAGCAGGTCATCGATGATACGGTAGCCATATTGCATAACCGCCGTGGTTACCTGGAGGCTGGACGCTCCGAGAGCAAGGAACTCCAGGGCATCCACCCAACTCTCTATACCGCCCATACCGGAGAGGGACATCCCCTTCAGATCCGGGCACCGCGAAAGATCGGATATGAATCTCAGAGCAATCGGTTTCACGGCCTGGCCGGAATAGCCCCCGACGATTGAACGTCCGTGTACCTGGGGTTCAGCCACGAAACTCTTGATATCGATTCCGGTTATGCTGTAGATGGTATTGATAGCCGAGATGCCGTCGGCTCCTCCCTTTTTGGCGGCAATGGCTATGGGCACCATATCGGAAACGTTTGGAGTCGGTTTCACGAGGATGGGAAGCGTGGTCCCGCGTCGGACTGCCGCCGTGAATCTCTCTACCAGGAGCGGATCCTGGCCGATGGTACTCCCAAGCTTGCGGTTCTCCATATTCGGACAGGAAAAGTTGCATTCTATCAGGTCTGCACCGGCTTCCTGGCATTTTGCAGCTATGTCAGTCCATTCTATCTCATTCTGCCCCATAATCGAGGCGATAATGACCTTGGTCGGGAAATCCCTCTTCAATTGGCGGAACACTTCCATATTCTCTTCGACACTGTGGTCGGAGAGCTGCTCGATATTCTTGAAACCGCAGAAGGAATTCGAGTGGTTGGATATGCTTGAGAACCTTGGAGAAGCCTCGTGCTGGGGAAAATTGCAGATGGTCTTGTAACTCGCACCAGCCCATCCTGCGCGGAAAGCCTTGGCGCACATCTCATAGCTGCTGGCCACCACCGAAGAACTAAGGAGGAAAGGGTTCTCAAGAGGAACACCGCAAACTTCGGTGGAAAGGTCCGGCTCCGCCATCTCTTCGACTTCAGGGTACAATTCCCTGACTCCGCCCCGGAGAGAATCCAGGATCCATTTGATTCGGACCGGATAGGATTTGGCATTCAGGACACAGGCTTTCTCACAGGGAGCGTCGCATCCTTCGCAGGACAATCTCCGGATCTTTTCAAAACTTCCCATACCGTTGGAGAAATACAGCGAACGGAGCGCATCTCCGGCTTCTATTCCCCTCGGACAAACCGCCGAACAGGGAGGTTCGGCGCAGAGGACGCATCTGTTAAGCTCTGAGAGGTCAATAAGTGGATATCGATCAAAATTCTTCATAGGGGGGAGATTAAAAATTGTCTTTCTTACGAACCGGACTGCAGGTCAGACCGCAACCGAGTTTCTTGAATATCTTGCGGTCCACTTCGCTGAGCATTACAGTCGTGTGGACCTGGCATCCGTCAAGTTCCGGCAACTGAGCGAGCGCCCTGCGGCAATTGTCATCACGGTTGCTGAGTATGGAGAGAGCGACAAGTACTTCGTCCGTATGCAGACGAGGATTATGTCCGTGGAGATACATCACCTTTGTCTTCTGGATAGGCTCGATAAGGTCGGAAGATATCAATTTGATACTGTGGTCGATTCCAGCCAGGTGCTTCACGGCATTCAGGATCAGGGCAGCGCTTGGCCCGAGAAGAGGGCTGCTTTCTGCCGTGATGATGGTGCCATCCTTAAGTTCGATCGCTGCGGCTGCCTTGCCGGAAGATTCCTTCCTCTCCCTGGCAGCGACTGTCACTTTCCTGAAGTCGGTCGTGATCTTGAGCTGTTTCATCAGGAGAGCGATCTTGTTGACCTCGGAGTCATTGCATCTGCCATCGGCAAGATTGTCAAGGGCAGTGTAATAGCGACGGATTATCTCGTGCTTGGCCTGCTCGCAGCATAGCTCGTCGTCGCAAATGCAGTTGCCGACCATATTGACTCCCATATCGGTAGGCGACTTGTACGGGTTCTCTCCGTATATTCCCTCGAAGATAGCGTTCAGCACCGGGAATATCTCTATGTCGCGGTTGTAGTTCACGGCCTGTATGCCGTAGGCATCGAGATGGAACGGGTCTATCATATTGACATCGTTCAAATCTGCCGTTGCAGCCTCGTATGCGACGTTCACAGGATGCTTGAGCGGGAGGTTCCAGACCGGGAAGGTCTCGAACTTTGCATAGCCGGCCTGTATCCCTCTCCTGCTCTCCTGGTAGAGCTGGCTCAGGCAGACAGCCATCTTGCCGCTGCCAGGGCCGGGAGCGGTGACTACCACCAGCGGCCGGGTGGTCTGAACGTAGTCATTCTTGCCGAAACCTTCATCCGAATCTATCAGGGAGACATTCTCGGGATAACCTTCGATGGTATGATGGTAATAGGTCGTGATGCCCAGCCTTTCAAGTCTCTGGCGATAAGCTATTGCTCCTTCCTGTCCGCGGAAGTGAGTGATAACCACTGAGTTGACCATAAGACCCCTGCTGAGGAACTCATCGCGGAGACGGAGTACGTCTTCGTCGTAGGTAATGCCGAGGTCACTGCGGACCTTGTTCTTTTCGATGTCCACGGCACTGATCACCAGCACTATTTCGGCATAATCGCGCAGCTGCATAAGCATTTTCAGCTTGCTGTCCGGATGGAAACCTGGCAGTACACGGCTGGCGTGATAGTCGTCGAAAAGCTTTCCGCCGAATTCCAGATAGAGTTTGTTGCCGAACTGAGCTATGCGATCCTTGATGCGCTCCGATTGGATCTTGAGATATTTTTCGTTGTCGAACCCGTATTTCATAAGACTGATTTCTACGGGTTACAAATATAATATTTTTCCTAAAGTCCGCCAACAATTATCGGCATCATTTTTGATTTCTGCGCTTTTTCGGTTTATAGACAACTCTCAACCTCAATACTTTATAAACAAGGAAGACCACGGTCTGACTCCTGAAGCCAAGAAAACCATCGAGAGATTCGAAGGAAAATACCGGCTGTCATCCTTCAACTGGATACAGGAGAACGAGACCAGGTCCGGATTCTGGGTCAAGATAGACACTACCACCACGAAGGACGGTGAAAACGGTGATATCAAGCTCGATATCCTTCACGACGGAGATGACTACAGCAAGGGAATCGTATGGATAGAGATTCCTCTGTACTTCTACGTCAACAGGTTCTTCACGTATTTCAACGCTGCCGTCCCGAGCTATTACAGCAGCATTCCGGGAGGTTACATCATCCAGATCGGATATGAGATCGACGAACTCGGGAACATTTCCTTCAACCCGCAGGATATAGACAGCGGACTGGACAAGTTCATCGACGGCATAAAGCTGAATTTCAACGAAGAGGAGCAGAAGATCACTCTCGACCTCGGGACTTCGTTCGGAGAAGGATGGTTATCCGACTTGCTCAACGGTCTGCTGAAAGGATTCTTCCAGATCGTTTTCGAGAAAGAAAGCTAATGGTCTACCTTAGTGATAGTCGCCAGGATCGTAAGGTCCTGGCTTTTTGGTACAACGAACTCGAATCCGCAGAGTCTGACATCCAGGTCCGGCTCGTCGTCTTTCACAGGAGATTCGTATGCACTCGGGTCCGACGGCCACAGGCGATATTCGAGCGGAGCTCCGGAGGCACGGAGCATCATCGTCACTCCCCCTTGCCTGAGAAGGATTCCGTCCGGGACCATTTCCGGTTCAGCACAGGTCGCCAGGGTCCATCTCACCGAGGCGTCTCTGTCTCTGCGCGCCCTGATATTGTCAGTCACTTCAAGGAAACTGCCGTCAACTATGGACACGGTCCTGACTGCGTTATCAACCTCACCTCCGAAAACCGGGGTCAGGTTGAAGCTCCCGCCCATCCTGGATTCATCGTCATATACCTTGACCAAGGTGGCGGTACTGTCGACCATATGGTCTTTCCCATTGATGGTCAGCGTATTATGTGAGAAGCTATTATATACTAGCATCCTCCATCTGAGAGAGTTCTGCTTCCTTAGCCAGAGGTTTCCGTCAACCTTTTTCATAACGTTCTCAGAAACGGTATAAGACGGAATCTCGGGATCTGCCGCCCATCTGTACCCGAATGCATCGAAAACGAAGGAGCCGGCGTCCATATGACCGTGGTTGATTTCAGCCCGGCCTCCTTTCACGGCCAGGTACAGGCCGTCGGAAACGGACCCTACCCTGGCCATCACGATAGGCTGGACTCCGTCCCCCGAGAAGAATCCGCGGGATCCGGCAGAGGATATGGAAGGAGGTGTGCCGGCACGGAAAGCGCTGATTAGATAGAGTGGGAACAATCTGTCCTTTGCATCTTCAGGGACGAAGCCACCCTTGTCCTGAGCCAGGACCGACCAGTCGCCGTAACGGTCGGCGAAATACCAAAGCTGCGGGAACCTGAGCTTCGACGGATGAGCATCGGAGAAATTGAATACGACGCCTCCGTTTCCGCAGGAATTCACGACGAAACGCGAAGAAGATGCGAATCCCGGCACGGATCCAAGGGCGAAGTCCTGCCCATAGAACGATTCGAGGGCCATACAGGACAGTATCTGGAAAGCAGAACCGTAAGCCCAGTAGGAAACCCCTTCCGGATAAATACCGTCAGGTTCGTAAACCGGCAAAGCGTGCCTGGCCTCTGACTCGATAGACCTGCGGATCAGGGACCCGGCCAGTACCGGATCATTGTCATACGTCACCAGCGCAGCACATATCAGTCCCCCGCCGCACACTTGGTTCCAATTGTTGTCTTTCAGGACGAAGGTCCTGGTCGTTGCAGTGTCGAGCGATGCTTTCAGGGCATAATCGTGCAGAGTCCTGACGGCATTGCGGCAAGTCGAATCCGGCAAGGCTTCATTCAGCCAGTCGTAACCGACCGATACGGCGGCAGCCATCTCTGCCACATCGAGGAAATGGGAAGGGTGCCAGTCGGGGAAAGCGCAGACCGCGTCGAGGATGCTCCTGGCCCTGTCAAGATACTTTTGCTCACCGGAGAACCTGTACATATAAGAACAGGCGAATACTTCTTGCAACACCTTGTTGCTCACCCTGAGGAGCCTCCTTCCGGATTCATCCAGCTTGTACTCAGGGAGGCTGGTATCGGCGGTATATTCTTCGGCATTGGCAGCCAAGGCACGGTGCATAGATGACAGGTTCGGGTCGGTTCCGCTACTGACCTTGTCACGCAGCCTGGAGAATTCCTCTTCTCCTATGAACAGCCTGGCGCCCGCAGTAGGTACGACCGAATATTCATCGGCATAGGTCGGCTTGCCTGCACGATAGCGTTTCACGGCCTCCAGGAAGTAGTAATCGGCATATACCAGGGGGACGTCTATCTCAACTCCTCCCGGAAGGTTGCCGGTGCTGTGTCCGAACAGGAATCCGGTATTACGTCCGGGCTTGGAAAGATACTTCCCGGAACAGAGGCTGCCCAGAATGGAGCAGGAATAATCCCGGTACCGTTCTCCCACCTCCTTGGTGCAATACCCGCAAAGCTCCAACAGTGCCGAAGCCGTGATCGCAGCAGCCGAGACATCCCGCGGAGCGTCCGGAATATCAGGGGCGCAGTAATCCCAGTAAGGGATATGGTCGGCTGGGACACGCGGGTCTGATATGATGAAATCGGCTATTTTCCGAGCTTGGGAAAGATACTTCGGATCGCGGGTATAGCGGTAGCAGAGGGTGTATCCGTAAAGTCCCCAGGCCTGTCCGCGAGCCCAGACTGACTCATCGGAATATCCCTGATGGGTCCCCTTGCTCTCAATGCTGCCATCATTATTGTAACTGACTACGTGCCAAGAACTTCCATCCTCCCTGAAATGATTCCGCATAGTGTTGTCGGCGTGGTCGATGGCAATCTGCCGGTATTTGAAATCCCTGGTCATCTCGCTAGCCTCGAACAGGAGTTCCAGGTTCATCATATTGTCGATTATCACAGGATAGTTCCATTTCCCGAAATCCCAGCTCCGGATGAGACCGATTTCCTTGTCGTACCGCGAATACAGTGATTCCGCGGCCTTGATTATGGCCTTGCGGGAAACTTCGTCCTTGTCCGAGGCGTACTGATGGCCGTAGCTGCAGAAAACCATAAAGCCCAAGTCGTGCGTATTCTTCATCTCCGGGACGGAGGACAGCAGGCTGGTAAACTCCCTGGCCTGGCTCCTGTATGAAGTATCGCCGGTCAGTTCATAGCATTCCCACAGTATGCCTGGGAAAAAGCCGCTGGTCCAGTCCTTGGGACCTACGAGCACCAGCTTCCCATCAGTGTCGACCGTCCTGGGCAGTTTGCCCGCCAACCCGGCTTCAAGTGCAAGAGTCCTGACACTGTTTCTCTCAATCTTCAACGCTTTGTCCAGTTTCCTGTCCAGCCCTCTGCCTCCGGTTGCCGCAAGAAGAGCCAGAAGTGATATTAATATTTTGGGGAATGCCGCCATAAAGAATGTGGTTTCGTTTTGTACAAAGATAACTCTTTTCGTATATTTGCTAACAGAACGAACTGATATTTTCGATGAAACGGCTTCTGACTGCAATACTTCTGTCCTTGCTGCTGCCGGCGATGTCTTCCGCCCAGCGATACTCCAGCGAAGACCTACATTTCCGCTCGCCTTCCGTTCCGAAATATTCGGTCTTCGCAGGCGACACCATCCGGTTCAACAGGAGCGACCTCTATGAGAGGATGGACAGGGAACTGATCGCTTTCACATATTCCCATTCCAACTCCTTGCTGATGCTCAAGCGCTCCGACAAGTATTTCCAGCAAGTCGAGCCTCTGCTGAAGCTGTACGGCATCCCTGACGACCTCAAGTACCTGATGGCGATAGAGAGCAACCTCAACCCGAAGGCATATTCCACGGCAGGTGCAGCCGGGCTGTGGCAGTTCACGAAGGCTACCGGCAAGGAATTCGGCCTGGTCATCGACGGAGAGGTGGACGAAAGGTATAACATCGAGAAGGAAACCATAGCCGCCTGCCAGTACCTGAAAAGGGCCTATGACAGATACGGCGACTGGATGACCGTAGCTGCCAGCTACAACGCCGGGATGGCCGGGATCAGCAAGCGTCTGGCCGACCAGAAGGAAAAGACCGCCCTCAACCTGTGGCTGGTTGAAGAAACCTCAAGGTATATGTTCAGGATCCTGGTAGCGAAGATGTTCTTCGAGAATCCGGCAGCTTTCGGATTCCAGGTAGGCAGTTTCGAGAAATACCCGTATTACGCTCCGAAGAAGGTGGTCACCGTCAACGAGCCTATCGAGAATCTGGTGGATTTCGCCAAGAATCACGGAATAAGCTACTACCAGCTGAAGGAAGCGAACCTATGGCTGAGGGACTCGAAACTCCTCAACAAGGCCGGCCACAGCTTCAAGATCATAATCCCGGGAGAAAAATAACAACTAAACACTATAATCACAATGAGAAAAAGTCTTCTTACAGTCCTCGCAGCCGTTGCCTTGCTGCTTTGCGGATGCGCGACACTCAGGCTCACTCCGGAAGAGAAAGCCAGGATAGCTGCTCAGGTCCAGGAAAACCTCGACAACAGGCAGTTCACAATCGATGTAACCGAAATGCATCCTCTCAGAGGTGCATCCCGCCAGGTTAACGGATTCTCCCTCAAGATAGACGGAGACAAGATATTCTCCAACCTCCCTTATTTCGGAGTTGCTTACAACGTGCCCTACGGAGGAGGCAAAGGCTTGAATTTCGATGCTGAAATCAGTGACTACATCGACACCGTCCCGAAGGCAGACCGCAGGCAGATAATCCTGTCGACCTACAATGGGGAAGACACGTTCGTATATACGATAACTGTCTTCACGAACGGCCGTGCCAGCATAGACGTACGCTCACGCAACCGTGACCCGATGTCATACTACGGCACTATTGTCACCGACTAGTTATTCTGAAAGATAGTTGAGAAGCAGCTTGCGCACGTTGTCGGAAATCTTCTTGTGCGCATCCGTCGCATTCTCCAGCATCTCCGAGAGATTCTTGTACTTGATAAGTTCCCGGACATCGCTGACATCCCTGAATATAAAGCCTATGTAGTCCTCGTAGGCTTCATCGGCCGTATGTTCCAGTTCCGTCACCCTCTCGCAGGAAGTAGAGATAGATGCCAGATTCTTCTTGATGTCAGTCAACTGGCGTACCAGTGCGGCTATCGTCTCCGACTGTGACCTGGCTATCTGTGCAAGATCCTTCAGCTGCTGGTCTATGCGCTCAGGATGGTAGATAATTATGGCTTTGGCCGTGTCCTTGATGACATCTATGCAGTCATCCATCGCCATTGAGACTGCCTGGAGGTCCAGTTTGTTCACCTTCAGGATCCAGCGCCCAGACAGCATTTCGTGGAACTCCGTGAGAAGCGCATCTCCCTGCACTTCACAGGACTTTATCTCCCTTTCGAACCTTTTCCAATCATCCTCGTCGGAAGAATCCAGCATCTGGACGAGCAAGGCAGTGGATTTGGAAATGAAATCGGACTGCTGCGCCAGGATTGAGAAGAAATCATGCTTGGCGCGGTGCAGCTTCATCTTAAATTTTTTGTAAAAGGACATAAGGTAAAGCTATCGAAGATAAACAAAATCGAAAACATCATCCAAATTTATAAAAAACTGCAACAATTTCCACAAGTTTCTTAAGAATCGTACCAGCAGACAGCCCTGAGCCTAACTTTGCAATAGGAAATCCCGCAGGCAGTCCCGTGTTCTTCACACCTTGCGCGGCGTTCTGCCGCATCCATTGCAACATTGCTTTAGCTCTAAGAATCCTCAATTACTTAAACCGGCTCTGGCCTGCGGGATTCTTTATGGACAAGTCTGGAGCTCGAACCTCGATCTCTGAGGGAAATGCCTCTCGAAGGCAGCCAGGATTACTTCACGGTACCTTTCAAAATCTTCATCCCCCATATGCACGTCGTTTATGCAAATCAGCTTGGACTTCGGGTCCTCTATGAATGCGGCGATGCTTTCAGGGCGGTACACCGCAGGAGAAAGATGCTTGTTGGATATCTTGCCGCCCCTCGTAGTCCTGCCTAGGTAATACAGATAGTCCAAATAGAGGTACTGGTTGAAATTCTCGGTTGTCCTCAATCTGGACACTACCTTGAAGATAGTCTCCTCAGAAAAAGCGTATAGCTTCTCGTTTTCGCTCCTGAACATAGGAGAGCAGGTGTGCTGAGGCCTTACGAAAGTGAGACCGGGCCGCATTCCAAGGGCCTTCCTCGCCTGATGGTCGGAGTTACGGACCCTCTTCTTGTATTTTCCTCCAGCGAACAGGTGATGTGAGAAGCCTATCGCCGATCTGTCTCCGACGAAGAAATCCTCCTCGCCGCAGTCCATCACCGGAAACATATCATCGTTGAAATACAGGAACTTCTCTCCCAATCCCGGAATCTTGTGGATGAACATCTCGATCGTGGTGCTGTTGAAAGTAGGCAGGAACCTTTCGGGGATAATATCCTTGTGCAAGGCTACCCTCACCCTTTCCTTGTCGATCCAGGCAGGCACCTGGCTCTCCCCGGACACCAGGAGGAAAACATTCTCCACTGAAGGAATATGCCTTTCAATCCCGCGCAGCAGGTATTTCAGAGTCCCCCAGTCGCGATACCGCTTGGCCAGCACTTCGCCTCCTACAGCTTCTGAATACTCCCGCTGCCAGTTCGGGTCGCTTCCGTCAACGTATGTTACTACAGCTTCCATAACTCAATCATCTATAAAAGCCCCTTGCCCGAGGGATTCTTTCCTCCATCTCTTGAGTGAGGGATATTCCCTGACCAGCCTGCCGATATTCTTCAATGGCAGCAGCGATAACCAGCGGACCGACATCAGGCATTGCCGCAAGGGCTGCCAGACCGCCTGGAGGAGGAATGAAGAACCGGGATCGCTGAGCCGGACCTTTGAATACTGACAGTTCAGATATATCCTCTGTTCCTTTGTCCTTTTCCTGTCCTGCCTGTCGTGAACCGCAACGGCGGACGGAAGGACTCCGACTCCGAATCCGTGAGTGCGCACTCTGTCGCAATAATTGTTGTCTTCCCCGTAATGGCTGAACGCAGGAGAAAACAAACCGACCGACTCCAGACACTCTCTGGAAAGCATCCAATGGGCGGCCATCACGAAGCGCACCGGCTGAACGTCACCGGAAGGCTGCATCGTACCGTGATAGTGCTTCTTGAAGCGCCTGTCAGGTGTAATCAGGTCAGGACGCATCTGGAGCGGACTGAGCAAGCCCCATCGACCGCTTCCGAATGCTGCGGCCAACCGCTCGAAAGTGTCAGGGAGCACCCAGGCATCCTGGTTCAGGAGATAAACATATCCGTAAGAGTGGTCGATGGCGTAACGGAGACCGATATCATTTGCACGGGCAAACCCGAGATTCTTGTCCTGGCAGTTCAGGATAACCTGGGGATAATTGGCAGAAACGAATTCCGGGCAACCGTCGTCAGAACCATTGTCAATGAGGAATACGTCCGCCGGCATCGAAGACGAGAACACGGAATCCAGGCAACGCCGGATCCAGGGCATTCCCTGGTACGTGACTATTATGACCAGTAGCCTGTTCATTCTCCAACCTTCCTCAAATACTCTGCAGTAAACGACGTACCATCATACATCAGGTCCTCAGGGCATCCGCTGAACACTACCTCCCCACCGGCATCACCTGCATCAGGGCCAAGGTCGATGACCCAGTCGGCAGCCTTTATCACGTCCAGATTATGCTCTACCACTATCACCGTATGTCCTTTGGACAGAAGGACATCGAAGGCCTTCAGCAGCTTCTCGACATCGTAGAAATGAAGGCCGGTCGTCGGCTCGTCGAAAAGGAAAAGGATCTTTTCCCTGCGTACGGAATCCGAGTCTTCGCTCAGGGTGAGGAAATACGCCAGCTTGATCCTCTGACTTTCTCCGCCGGACAGGGTCGAAGAACTCTGACCGAGCTTGATGTATGATAGTCCGACATCCACAAGAGGCTGGAGACGGTGCGCCACCTGCTTTGCAAGATGGTCATCCTGCGACCCAAAGAATTCGATTGCCTCCGAGACGCTCATATTCAGGATGTCGTCAATATTCTTCCCATTGTAACGGACTTCCAGGATATCCGGTTTGAAGCGCTTTCCTCCGCAGGCTTCGCACACCATCGAGACATCTGCCATAAACTGCATCGGTATCCTCACGAACCCGTCTCCCTGGCATTCAGGGCACCTTCCTCCTTCCTGGTTGAATGAGAAGAAGGAAGGAGTATACCCGTTTATCTTGGCATAATACTGCTCCGCGAGCAGTTTGCGGATGTCGTCATAGACTTTCAGGTATGTAACGGCGTTGGACCTTGAACTCTTACCGATAGGATTCTGGTCCACATATTCCACCCTGGTGACGCGGTCGAGGTTTCCCGACAGCTTCCTGAATACTCCCGGCAGGTCCCCGGTCTGGTTTATACGGCGGTACAGCGCAGGATACAGGATGTCTCCTACAAGCGAGGACTTCCCGGAACCGCTGACACCTGATACCGCGGTGAGCACTCCGAGAGGGAACTTTACATCTATATCCTTGAGGTTGTGTTCCATAGCTCCCTCGACGGTGATCGAGTACGTCCAGGAACGCTTCTGCCGGACATATCGCTGCTTCTTCCCGCTAAGATACTGGAGGGTCAGCGAATTGCAGCCGTCCGGTATGCCTGAGGCAATGCTCCCCTGGAACACGATCTCACCGCCGTTCACACCGGCCTTGGGACCCATATCGATAAGCAGGTCGGCTGCACGTATTATCTCTTCATCGTGTTCCACAACGACCACGGTATTGCCTATGTCACGGAGTCGCCTGAGCACCGAAATCAGCCTGTCGGTATCGCGTGGATGAAGCCCGATGCTGGGCTCGTCCAGGATATACATCGATCCTACCAGGGAGCTGCCGAGAGCTGTGACCAGGTTTATCCTCTGGCTCTCGCCACCTGAAAGGGTGTTGCAGCTACGGCTGAGGGTAAGGTACGAAAGGCCGACGTCGCGGATATATTCCAATCTCGAGACTATCTCGTCGATAGCCTTTCCTGCTATCTCCCTGTCATACCGGGAGAGACGGAGACCTCTTAAAAAGTCCAGCAGGGTGTCCACATCCATATCCAGCAGCTCGGCTATGTTCCTGCCTCCCACTTTCACGTACAATGCCTCCTTGCGGAGCCGTGAACCGTGGCAGGCGTGGCAGACAGTCCTGCCCGAGAACCTGCTCAGCATATACTTGTACTGGATCTTGTACCTGTTGGCCTCCACCCACTTGAAGAATTCGTTTATCCCTATGATGGAATCTTCGTCACCCTCGACGCTGTGACCGTCCCAGATGACAGACTTTTCCTCGTCCGTAAGGTTGCAATAAGGCTCGAATATCCTTATTCCGTAGCGATCCGCAACCCTGACCAGATGGTCCTTGAACCATCCCATCTTGTCTCCTTTCCAGCAAGCTATGGCTCCGTCGTAGATGCTCAGGGATTTGTCCGGCACCACTAGGTCCTCGCTTACCCCGATTATCTTCCCCAGGCCGCCGCATTCGGGGCAGGCACCGAGAGGGCTGTTGAACGAAAAGAGATATTCATCCGGCTCCCTGAAGGTAATGCCGTCCATCTCGAACCTGTTGGAATATTTTTCGACGACATCATCCTTGATCAGAACCATACTGCCTTCCCCCTCGCGGAAAGCCGTGTCGACCGAATTCCGAAGCCTGGCTACCAGGTCATCCCACTCCCCTTCCGATATATCTTCAGCGGCCGGCATCTTGACACGGTCCACCAGAAGACGGAGTCCTTCGGGATATTCTCCTCCCTCCGCCAGTCTCATCACATCCTCGATCCTGACCACACCTTCGCTGCCGAAGAATCGTGAGAATCCTTCTTCCTTTAGCCGGAGCATCAGCTCCACCTTGTCCTCCCGACCATCCCAACCGAGGTCGGAAAGGATATAAACGGTACTGCAGCCCCCGGAAAGGATGCTCTCCATCACGTCGTTGACCGAATGGCATTTTACTTCCTTGCCGCTTACAGGTGAATAGGTCCGGCCTATCCTGGCAAAGATAATACGCAGATAGTCATATATTTCCGTAGTGGTTGCGACGGTAGAGCGAGGATTCCTCGTGTTGACTTTCTGCTCTATTGCGATAGCAGGAGGGATTCCGTCTATGGATTCCACATCCGGCTTGCTCATCCTTCCGAGGAACTGGCGGGCATAGGAACTAAGGCTTTCGGCGAAGCGTCTCTGACCTTCCGCAAAGAGGGTATCGAAGGCCAGGGATGACTTTCCTGAGCCGGAAATACCGGTAATCACCACGAACTTCCCTCTTGGGATCTCCACCGTGATATCCTTTAGGTTGTTGACCTTGGCGCCTCTGATTATTATATTGCCTTGCTCTGCCATCACAAAAGATCGGAAATGCAAATTTCATTATTTTGATTAACTTTAGCAAACAAAAACAAATCATCTCCCTATGAACAAGATAATAACTGTCATCTGCTGCGCAGCCATCTGCATCATAGCTGCCGGATGCGCTGACAAGACAAAAAAGGAATCTGAAATGGAAAATCCTGTCATCGAAAACATCTATGCCCGCAGGTCGATTCGTCACTACACCGACCAGCAGGTGCCCCGCGAGATACTCCAGAAGCTCGCCGAATGTGGTGTCAACGCCCCGAATGCAATGAACAAGCAGGAATGGGAATTGCGCATCATCGACAATCCCGAATATTTCAACGGCGTCACGGAAGTGATGAAGGAGATTATGCCTTACGTTGCGAACAACGACGATCCAAAGTTCAGGAATGCCTTCCGCAACGCTACCGCAGCCATTGCCGTAGCCTGCCCCGACGATGAATCCGGGATGTCTCTCGTAAATGTAGGTCTTCTGTGCGAGAATATATGCCTCGCCGCCCAATCACTCGGACTCGGAACCGTAGTTATGGGAGGCCCGCCGATGGTTATGAACTCCGCTCCGCAGGCAAAGCCTTTCCTGGACAAGCTCTGTTTCAGCGAGGGGTACAAGCTGCGTATCATCGTAGGCATCGGATACCCTGACGAGGCCCCTGACGCCAAGCCGAGGGATTTGGAAAAGATAAAATTCGTCGACTGATGAAAGCTACAGTTTATTTTACCAGAGAACTGTCCCAGGCAGGACTGATCAAAGCGTACGAGAAAGTTTGCGGAAAAATCTTCGGGAAGGTGGGAGTGAAGCTCCATACCGGGGAGCAGCACGGCCCGAACATCATTCCCAGAGCCTGGGTCCAGGCCCTTATCGAGAAGGACCTCCCCGACGCCAGCATCATCGAGACCAACACTTACTACGATGGAGACCGATATACTACGGACCTTCACCGTAATACATTGGAAGTCAATGGCTGGACTTTCTGCCCAGTGGATATAATCGACGAAGAAGGTACGGTTAACCTTCCTGTCACAGGTGGAAAGTGGTTCGACAGGATGTCCGTAGGAAGCCACCTGCTGGACTATGACTCGATGGTCACGCTTACCCATTTCAAGGGCCACACTCAGGGAGGATTCGGAGGAAGCAACAAGAATATCGGCATCGGTTGCGCAGATGGAAGGATCGGTAAGGCCTGGATCCATACGACTCCCGGACAGCCGGACCAGTGGGACATCAAGGAAGAGGAGTTTATGGAAAGGATGACCGAGTCCACGAAAGCGACGATCGACCATTTCGGAAAACACGTGACCTATGTGAACGTGATGCGGAATATGTCGGTATCCTGCGACTGCGAGGGGCTCGCGGCCGAGCCTGTGGTCACCCCGAACGTAGGGATCCTTTCTTCCACGGATATCCTTGCCATCGACCAAGCCTGCATCGACATCGTGTACGCGATGACCGAAGAAGAGCATCACGACCTGGTGGAGCGGATAGAGACTCGTCACGGGTTGCGCCAACTTTCGTATATGAAGGAACTGGGAATGGGCAGCGACGAGTACATCCTCCTGGACCTGGACAATGGATGCAAGGAAATCACGGCGGCCGATGCGGCCAAGGGGCTGAAGCCGTTCACTCCCGAGCAATAGCGACTCGGGTTCTCGAATAACCATAAAAACAAAACAAGGTTCAGCCATAATGGCTGAACCTTGTTTGCGGTGCGGACGATACCGCATTTGACGAAAAAACTGCCTTTCCTTCCGAAAGTATTTTTACATAAATAATTTATAGTCAGTATAAGAGACAACAAAAACAATATTATGACAGTGAATTCAGAAAAAAATTATCTTTGTAAGTATTGGTAAAAGAGCCCGCAAAATGCTTTATCCGATTGGCATACAAGACTTCGAGAAAATCCGCAAAGACGGCTTTGTCTATGTGGACAAGACAGACCTTGTTTACAAGATGGCCC
>CAJOKD010000012.1 GCA_905235085.1 uncultured Bacteroidales bacterium | reverse complement strand
AACGCAACAACTGAATCCGGATCCAGTTCTCCACTATCGAAAGCATCTTTGATGTGCCGTGAAATAGTCGATTTGTTGCGCTGGAAGAGCGTAGCCATTTGGTCTATCGTGAGCCAGACGGTCTCGTTTACCAAGGTTACTTCTATATTGGCAAGGCCGTCGGCGGTTTGGTAGAGGATGATCTCCCCGGTGTTTACTTTGTTCGACATACTTCAAGTCCCATTATTGGTGACAAACAAAGTTAAGAATAATATCGGGTTGTTTCCCGTATTCAGTCGAAAACCGAACGATATTCATGAGGAAGAATCAGCAGGATGATAAATAGACAAGTTTATCTGTAAAACCCGCGATTATTGGCGCTATTAAGCGCTATTTACGACCAAATATGCTTGTAAAAATAAATAGCGAGACAAACAAATTAATTTTGCTTATCTCGCTGTGAATCAGTATGTTAAGAATAAAACCTTCTCTTAATATTCTTCCTCGTTGAAGAAGAAGTCTTCCTTGGTCGGGTAGTCCGGCCAGATGTCTTCTATCGATTCGTAGATTTCACCGTCTTCTTCAAGCTCGGTGAGGTTCTCTATAACTTCCTCCGGTGCACCGGAACGGTTTGCATAGTCGATGAGTTCTTCTTTGGATGCCGGCCACGGAGCATCGTCCAGGCTGCTGGCTAGTTCAAGAGTCCAATACATATAGCTATCTATTAAGTTGTTTATAATCAGTTAATTACATCAAAAGCGGCGAGCTACGCCACCTATTTTGCGCAAAGATATGCAAAAAAACGTGACATTAGTCGTTTTTTGCCTAAATTTGTACGCCGTGTTTGTGGCAATCAACAACTATACCAAAAGATGCCTTACGAAAAGATTGAAAAATACGATGATCAAGTCACCCTGGAGATTTCGGCGCGAGTCCGTGAAATCCTGAGGCTTCTGGGCGAGGATCCCGACAGGGAAGGCCTGCTCAAGACACCGGGAAGGGTGGCCAAGTCATTGCAGTTCCTTACACAAGGATACGGGCAGGACGGCGGCAAGATCATCCAGTCTGCCATATTCGATGAAAAGTACCAGCAGATGGTCCTGGTCAAGGATATAGAGTTGTATTCGATGTGCGAGCATCATATGCTCCCGTTCATAGGCAAGTGCCACGTGGCATATATCCCTGACGGCAAGATAACGGGTCTGAGCAAGATAGCGCGCATTGTCGAGACCTACGCACGCAGGCTTCAGGTCCAGGAAAGGCTGACCGTCCAGATCAGGGACTGCATCGTTGACGCCCTTCATCCGCTCGGAGTCGCAGTAGTCATAGAGGCTATGCACACCTGTATGTCCCTGCGCGGGGTCCAGAAGTCCAACGCCATCACGACCACTTCTGCCTTTTCCGGTATATTCCTGAGTTCCTCCCGCACCAGAAACGAATTCTTGAACCTTATCAAATAACTGAAATGTCATCCAAGATCATACTTACCGGCGACCGCCCTACAGGTCGTCTCCATATAGGCCATTATGTCGGATCACTCCGCAACAGGGTAGCCATCCAGAATGCCGGCGATTACGCGAAGATGTTTGTCTTTATAGCTGATGCCCAGGCACTTACTGATAATTTCGACAATCCTGAAAAAGTCCGTCAGAACATCATCGAGGTAGCTTTGGACTATCTCTCCGTCGGACTCGATCCGGACAAGGTTACCTTGTTCATCCAGAGCCAGATACCAGAGCTCACCGAACTTACGTTCTATTATATGAACCTTGTGACCGTGGCCCGGCTCCAGCGTAATCCTACCGTGAAGACAGAGATACAGATGCGCGGATTCTCCGCCGAAGGTGAGGAGCAGGCGTTCGGCAGCGGCCTCCCGGTCGGGTTCTTCTGCTATCCTATCTCACAGGCCGCGGACATCACTGCATTCAAGGCGACTGATGTGCCGGTAGGGGAGGACCAGAAACCTATGATAGAGCAGTCCGTCGAAATAGTCCGCGCCTTCAACAGGATCTACGGTGAGACCCTTGTCGAGCCAAAGGCTGTCCTGCCTTCCAACGAAGCCTGCCTCAGGCTTCCAGGTATCGACGGAAAAGCCAAGATGAGCAAGTCCCTGGGCAACTGCATATATCTTTCGGAGACCGCGGAGGAGATGCACAAGAAGGTGATGTCGATGTACACGGACCCTCTGCACATCAATCTCAGCGATCCCGGACATATCGAAGGGAACACCGTATTCACGTACCTTGACGCGTTCTGCCGGGACGAGCATTTCGGCCTCTTCTGGCCTGAATATGCCAATCTGGACGAACTGAAGGACCATTACCGCAAGGGCGGACTCGGGGATGTCAAATGCAAGAAGTTCCTCGAGAAGATCCTGAATGCCGAACTGGAACCTGTCAGGGCCAGGAGGAAGGAATTCGAGAAGGATATCCCTGCTGTCTATGACATCCTGAAGAAAGGTTCGCTGGCGGCTGAGGAAGTGGCGGCCAAGACTCTGGATGACGTGAAGAAAGCGATGAAGATCGATTATTTCAACGATGCGGACCTGATCCGCGAGCAGGCTGCACGCTTCAATATGTAGGCGGCTGCAAGAATGAAAAAAAGAGACTTGGGCGATCAAGTCTCTTTTTTTGATATCCATTGTGGAATGCTTCTACTCTGCTTTCGGTGCAAGAGCGCCCCATACGACTGCGCTCAGTGCGCCGCCTACCAGAGGAGCTACGATGAATACCCAGAGATCCTTGAGAGCCTGTCCACCAGCGAATACTGCAGGACCGATAGAACGTGCAGGGTTGACTGACGTTCCGGTCAGGTTGATGCAGACAAGGTGGATGAGGACTAGGGAGAGACCGATTGCAAGTCCTGCGAAGTTGCCGGCTCCGACTTTACCGTCGGTGGTTCCGAGGACAACGAGTACGAAGAGGAAAGTAGCGACTACCTCTACGAGGAAAGCGCCGCCTGCTCCGCCGGCTCCGGCGACACCGTTACAACCGAGACCGGCAGGGTTGGCTCCCTGGAAAGCTACGGAAGGTGTCATAACCTTGGCGAACAGAAGAAGGAGAGCACCGGCTACGAGAGCGCCGATGATCTGGCCGATCCAATAGCCGCAGGCATCCTTCCAGCTCATACGTCCGGAGAGTGCTACTCCCAGAGTGATGGCAGGATTGATGTGGCAGCCTGAGATACCGCCGATGGTGTAGGCCATAGCGATTACGGAGAGACCGAAGGCTGCTGCCGTAGCGAACAAGCCCGCAGTCGTGCCGCAACCGACGAACATTGCCGTCGCGCAGCCCAGGAATGTCAGAACGAAGGTTCCGATGCATTCTGCGATGTACTTTTTCATAATATTGAATAATTAATGATAGGGTTATTTGTCATAAACCTCGCTAATTTACAAAAAACTGTCGGTTATCCCACGTTTTTTGTTATTTTTACAAAAGAATCAAACCGCATATCGATATGGATACACACGTGGTGATTATGGCAGGAGGCATCGGCAGCAGGCTCTGGCCTGTGAGCACTCCAAGGAAGCCAAAACAGTTCATAGACCTTCTCGGAATCGGCAGGACCTTGATACAGATGGCGGTAGACAGATTCCTCCCGGTCTGCAACAAGCAGAACTTCTGGGTGGTCACTTCTGCAAACTATGTCGACATCGTCAAGGAACAGCTCCCGGATATCCCGGAGAACCATATCTTGGCCGAACCGGAGCCCCGTAACACGGCTCCCTGCATCGCCTATGCCTGCTGGAAGATTCATTCCGTGAACCCGGATGCGAATATAGTGGTCACTCCTGCCGACGCACTTGTGATCAATGTCCAGAAATTCGCCGCTGCGATACGCAAGGCGTTGAACTTCACTGATGGGAGCAACCGTATCGTAACGGTCGGAATCGAGCCTTCCAGGCCAGATACCGGATACGGCTATATCTCCGCTGAGGAAAAGAGGCCTGAAGAGATCGTGAAGGTACGGGAATTCAAGGAGAAACCCGACCTGCCTACCGCAGAAGAGTACCTCAAGGCCGGCAACTATTTCTGGAATGCGGGGATATTCATCTGGAACGCGAAGACCATCCTTTCGCAGATGAGGGCTTATGCACCTCAAATTGCCGGCGTAATGGACAGGATATCAGCTTCTTTCGGTACCTGGAAGGAAGATGAGACCCTCGATGAGCTTTTCCCGACCTGTGAGAAGATATCCATCGATTATGCAGTGATGGAGAAGTCTCCGGACATCTACGTCATCGCAAGCGACCTGGGATGGTCCGACCTTGGCAGTTACAGTTCCATCAAGGAGAATATTCCTATGCCTGAAGACGATCCTATCCCCGACGGGGGAGCCGCCCAGGCATTGGAAGGAGACAACAAGGTGATAGGACGCGATATCAGGGTATTCGGATGCGAGGGCTGCATCGTCCACGCCGAGGGGACTAGTACCGTGGTCGTCGCGGGCCTGAAGGATTACATCGTTGCCGTAAAGGGTCCCAACGTCCTGGTTTGTCCGCTTGAGGACGAGCAGAAGATCAAAGAATATGGAGCCGGAGCGCTTTAAGACTGTAGTCATTTCCGATGTACATATGGGAGCCCGCTTCTCCAAGGTAGGGGAAGCCGCCAGGTTCCTGCATCGCATTTCCTGCGAGAGGCTGATACTCGCGGGAGACATAATCGACGGCTGGCAGCTCAAGCAGATAGACGACAAATGGACTGTCGAGGAATCGGCTTTCTTCAGCGTCATAATGAAGATGATGGAGCAGAACCAGACCGAGGTGGTCTATGTTACCGGCAACCACGATGACTTCCTGGACAACATCATTCCCTGCCAGCTTTTCAACATTTCATTCTGCAGCGAGTATCTTCTCGAAGATTTCGGCAAGCGTTTCGTCATCATCCACGGACACGCCTTCGACAGTATCACCGCCCAGTTCAGGTGGATATCTAAACTCGGAGACCTGGCTTACAACGCCCTCCTGAAGTTCAATTACAGGTGGAACAGGTCCAGGGAACGCCTCGGCAAGGAAAAGTATTCCTTCTCCAAAGTGCTCAAGCACCAGGTCAAGAAAGCCGTCAACTACATATCTGGTTTCGAGTCCGACCTGGCCGACTTCGCCAGGGCGAAGAAATGCGACGGAATCATCTGCGGACATATCCATCATCCAGAAGACAAGATGCTCAAGCACGGGATACGTTATCTCAACTGCGGCGATTGGGTAGAGTCTCTCACCGCTCTTGCCCAGGATTTCGACGGTAACTGGAAATTATTGGAATATAAAGACTTGGTTGCGGTATAGGGATGCGCTATGTATTCATAATCCAAGGCGAGGGCAGGGGACACCTGACCCAGGCTATGACTATGGAGCGCCTGCTTCTGGATGCCGGCCACGAAGTGTCCCTGATGCTTGTGGGGAAGAGTCCTGTGCGCAAGCTTCCGGCATTTTTCAGCGAGGGAGTGGCGGCTCCGGTCGAGCAGTTCGAGAGCGTCAATTTCGTCCCGTCCTCGAACAACAGGAAGGCTGACTACGCCAGGACCGGCCTGTACAATTTCTTCAACCTTTCTGCATATCTTCCTTCCGTGCGGAAAATCGTCAAGCGCCTGAAAGACATCAAGCCTGATGTGGTCGTGAATTTCTACGACCTGATCGGAACAAACGCTTTCCACCTCAGCCGTATAGACGCCCCGCTCGTTTGTGTGGGCCACCAGTTCCTGTTCACCCACAAGGACTTCTCTTTCCCCACCTTCGGATACGAAGGACACGTCGCTCTGAATATGATGTCCGAGGCGATCTCATTCCGCGCTTCCCGCATCCTCGCCCTTAGCTTCCGGAATATGGCCGGTTATGGCAAGCTGCGCGTAGTTCCACCGCTTCTGCGCCCGGAAGTGCTGTCTTTGCAGCCGGGGCAGGGGGACTATATCCACGGCTATCTGCTGAACTCCGGATTCTCCAAGGATGTCCTGGAGTGGCATTCCAAGCATCCGGATATTCCGCTTCACTTCTTCTGGGACCGCGCAGACGAAGCCCCTGTAAAGGTAATAGACGAGACCTTGTCGTTCCACTATCTCGATGACAGGAAGTTCCTGGAAATGATGGCGGGATGCCGGGCATACGCTTCCACGGCCGGATTCGAGTCCATCTGCGAGGCGATGTATCTGGGTAAGCCTCTCCTTATGGTTCCGTCCCACATAGAGCAGAAATGCAACGCTTACGATGCTTGCGAGTGCTGGCCGGACAAGACCAGGCCGGCCTGTACTTCCTACCGGTTCGACCTGGACAAGCTTCTGGGTTTCGCGGAAGAGGGATTCGTTCCGGCATCGGATTTCCCGGAATGGGTGCGGTCAGCCTCTTCGGTATTCCTGAATGAACTGACGGATTTTTGACGCAGAAGTAAAAATTATTCGAAAATATTTTGTTTTTTCATCCAAACACTCTACCTTTGCAATCCCGATTCGGAGATAAACCGAACGATTGGAAAGAATCGTTAGCTCAGTTGGTAGAGCACAACACTTTTAATGTTGGGGTCTCGGGTTCGAGCCCCGAACGGTTCACTAAGGAGCTGATTCTTTATAATGCTTTGTTAGCTCAGTTGGTAGAGCAACTGACTCTTAATCAGTGGGTCTAGGGTTCGAGTCCCTAACAGAGCACGCAAAAAGGCCTTTGGCGATCGCCAGAGGCCTTTTTCGTATCATTTGTTTATGTCTACCCTCAGGAACTTCAGGGCGCGGAGCTCCAATCCCGGAGCTGGCTCCCGTAATGAGAATATGTTTGCCTTCGAATCTGATTATCTTGGAACGATGCACACAAAAATACTGAATAAAAGTCGGATTCCACTATCATTTCGTCGTATAAAATTGATATATTTGTAAATATGAGACGTTTGATCCTATTCCTTCTCGCGGGGCTGATCCCTTTCTCAGCATATTCACAGCACAGCTGTCAAGGCGATTGCCGGCAGGGCGGTTGCGGGGACGGCAAGCCGAAGACGGTCGACTCGTATTCCACTTTCCAGGGCCATATTCCCGAAGGCAACGCATTCTGGTACTATGTTCCCGAAAAGCCTGAGCCGGAGAGGACCGACGTTACCAGCGTAGACCAGACCTGGTGGTGGACCGCGACCGGAAAGGATGGCTATCAGCTCGGCGTAAATAATTCATATTCAGGAGCTACGGTGTCCTATACCGGATATAACGGAGAAGATTATTCCGACCGAAGCTTCATCACCAGGCTGCCTGATTTGGGCGATCCAGACATCATATTGATCCTGGGCGCGATCAACGACAGCTGGGCAGGCGTTGAAATGGGAGAGTACAAGTATTCTTCTATAGAGCGGTCCGACCTGTACAAGTTCCGTCCGGCCCTTTCCGAACTGTTCCGGCAGGCACGGGAACTCTATCCGGATGCCGGAATCTGGTTCATCCTGTCCGACGGACTCAGGGAAGAACTCAATGAATCGGTGCTGACCATCTGCGACCATTACGGCATTCCTTGCATACGCCTGGAAGGCATAGAGAAGCGGATGGGACATCCGACTGTCCGGGGAATGGAATCAATAGCCCGTCAAGTCACAGCCGCCGCGCTTCCTTAGTTCACCTAAAATGAGTAATTTTGAAATCAAAGCAATGATACCTGATATGAAAGCAAGAAGCATTATCTCCATAGCGGTGGTCTTGGTGGCCGCTATCCTGACTGCATCTTCCTGCAGCTCCGGCAAGGAACCGTCCTTCAACCTAACGGATCCGCTGGATCCTTCTGCCTGGGATTCCTCCGAATGGATTTCAGCTGCGGATGCACCCGTCCTGACCTGCGAAGTGGTCAACGGCGACCAGAGCAACTGCCGTTCGGCCGACGGTGCCAGCTGGTTCGTTTCTACGGTCGTCAACGAGAAGAAGGTCAAGTCTGCGAGGTGGATGACCGCAGGCCTTGGAGTGTATGAGCTTTATATCAACGGAGTTCCGGTCGGAGACGAGGTCCTGAAGCCTGGATTCACACACTATGCGAAGACCAAGGTCTCCTTCACCTATGATGTTACGAAGGCGCTGGTGACGAAGGCAGGCGGAGAGAACCAGCTTGCCGTACAGGTTACTCCTGGCTGGTGGGCGGACAAGATCCTCACTCCCGGAGGCCACGAAGGGATGATAGGAAAGAAATGTGCCTTCAGGGGAGTCCTGGAGCTCGTATATGCGGATGGAAGCGTAGTGCTGATGGGGACTGACTGCGAGAACTGGAAGGCAGGAGTCGCGGGACCTGTCAAGCACGCTGCCATATTCGACGGAGAGGAATATGATGCACGAGAGCTCCCTGGATACGCCACTCCTGAAAAGCTTTCCAAGCCGGAGGTCAATACCGAGTTCTCCGGGAACATATTCCCCACCGACGGGGCGGAGATCTATCTTCGCAAGGACCTCGCGATGTCCCCGGTCAAGGCATATACCTGGAGCGGAGTGGAAGGAGAGAGCGAGGAAGAATATGGCAAGGTAGTGATTGTCAAGGAGTTCTCCAAGGGGGAGAATATCGTTGTCAACCCGGGAGAGACTCTGGTCGTGGACTTCGGCCAGAATGCGTCGGCCGTACCTTCCTTCCTGTTCAAGGCTGCCGGCGGGACCGTCCTGACCTGCCTCCCGTCCGAGATCCTGAACGACGGCAACGGTGCGAGGAGCCGCGGTATGGACGGGCCTGAGGGAAGCTGCCACAGACTTAACCTGCGTACTCCGGTCAACGGAATGCGTATATATTATACTTTCGCGGACAGCAAGGATTTCGTTCCTTACTATCCTCACTGCACTTTCTTCGGCTACCGTTATATTTCAGTCACGGCGGACGCTCCGGTCGAAATCAAGTCGGTAGAGTCCATCCCCGTCACTTCCATTTCCAAGGAGATGGAGACAGGGCGTATCGTGACCGGTGACGAGATGGTGAACAAGCTCATCTCCAATACTATGTGGGGACAGAAGTCTAATTACCTTTCAGTTCCTACCGACTGCCCTCAGCGTAATGAGAGACTCGGGTGGACGGCTGATACCCAGGTGTTTACGGAGACAGGAACCTTCTTCGCCAATACATCCCGTTTCTTCCATAAATGGATGCGCGATATGAGGGATACCCAGAGCGAGGTCGGTGGTTTCCCGGGAGTCGCCCCTATGGCACAGTATGGTGCTACACCGGACAATATGATGCGCCTCGGATGGGCGGATGCCGGTATCATAGTTCCTTGGACCATCTGGAAACAGTTCGGAGACAAAGAGCTGGTCGATGAGAACTGGGATGCGATGGAAAAGTTTATCAACCACGTCGCCGAGAACAAGTACGACCACGAGGCTCTCGGTGAAGAGAACGGCCACTACCAGTGGGCAGACTGGCTGAGCTATGAAGCTCTTGAGAGTAACGGCAGGGGAGCTTTCTCGAAGGATGCTTCCGGCAAGTATCATCCTCTTCCAGAGGCGATTACCTACTGGAGTTACCTTGGAGCCTGCTACTGGGTGATCGATGCCGGGATGATGAGGGATATGGCCGCCTCCACCGGACGGGATGCCGCCCGGTACCAGGAAATGGTCGATGAAGCCAAGGCTTACATAAACGACAAGTTCCTCAATCCGGACGGGACCTTCAAGCTGGATATACTGAATACTATGCAGACTCCGGCTCTCTTCGCCCTGAAGAACGGTCTGGTCGAAGGCGAAGCCAGGGAGAATATGATCGCCCGTCTGCGTGAGAATTTCGCAGCTCACGAGAATTGTCTCCAGACCGGCTTCCTCGGCACCTCGATCCTGATGGGTACGCTGACCGACAACGGAATGTCGGACATCGCATACGAGCTTCTCTTCCAGCGCAAGAACCCTAGCTGGCTGTATTCGATCGACAACGGAGCGACCACGATCTGGGAGCGCTGGAACAGCTATACGATAGAAAACGGAATGGGTCCTAAGGGTATGAACAGTTTCAACCACTATGCCTACGGCTGCGTATGCCAGTGGATATGGGAGACTGCTGCGGGCATCGCTGCCGATCCGGCCGATCCCGGCTTCAAGCATATCATTATGAAGCCTGTACCTGACAAGCGTCTCGGTTCCCTGAAAGCGGAGTATCCTTCCGCTGCAGGACTCATCAAGAGTGCGTGGAAGTTTGAAGGTGACAAATGGATATGGGAGTTCACCGTACCTGAGGGAGCCTTCGCGACCGTCACCTTGCCTGGAGAGGAAGAGAGCAATGACTATAAGAGCGGTACATACCGCATATCAAAGGACTTGTAGGATTTGGAAAGGATAGTTTCTGCGATCAACGACATTGTCTGGAGTCCCGCGCTCGTGGTGCTCCTTGTCGGAGCCGGCCTGTATTTCTCGATCAGGACCGGATTCGTGCAGTTGAAGCGTATCGGAGTTATGACCCGCCTGCTGTTCGGGAAGAAGGACAAGCCGAAGGAGAAGAAAGGAGTTTCATCGTTCGAGGCGTTCTGCATCGCCTTGTCCGGACGCGTCGGCACCGGGAATATAGTGGGTGTCGCGACTGCGATAGCCCTCGGTGGCCCGGGAGCCGTATTCTGGATGTGGGTGATAGCCTTTCTGGGCGCGTCCACTGCATTCGTCGAATCCACCCTTGCCCAATTGTTCAATTTCGAACACGAAGATGGTTCCCGAGGCGGACCTGCCTGCTATATCGACAAGGGACTGGGTTCCAAGTGGCTGGCGGTTGTATTCGCCCTGTTCACCATAATCGGATGCGGTGTGATGCTTACCACCGTCCAGGCCAACGGGATGTCGACTGCCGCTAGTAATTCCCTGGGCATCAATCCAGTGGTTTCCGGCTTGTTCCTGGCTCTCCTGATAGGCCTGGTGGTCATAGGCGGTATAAAGAGGATTTCCAAGGTCGCCTCGATAGTGACTCCTTTTATGGCAGTCGCCTATATCGTCATCGCCCTCGTGGTCCTTGCCTTCAACTGGCGTGCTATTCCCGGCCTTCTTTCGCTGATAGTCACGAATGCGTTCGGGATCAACCCTGTCTGCGGAGGAATCCTCGGTTCCACTATAATGATGGGCGTGAAGCGTGGTTTGTTCTCCAATGAGGCAGGTCAGGGAACGGGAGCCATCCCTTCCGCATCGGCGGATGTGAAGCATCCGGCGGAGCAGGGACTGGTCCAGGCTTTCTCCGTGTATGTGGACACCCTTCTGGTCTGCACCGCGACAGCCTTGATGATCCTCTCCGCGGGGACGTACAACATCCTGGGCCCCGACTCTTCGATGCTGGTAGCCAATTCTCCTGAACTCGGGGCGAATTACGTCGGTTTCACCCAGGCGGCCATCGATACGGTGCTGGGCGGATTCGGAAGCATATTCATAAGCATCGCCCTGGCGTTCTTCGTCTTTACGACCATAATGGCATATTACTTCTATTCCGAATCCAGCATCATCTACCTTTGCAACCTGAACGGCAAATGTTCTCCGCGCACAGAAATGATCCTGGTCAGGATACTCCAGGTCGTGCAGCTGACAGCCATAGTTTTCGGAGCCGTGAAGGAGGCCAACCTTGTCTGGACTCTGGGAGATATAGGAGTCGGAATAATGGCGTGGGTAAATGTCGTTGCCATAATCCTCCTGTCTCCGAAGGCTATCGGAGCCTTGAACGAATATGAACGGATTAATCTGAAGAATAAATGATAGTATTCCTTGTTGCTTTTTCCTTAATCATCCTTACTTGCTTGTTCCTGAATAAGATATCAGGCAAGATAGGTGTTCCCGCCCTGCTCCTATTCCTCCTGCTTGGAATGGTTATCAAAGTGTCGGAAACCAGTATGGGAGACAACATCTACTGGGTTATCAGGGATATCTGTACCGTGGCTCTCATATTCATTATGTTCTATGGCGGCTTCGGTACAAGGTGGTTGTCCGCTAAGCCGGTGGTCAGGGATTCGGCGCTCCTGGCAACGTTGGGAGTCCTGCTTACAGCCTCCCTTACTGGCCTTTTCTGTCACTTTGCGTTGAAGTGGGGATGGGTTGAGAGCTTCTTGATGGGTTCCGTCATAAGCTCCACGGACGCGGCTTCCGTATTCTCGATCCTAAGGAGCAAGAGGCTGGGTCTCAGGAACAACACCGCACCTCTCATCGAGGTGGAAAGCGGATCCAACGACCCTATGTCCTATATGCTTACGGCCGTGATGATTTCAGTCCTCTCAGGGACTGCAAGCGCCGGAAACATAGTCTGGACTATTTTTGCTCAGATGATCTTCGGCGCCGCCTGCGGTCTGATCATCGGTCAAGCAGCCTTGTTGTCCCTCAGGCGTCTGAGGTTCTCCAGTTCGGGCAACCTGACCCTTTTCATCCTAGCCGTAGCCGTAATATCCTATGCTTTCCCATCTCTGATCGGAGGCAACGGCTACCTGAGTGCATACATCGTGGGTATCATTTTGGGAAACAATGATTTCCCTGACCGTAAGCCGATGATCAATTTCTTCGACGGCCTCACCGGTCTTATGCAGATATTCATCTTCTTCATGCTGGGTCTTCTGGCCAATCCTGCAGACCTGACGAAGGCGATATTGCCGGCTATCATGATATTCTTGTTCCTTACCTTCGTGGCGAGGCCTCTTGCCGTGGGAAGCATCCTCGGCCCTGCCGGAGGTTTCCGCAAATATTCATTGAAGCAGACCGCCTTGGTGTCTTTCGTCGGACTCAGGGGTGCGGCATCCATCGTATTCTCGCTCCTGATACTTACGGGGTCCGTACAGCCGGGGAATGATATCTTCAGCATAGTATTCTGCATCGTCTTGATTTCGATCGCACTTCAGGGTTCGCTGATCCCTTATGCCGCCCGTAAACTTGATATGATCGACAAGGACACTGATGTCATGAAGACCTTCAGCGACTACAACGAGAACGAGGAGCTTCATTTCGGACATTTCATAATCAATGACAAGAGTGCGTGGAAAGATCTGTCGATCAAGGAGATGGCTCTTCCTCCAGGCTTCCTGCTCGCGATGTTGATCAGAGATGGGGAGCAGATAATACCAGATGGCCACACCGTTCTCCGCTCAGGTGACGAAGTGGTGTTCTGCGCCAGGTCATACCAGGAGAAGAGTGATATGATCCTTTATGAACATCCTCTGCCGCCTAACAGCAAGTGGGAGGGCCATATCCTGCGTGAATATCCGAAGGATGAGGACTCCATCGTGCTTATGATCAGGCGCGGAGAAGAGGTCATTATACCTAAGGGGCATACTATCCTCGAGAGTGGGGACGTGCTTGTCATAATGCGTAGGGAGAATATCAAATGATGAGACTTCTCGTTCAGCTGTTTTTCGTATGCCTGAGCCTCTGGGGAGGGAAAGGTATATACCACAAGGGTTGGATCGATTTCAACAAGAACGGTTCGAAGGATGTCTACGAGGATCCTTCCGCTCCGCTTGAGGACAGGGTAGAAGACCTTCTTGGCCAGATGACTCTGGAGGAAAAGTCCTGCCAGCTTGCAACCCTGTATGGGTGCGGCCGTGTGCTTCCTGATCCGCTGCCTGCAGATGGGTGGAAGCAGGAGGTCTGGTCGAGCGGAATAGCCAACATAGATGAGCAGTTGAACGGGGTGGGGAAGGCATACAAGGCACACCATGACCTGATCTATCCGTTCCCTAATCACGTGAAAGCGCTTCACGAGACCCAGAAGTGGTTCGTGGAGCAGACCAGGCTCGGTATCCCGGTGGAGTTTTCGAATGAAGGTATCCACGGATTGAACCATACCAATGCGACTCCTCTTCCTGCACCTATCGCCATAGGGAGTTCCTGGAACAGGGACCTGGTCCTGGAAGCCGGCCGTATCGCAGGACTTGAAGCCCGTCTGCTCGGCTATCACAGCGTGTACGCTCCTATCCTGGATGTCGCCCGGGACCAGAGATGGGGCAGGGTGCTGGAATGTTATGGCGAAGACCCGTACCTGGTGTCGGAACTCGGTCGTAGGATGGTGGAAGGAATCCAGAGCCAGGGTGTAGCCTCTTGCTTGAAGCATTACGTTGCATACGGAGTCCCCAAGGGCGGCAGGGATGCCGACTGCCGGACTGACCCGCACATTACTCCCCACGAGTTGCACGAGATATTCCTCTATCCTTTCCGAAGGGTGGTCGAAGAAGCTCATCCTATGGAGGTTATGGCCAGTTATAACGACTGGGACGGAGAACCGGTAATCGCTTCGGGATATTTCCTTACCGAGCTGCTGAGGAAGGAGTTCGGATTCGAGGGATATGTGGTCAGCGACAGCGAGGCCGTAGAGTTCGTCCAGACTAAGCATCAGGTGGCTGCTGATTACGATGATGCTGTCCGTCAGGTGCTTGAGGCAGGATTGAACGTGCGGACCAATTTCACTATGCCGGCCGTATTCATCGATGCTGTCCGCCGTCTCGTCAGGGAGGGCAGGCTTTCGGAAGAAGTGGTGGACGAAAGGGTGCGCGAAGTGTTGAGGGTCAAGTTCCGTCTCGGCCTTTTCGACAATCCTTTTACCGGAGACGGCAAGCAGGCTGATGCAGAGGTCGGGCCTGCGGTGAACGGTCCGTTCGTCAGGGAAATGGGCAGGCAGTCCGTGGTGTTGCTCAAGAACGAGGGGAATCTGCTTCCGCTGGACAAGTCATCCCTGAACAGAATACTGGTCACCGGTCCGATGGCCGAAGAAACCGGTTATATGATTAGCCGATACGGGCCGAACGGGCTTCATTGTACAAGTATGCTGGAAGGTATACGAGACTATCTGTCAGGTACTTCCGTTGAAGTGGACTTCGCCAAGGGCTGCGAGGTGAAGGATGCCCGCTGGCCGGTGAGCGAGATTATCCCATACCCGCCGAGCGACGGCGAGATGGATATGATCCGCCAAGCAGTGAGGAAGGCGGAGGACGCAGACGTCGTCATCGCCGTTATGGGTGAGGATACGGATTGTGTCGGGGAAAGCCACTCCAGGACCTCGCTCGACCTTCCAGGAAGGCAGAGAATGCTGCTTATGGCTTTGAAGGAAACGGGCAAACCTGTCGTCCTGGTCTTGGTCAACGGCCGGCCGCTTACAGTCAACTGGGAGGATGAGAACCTTCCTTCCATCCTGGAAATGTGGTTCCCTCACTGCGAAGGAGGCAGCATCCTGGCCGAGACCCTTTTCGGAGACAACAATCCCAGCGGCAAGCTTACAGTCACATTCCCGAAGTCTATAGGACAGATTGAATACAATTTCCCATACAAGAAGGGTTCCCACGGTGGGCAGAAGCGATCAGGCGATCCAAACGGCAACGGCGTTTCCAGGGTCATCGGGCCTCTGTATCCATTCGGCCACGGTCTGAGTTATACCAGTTTCGCATATTCGGACCTTTCGATAGCTGTATCAGATGGGAAAGGACTGAAGGTCGATGCGGTGGTTACGAATACGGGGGAACGGCCTGGAACCGAGGTAGTGCAGTTGTATGTCCGCGACAAAGTGAGTTCGGTGGTTACCTACGATTCGGTCCTCCGTGGCTTCGAAAGGGTATCCCTGGCCCAGGGAGAGTCAAGGAGGGTTTCCTTTACACTGACCCTTGACGACCTTTCTATAGTAGGCAAGGATATGGTGAGGGTATTCGAGCCTGGCGAATTCGAGATAATGCTTGGTTCCAGTTCGGCTGACATCCGCCTGTCCGGGACAGTCAGCGTTAAAGGCTATTGATCCGCGCGTTTGGACAGCTTCAGTACGATGCTGCTTCCGAATGGATCGAACTCTACAAACGTCTTTTCTCCGAAACGCTTCAGTTTCAAGTCCTTACGGCCCTGCTTGGCTTTCCTTACCTGAAGAGGAGTCTCCAGTGACAGGGTGGAGTGGAATATCTCTCTGTCGAGTGAGCATTCCGGAGCTATCCGGACCTTCTTGCCTTTGACCCTGATGTCCAGACGGACGTCGTCGCGCTCCTTGATGTATGAGGTCACTTCAGCGAAAGGGGCTATCCACAGGTCGTCCTCGCGGCCTTTGATCAGGTCGAGATATCCAATGAAGGTTTCGAGGTCGGTGAAATGGTCATAACCTTTCTCTATTCCGTGTGTCATCGTGATCAGCCATCCGTCGCGGTTTATCGTTTCATCGAGCCTCTTCGTGAATCCATCCACGGTAGTCCTTCCACCCAGGACAGCCTGGGTAGTCCTGGAACCGACTTTCCCTGATTCAGCCATATCCTTGATCCTGGCATCCGCGGCATTGAACGGATATGCGAAGGAAAGCGGCCTGACTCCGGTCCTGGCCATAATGAGGCTGTCACAGTCATATACTTCCCTTACTGCATCCGTATAAGGGATTTCCAGCAGGTTCCTGTGAGTCATAGTATGGGAGCCGATTTCGTGGCCGCGTCCTCCCAGGTCGCGTATCACATCCCAGGTGAATCCGGTGCCGTCACCTTCAGGGATGAAACTGCCTATGATGTAGAAGGTTCCCCTCCAGCCTCTTTTCTCAAGCTGAGGTATCGCCAGGGTGAGCTGGTCTGAAGCTCCGTCATCGAAAGTGAAGGACAAGGCGGCTTTCTTGCCGTCCTTGTATGTGGCTACCTTGAACTGGGCGGGGCAGTTGACGGAAACGAGCAGTACGACTGCCAGCAGGGCGATTCTTCTCATATCTTAGTCTATGTGTATAATCAAAAAAGCCGTTGATCGTCAACGGCTTTGATAAAACTGTAGGGACGGTCGGGCTCGAACCGACGACCTCTGCAATGTGACTGCAGCGCTCTAAACCAGCTGGGCTACGCCCCTGTCCTATCGGACCGCAAATTTACGCTAATTATTCGAAAATCAAAACTAATCCGTCGATTATTTAATCTCCTTGACCTTTGCCAGGAAAGCCCTTACGCGGGCGGTATATTCGGCAGGGTGGTCCTTGTATGACATAGCGTGTTCTGAGCCCGGAGCAATCCAGAGTTCCTTGTACCCCTTTGTCTTCGCCTCGTAGTTCTTGTAAACGTGGTCTGTAGGCACGAAATCATCGTTCTCTCCGTGGATGAAGAGCATCGGCCGGTCACATTTTGCAAGCTGGTTGACGGAGGATGCCTCCTTGAAATCCCATCCGTAGCGGTTCCTGCAGACTATGTTGGCGCTTGTCAGTACAGGGAAAGGAGGAAGATGGAACTGGTCCTTCAGGTTATGCTTGTACTGGTCCCAGACTGAGGAATAACCGCAGTCCTCGACGAATGCCCTTACGTATCCGGGCAATTCGTCTCCGCTGACCATCATAGTGGTGGCAGCGCCCATCGAAACCCCGTGGATGACCATAAAATCATCCGGCCAGATGCCGTGGGCAAGAGGGATCCATCTTTCTATGTCAAGCCTGTCCAGCCAGCCCATCTGTACCGCCTTGCCTTCGGAATAGCCGTGGTAATGCAGGTCCGGTACCAGCACGTTGTAATTCAAGGAATCTCGATACATCCTCACAAGGTTCAGGAAGCAGAGATGGTTGTCTGTGTATCCGTGGATGACTATCGCCGTACCCTGTGCCTTTGACGGCTTGGAGGCAGGGGAATACACAGCGTGGAGCTTGAATCCACCTTCTCCGATCATAGTCGTGTCCTTGAATACTCCTGAGTCGTGAAGGCCATCATACCACTTGATGATCCCAGGGTACCTTGACTCCGCCTTCGCGCGGTCTCCTTCGATGTCGTTGCCGTGCTCCTCAGGAAGCAGGGCGTAGTTGCACATATATTTGCCTACCAGGCATCCTGAGGCCATCGACATTATCGCAATGGCGGAAACAGCCATCAGCGCGATTCTTTTGAAATCCATATATTATTGGTTATCAGTTCTTTAATTCGTTGTCGTTACTTGGTGCCGAAAATCCTGTCGCCTGCATCTCCGAGGCCAGGAACGATGTATGCATTCTCATTCAGGTGGTCATCCACGGCAGCAAGATAGATGTCGACGTCAGGGTGTTCTCTCTGCACCCTCTCGATGCCCTCCGGCACACCTACCAGGCACATCAGGCGGATATTCGTGCACCCTCTCTCCTTGAGCATTGACAATGCATCGCAAGCGCTTCCTCCGGTGGCGAGCATCGGATCGGTTACGATCACCATCCTATCCTGGATATCCTCAGGGAGCTTGCAGTAATAGACCACCGGATTCCTGGTTTCCTCGTCGCGATAAAGACCTATATGACCTACCTTGGCTACCGGCACCAGAGTCTGGAGGCCCTCCACCATTCCCATTCCCGCTCGAAGTATAGGCACGATGGCAAGCTTGCGTCCGGAAACTTCCTTGGCTGTCATCTTGCATATCGGAGTCTCGATCTCCACGGCCTCGAGGGGAATTTCCCTAGTCACTTCATAACCCATCAGGAGCGAAATCTCCTTCAAAAGTTCCCTGAAATCCTTGGATCCTGTGTTCTTGTCCCTCATAATCGTCAGCTTGTGCTGGATCATAGGGTGGTTGATTACGTGCAATTTGCTCATAGATTAAATATTATGTGGAATACGTTAACAAATTTAGCAATTATTGGTGAAACATGGACAGGTCAACGGTAAGTTTCCCATTTATCCGCAGGGCGGGTGAACACTTTCTCCTGCGTAATCTTGCGGGCGCGTCCGTTGGAAATCCTCTTTGACCACGCAGCTCTGCCGGAGCGGCCGGCTCCCTTGCCGGAGCAGGAGTATTCCCAGAACCTGGCGGTCTTGTGGGTGGCCGGATCTCCCCAGTCGTTCCATCCCAGCGGGTCTACCGGTGCATCTATCAGGCAATCCTTGAGCACTACCTGTGCAAAGGGACGCCAGGGACGTCCGAGCCACAGTTTGCTGATGCCCTCGGCCGCAGTGAATGTGCAGGCGTCGAAAATGTACCCGAACCTGCCTTCCGGAGTGGATGCGGCGGTGTAATACCCGTCAGAAAGGGCGTGGAGGTGGCATTGCCTGAACCAGACCGTGGCGGGGCCGAATATGAAATCGACCGTACCTTCGATCCAGCAGTTGTCGAACAGTTCCCTTCCTTCCGGGTTCCCGGTGAACAATGTGTCCTGGAAGCCCTTGAGAGCGCAGTTCCGGAATACTACCCGGTCTGCATCTATATGTACCGCCACTGCTTGTCCTAAGTTGTAAACATCCTTGCGGGTTATCTGCCACCGGGGATTGTTGTAGGTCATCGCATCGTTGACGATAGTCATATCCTCGCAGATGAACCCAGGTCCTTCCACCTTCAGCGTATAGGATTCGAATGTCCCTATGGTGCTTCCTTTCCCATCGGGCATATTGGCGTGGTCGTGCCATATGAGGATGGTCGAATCACGGCTTTCCCCGATGAGAGAGATATCGGTCTTGTGCGCCGGAATCACCACTTTTTCCTCATATACACCGTTCCTTACACGAATCACGGCCCTGCCCTCCGGCCTGAAAGACCTAAGGGCATTGACGGCTTCCTGAATGGTTGTGAAGTCTCCGCTCCCGTCCTTGGCAACAGTCACTTCGGAAGGGGAGGGCTTGGTCTGTCCGGTGGCGGCCAGGCATATCAATCCTGCCAGAATAAGGCTCGCTGCTCTTTTCATAACGGAATCAGTCGACCTTTACTTTGACTTGCTTCTTGTGGTAGCTTCTGTCTATGACTATGAGGCTGAAAGGTTGGATGGTCCAGGTGATCGGGTCTCCCTTCCTGATTTCGAAAGTGCAGGTCAGCTCCTGTCCCTTGGATGTCACTGCCACCGGCACGATTTCGGTCAGGGTATCGGTCGGAGGGACCACGTAGGCGACGCAGAACTCCCTGCTGAAATCTATGTCAGTTGGCCTCCCGTTCCTGCCCATTACCGCGGCCATCCCGAAAAGGCTGTCGAGCTGAGCCTGGGATTCGATGACCGGAGATACGAGCGGCAGGACGACGTCGTTCCTGACGAAATAGTTCCTCGCTTCGGTAAAGGGAACGTTCTTGCCTTCATCGGAACAGGCTGCCAACGTAGCTGCAGCGATCAGCGCAGCAAGGATATATTTGAAAAGGCGCATATCTTGAAATATTGTTTAGAACAGCTTCGGAAGGAATTCAGTCAGGTATATCCTCCAGTTTTTCCAGATATGCCCGCCGTCAGTCTCAAGGTAGGTGTAAGGATATCCTGCAGCATCCAGCTTTGCCCGAAGCTCCTCGTTCTGATTGTAGAGGAAGTCGGTCTTGCCGATCCCGATCCACAGCAGGGCCGGTTTCTTGCTGAAATATGTGGCGAGCTTCGCGTCCACATCCTGGTAGAGAGGAGAAATCTTGGGATCGCTTACCCCCACCGCGGCGGAGAACATACCCGAATAGTTGAACAAGTCCGGATAGTTCAGCGAGATGTACATTGTATGGAATCCACCCATCGAAAGACCGCAGATTGCGCGGTTCTTCTTGTTGGCCAAAGTCTTGTAATGGCTGTCTATGTACTTGACAATCTCAGGGAAAGTCTCTTCGAACGAGCCTTCCATCTGCTTCTCCTGGCGGAACACTGGCCTTACATAGCCGGTGGAATTCTCGAGAGGAGCGGCTTCCTGGGATATGTTTCCGTTGGTAAATACGGCTATCATAGGCTTGCACCTGCCTTCGGCGATCATATTGTCTAGTATCTGTGAGGCGCGGCCTTCGGTAACCCAGGCATCTTCGTCACCTCCGGCACCGTGAAGGATATAAACCACCGGATAACGGGTCTTGCCGGTAGGATTGTAGCCTGCCGGAGTGTAGACCGTCATCCTCCTGTTGTTCTTGGTCAAGGTGCAAGGATACCAGACCTTTGAGACTGTTCCGTGCGGGACGTTCCTGACAGCATAGTAGTCGGATCTCCCGCCTGGGACCAGGAACATATTGTTGATGGTGCTCACATCCCGGTTAATCCACATATTGTTGAAGTCGAGGGTCTGGTTCCCGTCTATGATCAGGTTGTAGAGATAGAGCTCCGGGGCGACCGCTTCAGGGGTAGTATATTCCCAGAGTCCGTTCTTTCCTTCGGTGAATTCACCCACGCCGGGGGCATCGAATTCTCCCCATTCGGTCTGGACCTTCCTGGTAGGAAGGAAGTCTCCTGTAACCTGGACTTTCACGGCCTTGGGAGCAACGCACCTGAAAGTTACCGTTCCGTTGTCGTTGATGACCGGGGATTCTATCTGGGCTCCACCCCACAGGGCTTGTTGAGCGAAGCAGGCAGTTCCTGAGAGAAGAACTGCGACAAATAAAGCTAATCTTGTCATATTCAGAAGAGTTGTTTATTCCTGGAATGAATAGCCTGAAACGCTGTCTCCGGCGATGCAGGACGCATACTGCCCGATCTTGCGGCGGATACGGGCGATGGTGGCATCGACGGTCTTTCCTGAGACAATCTCGTCGTCAGGCCAGGCTTCCTTTAGGATTTCTTCCCTGGTGAACACCTTGCCCGGGTTCGAAGCCAGGAGCTTGAGGAGCTCGTAGTCCGTCCTTGTGAAAGAAACCGTCGTATTGTCCACAGAAACCAACTTGCTGTCAGTGTCTATCTGGATGCCTTTTATACGGATACCGTTTCGGACGACACCGAGGCGTGCCTCGACTACGTTCATGATAAAGTCTCCCGTCTTTTCACACTCGTTGATCAGGTCTGTGAATACACTTCCGCTGCTATATCCGTAAATATGGTTGTCAACATTCTCGACGTTGCGTGCTCTCCAGAGGTTGCGGCATTCATTAATCCGCTTTTCGATTTCTACGGAAGCGGAAAGCTGGACATCTTCCTTGCGGTTGGCCAGTGCGAAATTCATCTGGTGCAAGGCATCTTCCACGAGTTTGTACATCTCGCGTCCACCCTCTGTCTGCTCTTCTGTGTATTCCACCTTGTTCTCACGTCCGCGCCTGAGGATTCGGGCAATGCAGAAGAAACTGTCGCCGATACTCTCCAATTCTCCAATCTGGCGGAGCATCGACCGGATCTTCGATTTGGTGTCATCGGACAGATGGGAATATCCAACCTCGCTGAGATAGCGGGCGATCTCGCCTTCCATCTTGTCGCTCATATCCTCGTATTTCTCAATCCTCTCGAAAAGCTTCAGGAAAGACTTCTCATCCGTGGTGGAATAAAGCTCCTTCAGTAGGGAGAACATCTTCTCCATCTTCTCTCCGAAGACCACTATTTCCTTCTGGGCCTGAAGGACGGAGATTTCCGGAGTCTTCATAATACCGGCACGGATGTACTGGAGACGGAATTCGTCTTCCAAATCGGTCTTTTTCGTAGGGATGAGCTTGCAGACGAATTTCTCGATCTGCGGGATGAAGCCTATGAGGATCGCGGTGTTGATTACGTTGAAAGCGGTATGGAAGGTAGCCAGGGCGAAGGACAGCCTTGTCGGATCCTGTGAAGGATCGGTAGGATCAATTCCTACTATTCCGCAAACCATCTTCACGAACGGGAAGAACAGTATGAGCACCCAGAGTACACCGAATACGTTGAATACCAAGTGGGCAAGAGCTGCCCTACGGGCCTGGGTATTTGCCCCCATCGCCGCGAGGTTGGCTGTCAGCGTGGTACCGATGTTCTCTCCCATAACCAGAGCGATACCCTGGAATATCGTTATCGCTCCGGTCGTGCAGAGTACCATAGTGATGGCCATAAGTGCGGCCGAACTCTGTACCATCGCGGTGAGGACGGAGCCGATGAGGAGGAAGAGCAGTATAGTTCCGTAATTGGTCTTGAAACTTGCGAAGAAGGCGACTACAGCCGGTTTGCTGGCCAGATCCATTTCGTTACCGGCGTCCTTGAGCATCGCCAGGGCGAAGAGCAGGAAGGCCAGACCGAACAGGAGATCACCCACATAGCGGTGTTTTCCGATCTGAATGAGTATGATTCCCACAAGGAAAGCAGGCCAGACCAGGGTGGCTATGTTGAACGAGAAACCGGCCGACATGATCCACGCGCTGATTGTGGTACCGATATTGGCTCCCATAATGACGGATATGGCCTGTGCGAGCGTGAGCAAGGCAGCGTTCACGAACGACACGGTCATTACGGTGGTCGCAGCGGAAGACTGCACGGCTACAGTTACGAGAGCACCGGTAGCCACACCGGACAGACGGTTCGTAGTCATTGCTCCCAGAAGGTGTCGCAGCTGAGGGCCCGCCATTTTCTGGAGAGCTTCGCTCATAACCTTCATTCCGTATATGAGAAGGGCTATCGAGCCCAGTAGTTTCAAGACGATAATCATTGGATATTATGTTACAGATATTTCTTTCTCAGGTTTTCGTAATATTCGTGACGGGTGGGATTCTCCGGAAACCAGCCTCTCAGAACGCGTTTCTCCTGCTGGAATACCTCTCGGATGCCCCAGAAACAAGAAAAAGAAAAAGCGGCAAGGATAGTGGAAACCGTATGGTGCATTATGAACAGTGAGGCGGCAGCGCAGACCAGACCTGCGACGGCGAAAAACCAGGCGCCTTTCTTTCCGAAGTGATATTCAAGTTTTATCGTCACCGGATGGCACAGCCCGATTATCAGGAAGACTGCGGCACCCACGATGATTCCTTCAAAATTCATTCTGGGATTTGTTAAGTACACAAATATAATATTTTTTCGTATTTTAGAGCAAATTAGTCTTTATGAAAAGAATACTGTTATTATTGATTGTGATGTTTCCGTTTTTCTCCTGCGGCAAGAAAGCCGCCCTGCCATACGAAACCGACAAGATTGCCGCTCCATCCGGCGGAGAAGTCGGGATAGTGTTCATCAAGCACGGTTCCCTTGCGCTGGATTACAATGATTTCCATATCCAGATCGATCCTGTCTCCAAGCAGGATGGGATGACCATAGATTATTCCAAGTTCCCTAAGGCGGACCTGATCCTGGTCACACACGAGCATTTTGACCACCTGGATGCCGATGCCGTCAAGACCTTGCAGAAGGGAGGGACCCGCGTGCTTCTGCCACAGGGCTCCTTCGATAAGCTCGGATTCGGAGAGGTCGTTGCCGAAGGTGATTCCTTCGAGGTGGAAGATTTCGTGCGTGTCGATGTCGTACCGGCTTACAATACCACCGAAGACCATTTGAGATTCCATCCTAGGGGTTTGGGAGTAGGATATGTCCTGACGATAGGTGGTCTGAAGGTCTATGTGGCCGGTGACACGGAGCTTATCCCTGAGATGGCCGCCCTCGCCGATGAGCACCTGGACGTGGCCTTCCTGCCTGTAAACCAGCCATATACGATGACTGTGGGACAGTGTCTCGATGCTGCCAGACTTATCCGTCCGCGAATCCTCTATCCTTACCATTACAGCGATACACCTGTACGCCAGGTAGCGGACTCCCTGGCCGATTCTTCCATCGAAGTGCGGATCCGCCAGATGCAGTGATCCCTGATCCCTGACAACCTAATCCATCTCCTTATGGCAGACGAGACCATTATCTTTTCAATGTGCGGTGTAGGGAAGACCCTGCCGAACAACAACAAGGTGATCCTCAAGGACATCTACCTGTCTTTCTTCTACGGGGCCAAGATCGGAATAATCGGTCTGAACGGGTCGGGCAAGTCCACCCTGCTGAAGATCATAGCCGGAGTCGAGAAATCGTACAAGGGTGAAGTGGTCTGGGCTCCCGGATATTCCGTAGGGTACCTTGAGCAGGAGCCCCAGATGGATCCTTCCAAGACTGTCCTCGAAGTGGTTCAGGAAGGAGTCCAGGAGACCGTGGATGTCCTCAATGAATACAATGAGATATCGATGAAGTTTATGGAGCCGATGAGCGACGAGCAGATGAACGCGCTCATCGAGCGCCAGGGCGAACTTTCCGAGATGATCGACCATCTGGGCGGGTGGGAACTGGATTCTAAGTTGGAAAGGGCTATGGATGCTTTGAACTGTCCTCCGTCCGAGGCTTTGGTCTCCACCCTGTCGGGAGGAGAGAGGAGGCGTGTGGCCCTGTGCCGCCTGCTGCTCCGTCAGCCTGACGTCCTCTTGCTCGACGAGCCAACCAACCATCTGGACGCAGAAAGCATACAGTGGCTCGAGGCTCATCTCCGTCAGTATAAAGGCACTGTCATCGCCGTGACCCACGACCGGTATTTCCTGGATAATGTGGCCGGATGGATACTGGAGCTGGACCGTGGAGAAGGAATCCCCTGGAAGGGCAACTACAGCTCCTGGCTTGACCAGAAGACGAAGCGGCTCGCTCTCGAGGAGAAGCAGGAAAGCCGGAGGCGCAAGACTCTCGAACACGAGCTGGAATGGGTCAGGATGGCCCCGAAAGCCCGCCAGGCCAAGCAGAAGGCACGTCTTGGAGCATACGAGAAGCTGGCTGCAGCTGACATCAAGGAGAAAGAGCAGAATTTGGAAATATACATTCCAAACGGCCCTCGTCTCGGCAACAAGGTCATCGAGTTCGATGACGTTTCCAAGGCCTATGGCGACAAGCTCTTGTTCGAGCATCTCTCCTTCAAGCTTCCTCCTGCCGGCATAGTGGGAGTGATAGGCCCTAACGGAGCTGGAAAGACAACCCTGTTCCGACTGATAATGGGTGTTGAGAAGCCGGACTCCGGCACCATTACGATCGGGGAGACGGCCAAGATATCATACGTAGACCAGCAGCACAGGAGCATCGACCCTGACAAGACGGTATACGAAACCATAGCCGGTAATTCCGAATGGGTGCGCCTGGGCAACCGGGACATCAACGCCAGGGCCTGGGTGTCCAGGTTCAATTTCACCGGAGCCGACCAGGAAAAGCTGTGCGGGGTCCTGTCAGGAGGCGAGAGGAACCGCCTGCACCTTGCTCTTACCCTAAAGGATGAAGGTAACGTCCTGCTTCTTGACGAGCCTACCAACGACGTGGATGTCAATACGATACGTGCTTTAGAGGACGGTCTGGAGAACTTCGCGGGATGTGCCGTGGTCGTAAGTCACGACCGATGGTTCCTGGACAGGATCGCCACCCATATGCTGGCATTCGAAGGCGACGGGAAGGTCGTATTCTTCGATGGCAACTATTCCGAGTACGAAGAGAACAAGAAGGCCCGTCTGGGCAATGTAGAGCCCAAACGGTTCAAGTACAAGAAACTGATGGATTGATGCCTAGTTCCCGTATCCGATGAAACCGCGGAGAAGGGAAGTGGAAGGTATTTCCTTGTCTGATACCGGGACGAAGTAGTGCAGGAACTTGAGCAGCCTGTGAGCTTCGCTGTATTCCTTGCAATTCTTAGGGACGGTTGCAAGTATCCTTTCGGCGTGTGTCCGCAGGACGGCGAACTCGATCAGGTAGGATGAGTTGAACAGCACGTCTGCATCTTCCTGGAACGGATATATCCACCTCACCTCCGCCCGACGGATATTCGGCCAGTTGGATATTGTCTCCTGGGCGGTGAAAGCACCTTTCAGGAAATCCCTGATGATCCTCCTGAGCAGCCGGTTGTCGCTGGTAGGGATGCAGTTGTGGTCGTCCAGAGATATCGAGGTGATGGTGTTTATGAATATCCGGTACTTCTCCCTTTCAGGAACCAGTTCGGTAAGTTTCGGATTCAAGGCGTGTATGCCTTCGATGAGCAATACTGACCGCTCTCCCAATCTCAGCTTCTTCCCGTTGAATTCCCTGAGTCCCGTAACGAAGTTGAATTCAGGTACTTCCACCTCTTCTCCCCGTAGTAGCTTGACGAGGTCTTTCTGCAGGTAATCGTGGTCCACCGTGTCGAAATTGTCGAAATCGAAGGACCCGTCAGGCAGTCTCGGTGTATCCAGCCGGTTGACGAAATAGTCGTCGGTCGAGAAGGATATCGGATGCAAGCCGCAAGCTTTGAGCTGGACGCTGAGCCTCTTGCAGAACGTGCTCTTGCCGCTGCTGGTAGGACCCGTGATGAGGACCAGCCTGACCGGAGACTCGGGATCGTCGTGACGCCTGTCGATGTCCTCGGCAATCTGGACGATTTTCTTCTCCTGCAGGGCTTCTGCTATCTGGATGAGGTCCGTGGCGCTTCCCTTGAGGATGGACTCGTTCACATCCCCCACGTTGCGCAGGTTCATTATCGAGTTCCATTTGTCCAGCTCCTTGAATACCTCGAAAGTCTTGGGTTGCTCGAAGAACGGAGCCAGGTCTTCCGGATGATGACGGTCAGGAACCCTCATCAGAAGTCCTCCCTTGTACAGGTCCACGCTCCAAGTCTTGAGGTAGCCGGCACTGGGTACGAGTTCGTCGTAATAATAGTCGGATGTATCCCCCAGGGTGTAATACGTGATATAGACCTCTCCGCAGGTCTCGAGCAGTTTCACCTTGTCCAGGTTGCCGCTGCGTCGGAATTTCTCGATCGCATCACCGACCTGGGCCTCGTGGCGCCTGAAAGGGACATCAGCCTCTACAGTCTTGCGCATCCTGGTGCGTATGGCCTCGGCATCGGACTCGGTAAGGGGAGTACCGTCGCCTTTGTCGACCGAGCAGTAATACCCTTTGGAGATAGGTCTCCGGATCCTAAGGCAGCTCTTCGGGAACAGGTCGCGGACGGCGCTGTAAAGCAGGAAACAGAGGGACCTGCAATAGTAATTGCGCCCGGAATAGGTGCGGTAGTCGAGGAACTCAACGTCCAGGTTGTGATATACCCTGAATCGCAGCCCCTCAGTGACGTTGTTGACCTTGGCGGCGAGTATGGGGTAAGGTTTGTCGAACTCGAAAGCTCCGGCTATATCCAACAAAGAGGTCCCTTCCTTGAATTCCTTGAAGGTGCCCGTGTTCTTGCAGTAAATCTTGTTCATATGTCAAATCCAAAGTTAGGATAAATCGTTGTCTCCCTATTCCGAAGCAGCTCCGGCAAGTACCCTTACAGGCCCGATCAAGCCGGCCGGAAGCAGAGGCTCTCCGGGTTTGAAGAACTCCATCTGAGTGAAGGTGATCCTCTTCTTCACTCCAGGCTGGATGTCTCCTACAAGCCTGTTATGCCATACGTTGGCAACTGTTATCTCAAGTGAATTGCGGCCCTTCCGCACGGCCTTGGTGGCATCGACCAGGAACGGATCATCCCAGAAGGTTCCCAAGTCGACTCCGTTTACCTTCACCTCCGCGATATCCTTCACTTCTCCCAGGCTGAGGAGTATCTTCTTCGCTCTCTTAAGGTCCTTCATCTTCAGGTCGAAAGTGTTGCAGTAAACCGCCGTGCCGGAGAAGTACCGTATCCCTTCATCCTCGTTTTCGGTGTAGGAAGCGAGCCGGTCGAAGACAGCAGTTGCAGGTGCTCCGCGGTTCTCCTGGAAGCTGACAGTCCAGGGTGTCGGGATTTCCGTGACCTGGGTCAGGACTTCCTTGGGCAGCATCGACTGCAGTTCGTCCTTCCCGGCGTCTTCGAGGAACATCACGAATACGCTCTGATGCCTGGCAAGGTTCAGGGCTACACTTGTCCTGCCGCTGCCTATGCTGTAGCTGACAGGCTTGGATGAACCGTCCTCAGCGTGCCAGAGAACCGGTTTCTTGCCCGTTACCCTGAAGGAAGCTTCCATCTTCAATGGATTGTCGGACAGGTTTGTCACCCAGTATATATCCCCGGGACCGGTATTCCTGTGGACGAACCGTACATCCGGATCGTCCTTTGACGAGAATACGAAGTCGGGTTCGACTCCGATGGATTCCAGGACCTTGCCGGCCGGTATGCCTGAGGAAACATTCTTCCTCCCGGATTCCCAGATATCCTTCACGATTGCGTCGAATTCCTCCGGATCCCCCTGGTTCCCGGCCATCTTCTCCGGCTTCGATCCGCAGATGGTTATGCCGGCATCCGCGAGACACTTGATTTTCCTGAGGATCTCCATCGACATATAGCGGACATTGGGGTCAAGGTAAAGTATCCGGTACTTCATTCCGGTCGGAACGGTTATCAGGCCGTCCTTTGCCTCGGCTTTATGTAGCAGCACATCCGGGCTGAAATAATCGTAGGCATAGCCTTCCGGCATATCTGGTCCTTTACTGAGGTACAGGCCGGTGACGTTGTTGTCTTCTCCATAATAAAGGGCTATGTCGGCGACGAAGCGGCCCTGCTGGAGCAGGAAGCAGCTCCTGCTGAGATAGTCTGTCCAGGACCGCGCCTGGCCTGCCCAGGTCTGATGGCGGTTGAACCATTGCCCGTATTTGCCCAGTCCCAATCCCGGAACCTTGTCATCCACAGGCTGATGCGCCGAGCAGTGTATTACGAAGCGGTTGAGGCCGGAGGCCATAGCAGCGTCTGCGGTCGGCTTGAGGACAGCAGGGGAGTAGACCCAGGCCCCGTCGCGGAAACCATCTGCCGTGAAAGACTCTGCGGCCGCGATATTTTGTCCGTAGATATGTGCGACCGAAGCAGATTCCCTGATGTCTGCTTCGAACCTGCTGGTGAATATCTTGCCTTGCTTGTATTGCATCCAGAAGGCTGACATCGGTATTTCTGCGTAGCGCTTGCAATCCATTCCATCAGTCAGGTTGGCCCTGTAATTCTCGTGGCTTTCGGTATAGCGTCCCATTCCGTACTTGGCCAGGACCTTGTTCTGGATGTCATAGTGGTATTCGGACATCATATCTCCCAGGGTGCGGCGCCAGTCGAATAGGAAACGTTCGGTTTCGTCAGTGCTGCCCAGGATCATACCGGTCAACGCGGGGAGCCAGGGGAGCAGGTCGTATCCCTTCCTCTGCCGGAACTCCGCGGCTATGTTTTCGGTCCAGGTCTGAGGTCCTGCCTCGTAACTGTCCGTCAGGAGATACTGGATTCCTCTGCCGCCGAGCCTTCCTCCGCTGGCATCGCGGTAGGTATCCAGATATGCCTCCAGATAACCGGTGACTGCGTCGGGGTCCAGTTTGTCGACCTCGAGCCCGGTCGCTTCAGGTGACGAAGGATGGTTCGTCTTACCGGTCAGGCTGTAGCCGAAACGGAATATCCTCCATCGGCCTTCAGGGACCACCCAGGTAAGGACGCCGTCCTTTACTTTCCCGGTGAGGTCCACTACGTCTTCCAGGCGGGCAGCCTCGGTTGTCTGCGGAGTGGTTTCGAGAGAGAGGAGCCTGTAGAACAGGTTGCCTGCCTTGTCTCCTGCAAGCTGGATCCTGTTGACCGATGAAAGGATGAACTGGGAAACGCAGAACGGGCAGTTTCCGCCTTTTTCTGTGTCCTTGAAACGGACCCTGAAGAACTTGGCCGTAATACCGGGGAATGAATATGTCTTCTGCCTCGTAGCCTGATAGCCGAGCCGGACCGCCGTCTTCCAGGAGATGCCGTCGTCGCTGACTTGCAGCTCCCTTGTCAGATCGTTTTCTCCGCCCCTGGCTTTCTTCTCGGTGACGATGACCGACCTGACGGTCTGAGGCTCCTCGAATCCGTATTCTATCCAACTCCAGCCGTCCTTGTCAGGATTCACAGTCAGGGGATTGCCCACCCTGTCTCCGTTCAGGCGGCAGTACAGGGCCTTGCCTTCTATCTGCTTTCCGTCTTCCGGATATGTTCCGGAAGTCCTGACGGAAGGTTCGAGCCTGGAGAAATCTATGTCGCTGTCGCAGAGCTTTACTGCGAGGACTGCTATATCCCTGTAGAACTTCAGCGAATGGAATTTGTTCTCGAGGGATTCCAAATCCTTATCTGTCAGGGCCAGAGGCCAGTCCTGGAACTTCCCGGTATTGTCGAACCCTTCTGGAAGTATGATGACTGAAGGCTCGGCAGGCTTTGCCTTCCGGCCCCTGACTGCCTTCGGGGCTTCTCCGACTACATCGATCTGCCTCCATACCAGCTTTTTCATAGAATTCTCAGGCTTGACCCAAGGCCCTCCGGTCTCGCTCCAGCCAGGTGATGCGGCTATAGTGACTTCGAGGTCCAGGCTGTCCGCAAGATCGATCGCATAGCTGAAGCAATCCTTCCATTCAGGAGTCATATATTCGACCTTGTGGCTGACTATCAGCGGCGTCTCGAGTCCGGCGTCGAAATTGTGGAACCCAGCGATTCCTGCATCCTTCATCCACTGCAAGTCTTTCCTGATACCGTCCTTGGTGATGTTCCCGTTCATCCAATGCCACCAGACTCTCGGCCTTGATTCCTTGGGAGGGCTCTGGAAACCTTGTTGCAAGTCCTTGACGGACTGTGCGGCGGACGGAACGGAGATAAACGCTGCCAGGGCGGCTGCCAGGCTGAAGATGGTCTTAGGGTGCATAATCTGAGGTTATGGTGATCTGTTGTCTCAAATTTAGCATTTTTTTATATTTGTAGATTGACTGAAGGCAAATATCTTTACACGATGATACAGATAAGTACAGAAAAGGCTCCGGCGGCCATAGGTCCGTACAGCCAGGCAATCGAACAAGGAGGTTTCATATTCGTTTCCGGGCAGCTTCCGATAGATCCGGCTACGGGAGAGTTCCCGCAGGGAGGGATAGAGGCTCAGACAAGGCAGTCCCTTACAAATCTGAAGTCTATCCTCGAGCAGGCCGGGTCCGGCTTGGGAAAGGTTGTCAAGACTACGGTTTTCCTTGCCGATATGGGAGATTTCGCTGCGATGAACGGGGTATATTCGGAATTCTTCCAGGCACCCTTCCCGGCCCGATGCGCTTTTGCGGTCAAGACTCTTCCGAAAGGCGCACTCGTGGAGATAGAATGCATCGCAGCAAATGCTTAGGACGTTGCTTTCCCAGGTGAAGCAGTACAAGGCTGCTGCTTTGCTTACACCCGTATGGACCACCGCGGAGGTGATAATGGGAGTGCTCATCCCTTATGTGACGGCGTCGCTGATAGACAAGGGGATAAGCGCCGGCAGCATGCCCGAAGTTTACAGATACGGAGGGCTGATGCTTCTGATGGCCTTCTTCAGCACTCTCTTCGGCATCCTGGCAGCCCGTTTTGCAGCATATTCATCTTCTGGACTGGCGGCCAACCTTCGGATGGCTATGTACGAGAATATCCAGACTTTCTCTTTCTCGGACATTGACAAGTATTCCACGGCAGGTCTGGTGACCAGGATGACAACCGACGTGAGCAATATCCAGAATGCCTTCCAGATGCTCCTGCGGACCAGCTTCAGGGCCCCTCTGAATATGTTTTTCAGCCTGTTTATGTGCTTTTTCATCAACGGCAGGCTGAGTATCATATTCCTGGTCGCGATGGTGGTCCTGAGCACATTCCTCTTCCTGCTCATAAGGAGGGCGTCCAAGCTCTTCGTCCAGATATTCGAGAAGTACGACAGGCTCAACGGCGTGATCCAGGAGAACATCGATGCCATAAGGGTGGTGAAAGCATATGTGAGGGAAGACCACGAAATGAGCAAGTTCGACAAGGCAGCCCTCTCGCTGTATAACCTCAACGTCAAGGCTGAGAGCCTGATGGCGCTGAACCATCCGGTTATGAACCTGGTGGTGTACGGCTGCATCATCTCCATTTCTTGGTTCGGAGCTCATTTCATTGTGGGAGGCACACTTACGACCGGTCAATTGACGTCGCTCTTTACGTATATAATGACGGTTATGTCTTCCTTGATGATGTTGTCTATGATATTCTTCCAGCTTACCCAGAGCGCTGCGAGCGGCAGGAGGATAGCTGACGTTATCGAAGAGGAACCTGATATGGCGGATCCGGCATCTCCTGTAATGGAGGTCAAGGACGGCAGCATAGATTTCAATGATGTCTATTTCGCCTATACCAAAGGTGGAGATAATGCCCTCATAGACATTGATCTTCATATAAATGCCGGTGAAACTATCGGAGTCATAGGAGGAACTGGAAGCGGAAAATCATCGCTTGTATATCTGATATCCAGGCTATATGATGTATCCGAGGGCAGCGTCAAGGTCGGAGGGGTGGATGTACGTGAATATTCGATGGAAGCCCTCCGCAACCAGGTTGCCGTCGTGCTCCAGAAGAGCACCCTGTTCTCCGGAACCATCCTGGACAATCTCCGGTGGGGAAAGGAGGATGCCACCGTCGAGGAATGCATTGAAGCCTGCCGGCAGGCCTGCGCAGACGAATTCATCGAGCGGATGCCTGACAAGTATGATACGCTCATCGACCAGGGCGGCACAAACGTTTCCGGTGGCCAGAGGCAGAGGATATGCATAGCCAGGGCGTTGCTCAAGAAGCCGAAGGTCCTGATCCTCGACGATTCTACTTCCGCAGTGGATACGGCCACGGACGCAAGCATTCGCAGGGCTTTGTCGGGAAGGATAGAAGGGCTTACGAAGATCATCATATCGCAGCGTATCCTGAGCATCCAGGATGCCGACAGGATCATCGTGATGGAGAACGGAAAGGTAGCAGCTTTCGACACTCACGAGAACCTGCTCAGAACCTGTGAGATTTACAAGGATATCTACGAGATGCAGACCTCGGGTGCCGAGGCTGACTTTGACGAAAAGGAGGGCAGACGATGAACGCACAGAAAGCTTTCGCCCCGGGTGGCGGTACGAACAAGGCCAGGGGGATGAGGGAACCTTCCCACCTTTCAAGGGCCGAACTGAAGAAGAGTCTCGGCAAAGGCTCCACGGTCTGGAGGCTGTTCGGGTTCATATTCAAGAATTATAAGTACAGGTTCCTCATAGTGCTGGCCTGCATCGTGGTTTCAGCACTGGCGACCCTGGCATCCTCGCTCTTCACGAGGACCCTCATCGACGACTACATTACCCCGATGCTGGGACAGTCCTTGCCCGATTTCTCTCCTCTGGCGCTGGGATTGGTGAAACTTGGTGCGGTGCTGCTCGTGGGTGTGGTGGCATCATATTCATACAACCTGATTATGATCTACATAGGGCAGGGAACTATGCTCAAGCTCCGCGAGGATCTGTTCGCCCATATGGAGGATCTTCCGCTCGGCTATTTCGATTCCCATTCCCACGGCGACGTTATGTCCGTGTATACCAATGACGTGGACACGTTGAGGCAAGTTATCGGCAATACGGTTCCGAACCTCTTCCAGTCGCTCATTACGCTTCTGTCGACGTTCATTTCAATGATCGTCCTGTCCCTTCCGCTGACCCTGGTGTCCATCCTGATGGCCGCGCTGACCGTGCGTGTGACTACCAGGCTGGGAAAGATGTCAAAGGAATTCTTCGTCCAGAGACAGAGGAATCTGGGTATAGTGAACGGATTCATCGAAGAGATGGTGTCCGGACAGAGGGTGGTGAAGGTTTACTGCCACGAGAAGAAAGCCGTGGAGGAATTCGCCGTCATCAACGAGAACCTCAGGAGCAGCGTATTCAACGCCAACAAGATTGCGTCCGTCATTATGCCTATCAACGGGAATATCGGCAACCTGGGATATGTGCTTACCTCCATAGTCGGAGCTCTGATAGCGTTGGGTGGATTGTCTGCCTGGTACCTTTGCGGATTGAACGGTTCGGTCCTTACTCTCGGTACCCTCGTGGCTTTCCTGACGCTCCAGAAGAACTTCACCAGGCCGATTTCCAGCATCTCCAACGAGATCAACTCGATTGCGATGGCTTCAGCCGGTACGGACCGTGTCTACGGACTGCTAGATGAGCCGAAAGAAATTGATAACGGAAATGTTACACTAGTAAACACTATTGTTTCAAACGTTGGTAATCTTGAAGTTAGCGAGAAGAGAACAAGCTCTTGGGCTTGGATGAAGGAAGGAGGTAAGGAGCTTACTCCACTCCAGGGACTTGTCTCCCTGACTGATGTCGATTTCAGTTATGTGCCGGAAAAACAGGTGCTTTTCGACATTACCCTGACCGCTTATCCGGGTCAGAAGATCGCTTTCGTCGGAGGTACGGGTGCCGGCAAGACCACCATCACGAACCTCATCAACAGGTTCTATGAAATACAGGAGGGCACGATAACTTATGACGGTTTCGATATCCGTGACATCGAGAAGGATTCGCTGCGTCGAAGTCTCGGGTTCGTCCTCCAGGAGACAAAGCTCTTCTCCGCTTCCGTGCTGGACAATATAAGGTACGGGCGTCTGGACGCAACTGACGAGGAATGCCGCAAGGCTGCGAAGCTGGTCTATGCCGATTCGTTCATCAGGCGTCTGCCGAAAGGTTACAATACCATCCTGTCTGCGGACGGAGGCAACCTTTCTCAGGGTGAACGCCAGTTGCTTGCAATCGCCCGCGCGGCTGTTGCCAATCCTCCGGTGCTGATCCTCGACGAGGCTACTTCCTCCATTGATACCAGGACGGAGAAACTGATCCAGCGGGGTATGGACTCCCTGATGAAGGGCAGGACGACTTTCGTGATAGCCCACCGTCTCTCTACTGTCCAGAACGCCAATTACATAATGGTGATGGACAACGGACGAATAATAGAACGCGGCCGCCACGATGAACTCCTTGCCCAGAAGGGGAAATACTATGAACTCTATACGGGAAACCAGATTACTCAATAATACAACAGTAATGATTATGAATAAATCAACCAGAATCAGGCTGGCGTTCCTGCTGGCCGGTCTTTCTTTGGCAGGTTATTCCCTCCAGGCCCAGCCAAAGCTCAATGCAGGGAATATCGACAAGGTCATCAAAGCTATGACATTGGAGGAGAAGGTACGTATGGTCGTGGGCGTCAACCACAACTACGGCTCCACGACTACCGTCCCGGGAATCGCCGGCAGGACGGCTCCGATCGAAAGGCTTGGAATCCCCGCCACGGTTATGGCCGACGGCCCTATGGGGCTGCGGATAGAGCCGAAGAGGGAAGGAGATCCGAACGCATACTACTGCACGGCTTTCCCGATCGGTACGGCAGTCGCCTCGACCTGGGATACGGAGCTTATCTACTCGATGGGGCAGGTGCTCGGTCGTGAGGTAAAGGAACACGGAGTGGACGTGCTGCTCGGACCGGGTATGAACCTTCAGCGCAACCCTTTGAACGGCAGGAATTTCGAGTATTACTCAGAGGATCCGGTCATAACCGGCAAGATAGCTTCGGCTTATGTACGCGGGGTTCAGAGCCAGGGAGTCGGCACATCGATAAAGCACTATGCCGCCAATAACCAGGAGACCCAGCGCATCATCAATGATACAAGGGTGAGCGCCAGGGCTCTGAGGGAGATTTACCTGAAAGGCTTCGAGATCTGCGTCAAGGAATCCCAGCCTTGGACGGTGATGTCATCCTATAACCGCCTTAACGGTCCCTGGACACAGGAGGACAAAGGTTTGCTGACATCCATTCTCCGCGACGAATGGGGATTCAAGAATGCCGTGGTCACGGACTGGACCGGGCTCCGGCATCCGGTCGTACAGCTTGAAAGCGGCAACGACATCTTCCAGCCAGGGACCAGTGGTGAATATGAAGCATTACTTGAGGCTGCAAAGTCAGGAGCATTGGATATTAAGGCGTTGGATAAGGCAGTCAAGAGGGTGCTTGAGCTTGTGGTGAAGACTTCGACGTTCAAGGGGTATGAATATTCGGAGAAGGTTTCTCCGGAGGCTGCTCCGATGGTCCGTGAGGTCGGTGCCGATGGTTGCGTGCTGCTGAAGAATGACGGAGTCCTGCCGCTTGCAAAGCAGGAGATCGCCCTCTTCGGTGTCGGTTCCTATGATACCCAGGGTGCAGGCTGGGGAGCCGGCAACGTGTTCTCTGAGCATACGGTCACTATCAGCGAAGGCTTGCGGGAGGCAGGTTTCGGGATAGAAAGCCGCCTGGAAGACCTTTATTCCGACTATGTCAGGTTCGGACGCAAGAACATGGACTACAACGAGTGGATACGCGTACACGTCGGGAAAGCCTTGATACCGGAAACTCCGCTGTCGGTCAAGTTCATCACCTCGACAGTAAAGTCTTCCGACCTGGCGGTGATCACTGTCAGCCGTAATTCCGGAGAATGCAAGGACCGCTTCCTGGACTACGACTTCAACCTGACCGCTGAGGAGAAAGAGCTCATTTCCAATGTATCGGATGCCTTCCACGGAAACGGGAAGAAAGTGGTCGTGGTACTGAACATCTGCAATCCGGTCGAGGTAGCCTCCTGGAAAGACAAGGTGGATGCCATACTCTGTGCGTGGCTCCCGGGTATGGAGGCAGGCCGCTCCATAGCAGATGTCCTCACTGGCAAGGTCAATCCTTCCGGACGTCTCCCGATGACCTTCCCGAATGATTATTTCGACCTTCCTTCGGCAAAGGATTTCCCTTATGACTATCACGGGAAACTTTCCAACAACGGCAGCCTGAAACCGGATTTTACCAGAGAACAGATCAAGAACGAGGATTACACCGTCTATTCGGAGGGCATATATGTCGGCTACCGGTATTTCGCGACTGCTTCACGCGATGTTTGCTTTCCGTTCGGCTACGGACTGAGCTACACTACGTTCGGCTATTCTGATGCCAAGGTCTCCCAGCTTCGTGGAGCAGGGAAGGAGGGCAATGCATACCGAGTAAGCGTAGCCATTACGAATACCGGAGAGGTGGCCGGAAAAGAAGTTGTAGGACTTTATGTATCAGCTCCTTATAGTGGAATAGCTAAACCATCGGTTGAACTTAAGGCGTTTGCTAAGACACGCCTCCTTCAGCCGGGTGAGAGCGAGGTGGTGAACCTGGATTTCACCGCATATTCACTTGCATCGTTCAACGAGAAGACTTCGGCCTGGGAGACCGCCAAGGGAACCTACAAACTGTCCGTAGGAGCTGACTGCACCGATCCGAAAACCGGATTGGAACTGAACCTCAGGAAGGCATATTCCTGGAAAACCACCAGGTCGTGCCTGCCGGAGCAGCCTATAGACGAGCTTGAACCTTAGGAAAGGGCTTTGACGTCTCCTCGGTCTACGACTATACCGTAACCGGCAGAGCGTACGAGTTTTGCGAGGCTTCCGTCCGTGACGGAGGCCTCTTCCTTTATGCTGGACTTGTTGTCGTAGATGGAGTATAGTTTCCGGACATCCGGAGGTGTGAGGTTAGGCATCAGGACGTTCGCACCGGCCTTCAGTCCGAGGATGATGCCGTCGGGAAGGATGGATCCCAGAGCGGTTGTCGCCGGTATCAAGGCGTAAGGGAACATTATGCGCAGGATCGAGATCAGGTTGAGGGTCATTTCCGGGGACCCATGGGGCTCATTCTCGAACGGAGTCCCCTTTGTCGGGATGAAAGGTCCGATCCCGATCATCGCAGGCTGGAGACCTTGCAGGAAGCGGAGGTCCTCGACCAGGTTGTCAAGGGTCTGGAATGGGGAACCCACCATAAAGCCTGCACCGGTCTGGAAACCGATTTCCTTGAGGTTATGCAGGCATTGCTTCCTGTTCGACAGGCTCATCGAGTCCGGGTGAAGCTTGCGGTAGTGGGCTTCGTCTGCGGTCTCGTGTCTTAGAAGGTAACGGGAAGCTCCGGCTTCGAAATACTTCCTGTATGATACTTCAGGCTTTTCTCCTATGGAAAGTGTGACTGCGCAGTCGGGATGGACGTCCTTGATTCCTTTTATGATACGGCATATGCTCCCGTCGTCGAAAGCCGGGTCTTCTCCGCCTTGTAGAACGATAGTCCTTAATCCTTGTCCGTACCCCTTGTCGGCTATAGCGATGATTTCTTCCTCGGACAACCTGTATCTTCGGACCGGATTGTTTCCTGCACGTATGCCGCAGTACCTGCAGTTGTTGCGGCAATGGTTGGTGAATTCGATGAGCCCTCGGACGTAGACGTCCGTGCCATACCTCTCTCTCCGCAGCTTGTCAGCAGCCGCGCGCAGGGGAGACGGGTCATCGAGGGTGATCAGCCTCTTGAGCTCCTTGTCGTCGGGAAAGATATTCATATATGGCAAATATAGCCGTTTTTGTTATATTTGCATTCTAATACTTATTATGAAAAAGCATTTCTTCACTACCATCATTGCACTTGCCCTGTTCTGTGTCAGTGCCTCCGCTTAGGTTTCTTTCGGCATCAAGGGTGGATTCAACCTTTCCAACATCAAGTTGAGCGAATCGGGATTGTCTATATCCCCTAAGGAGCCGACATTCCGCTGGTTTCCAACCTTTATCTTCAGCCGGGATTGTTTGCCAGCCGGAAAGGTTTCGAATACTCACTTAATGAATTTTATAATGGCGGATATGTTTATCCTAGTGTAAATCAAGAAGTTAATGTCTCTGTCAGCTTAGCTGCCAAACCGCTTTACCTGGAAGTGCCGCTTTTGCTTTCCTATAGGTTGCCGATAAATACCGGACTGTCGCTGGCTCTCGAAGCCGGACCATATGCAGCATACGGTATCGGAGGAGATGCTGTTTTCAAGGCATCGTACGATGGTGAGGAAGTGTTGAATGAAAAACAGGATTTCTTCAAGGATTCACAGATCAACAGATTCGATGCCGGTGCCCAGATAGGACTTGGCGTGTATGTCGGCCGGTTCTTGTTCAGTGCCGGCTACCAGATCGGCCTTACAAACTTGGCTATGGAAGAAGTAGGCTCCGAGCTAGTGCTGGAGCCTGATTCAAAGGCGGTTAACCGTAACTTGATTATTTCCGCCGGAATACGTTTCTAGTTCCTACTGGTCTTCCGGCCGGTCTGTCCAATCCTGATTGATATCATATCCGTTCCGTCTGATGTCTTTGCCGGAACCGATATATTCGTTGTCCGCAGCTTCCTGCTTGATCCTGTCTGTCGTGAACTTGAAAAGCCAGATGCAGAAGGCGATGAGGCAGATCGTGATGATGAGCGAGAGAGCCTCGTTCAATTCGCTGAAGAAGCAGAGGGCATCATATGCTCCGTGGAGTAGCACAGGATAGAGAATCATCTTGATCTTGGCACTCTGGTGGTTACCTCTTCCGAAATGGTATTGGGAGTAGTAGTAACCCATACAGACCGCGAATGCGAAATGTCCCGGGATGGCGAAGAGCGCCCTTGAAGTGGCGACGCCGGCCCAGTCTGCGCCGGCGCTGACCACGTACATCACGTTCTCGAAGGCCGCGAAACCCAGTCCTATGCAGGTCGCGTACACGATGCCGTCGTAGCTCTCGTCAAACTCCTCGCTGTTGCGCAGAAGCAGCCATAGCATCAGCAGTTTGGCGCATTCCTCGGGGATTGCGGCTCCGAAGAACGCTATCTTCAGGGCCTCCTGCCAACTCTGGGGGTCGGTTGTGTATAAGCCCATATTCAGGAGCGGTCCCGAGATGAAAGTCGAGACCAAGGCTGACAGGCCGCCGAAGAAGAAGCCCTTGATTATCATTCTGGTAGGCTCGGGTTGCGTGTCCTTCCGGTAGACGTACCAGAGGAGCAGCAGGGCGGGCCCGATCGCTGCGATCAGTATCGTGAACATTTGCTGTTATTTTGTCTTCAGGTATTCGTCAATGGCTTTGGCAGCCTTCCTTCCGGCTCCCATCGCAAGGATTACGGTAGCTGCTCCGGTCACGGCATCACCTCCGGCGAATATACCTTCGCGGGTGGTGCGGCCTTCGCCGTCAGCAGAGATACCGCCTCTGCGGGTGGCTTCCAGTCCTGAAGTCGTATTTACGATCAGCGGATTTGGAGCCGTTCCAAGGGCCATTATCACAGTCTCCGTTGGGATTTCGAATTCGGAACAAGGCACCGGGACAGGGGAGCGGCGTCCGCTCTCGTCAGGCTCTCCGAGTTCCATCCTTATGCATCTGACAGCCCTTACCCAGCCTTTCTCGTCACCGAGGATCTCGACAGGGTTGGTGAGCATATTGAATTCGATGCCTTCTTCCTTGGCGTGGTGGACTTCCTCCTTCCTGGCAGGAAGCTCCACTTCAGTCCTCCTGTAGATGATAGTGGTGTCTGCTCCGAGCCTCAGGGCGGTGCGGGCTGCATCCATGGCTACATTTCCACCGCCGACCACGCAGCATTTCTTGCCGGCGTGGATAGGAGTGAGGTAATCCTCGCGGAAAGCCTTCATAAGGTTGTTCCTGGTCAGGAACTCGTTAGCAGAGAATACTCCGTTGAGGTTTTCGCCTGGTATGCCCATAAACTTAGGCAGACCGGCGCCGGTACCGACGAATACTGCCTCGTATCCTTCTTCGTCTATGAGGCTGTCGATGGTTACGGTCCTGCCGATGATTACGTCGGTCTCGATTTTGACACCGAGGTCCTTCACCGCCTGGATCTCGCGCTTGAGGACAGTATCCTTGGGGAGCCTGAATTCAGGTATTCCGTATTCGAGGACGCCGCCAGCCTTGTGCAGGGCCTCGAATATGGTGACGTCGTAACCTGCTTTGGCAAGGTCCGATGCGCAGGCAAGTCCGGCGGGGCCTGAGCCGATGACGGCTACCTTCTTTCCGCCACAGGTGGCTTTCCCGGCTGCCTTGGCAGGCTCGGATGCGGCTGTATGGTCGGCCACGAAGCGCTCGAGCTTGCCGATGGCTATCGGCTCGCCCTTCACTCCGAGGATGCAGCTACCCTCGCACTGGCTCTCCTGAGGACATACGCGGCCGCAGACAGCAGGCAGTGAGGAATCTTCCGCTATGATGGCGGCAGCCCCTGCGATGTCTCCTTCCTTGACCTTTGCGATGAATTCCGGAATCTTGATTCCCACCGGGCAGGAGGCTACGCAGCGCGGGTTCTTGCAATGCAGGCAACGCGTCGCTTCAGTTGTGGCTTCCTCAAGGTTGTAACCGTAGCAAACCTCTTCGAAATTATGTGCACGTACCTTAGGGTCCTGTTCCCTTACCGGTACTCTCGGTATTCTTTCTGCCATTTTATCGTCCGATTTTGTTCATAGCCTCTTCTTCTTCGCTCTTGTATTGTCCGAGGCGGCGCATAGCCTCGTCGAAATCCACGTCATAGCCGTTGAATTCCGGGCCGTCCACGCAGGCGAACCTGGTCTTGCCGGCTACCGTGACGCGGCAGGCTCCGCACATTCCCGTTCCGTCGACCATCAGCATATTGAGGCTGACATCTTCGGGAATACCGAGCTTCTTGCACGTCAGGGTGGCGAATTTCATCATTATCATAGGTCCTATGGCCACTGCGTGGGTATACTGCTTGCCTTCAGCCACAAGTTTCTCGAGGCAGGCTGTGCCGACTCCGTGGAAACCTGCGCTTCCGTCGTCCGTGCAGAGATAGAGGTTGTCGCAGGCTGAGCCGATCTCGTCAGTGTAGATGAAGAGATCCTTGTTGCGTGCGCCGATGATGACATCTACGGCTACTCCTCTGTCGTGGAGCCACTTTGCCTGAGGGTATACAGGTGCGGTTCCGACACCGCCGGCTATGAATATATATCTGCGGCACTTGAGTTCCTCTTCACTCTCGTGTACGAAAGCCGACGGGTTCCCGAGCGGGCCTACAACATCGCTGAAGAATTCACCTTCCTCCTTGGCGATGATGGCGGCGGATGACGCACCTATAAGCTGGGTGACTATGGTCACGGTACCGGCTTCGCGGTCATAATCGCTGATCGTAAGAGGGATCCTCTCTCCCTTTTCATCTGAACGTACGATGAGGAACTGCCCAGGCAGGGCGGCCTTGGCTATCCTCGGTGCTTCCACCACCATCTTGCAGATGTTCGGCGTAAGCATTTCTCTTGTAATGATCTTGAACATTGTGGTTAGATATCACTTATGATTTAATCAACAAAATTAGCAATTAGTTCCGAATATTCATCAAGCTTGATTATATTTGTTAGGCCCCTGGGCGGCCAGAAGTCCTATAACATAAAAGTTATTATAATTAACATTATTGTTAAACACATTCAAAATGAAGCTATTATATAAGATTATCGGGGTTGCAACAGTACTGTTAGCCATTGCTTCCTGCGGGTCTGCCTCCAAGACTCCGAAAGGATTGCAGGAAGGTTCCTTCCGTCTCCTTTACTGGAATATACAGAACGGGATGTGGTCCGGCCAGCAGGATGGGCACGCACGGTTCGTACAGTGGATCAAGGAGCAGGATCCTGACATCTGCGTCTGGTGCGAAGGGCAGGCCAACTATGTGACCAATTCTACACAGAACCTTCCGGACGATCCGGACCGGTATCTCTATGGCTTCTGGGAGGAGATGAGCGCCAGGTACGGACATAAATACGTCGCATTCAGCGGGAGACGCGACAGGTTCGCCCAGGTCGTGACTTCCAAGTACCCGATAAGGACAGTCGCGCAGCTGGTGGGCGAGGAGCCTGACAGCGTCGTGACACACGGCAGCGGTTGGTTCTCGCTGGAACTCGGGGGCAGGACGGTCAACATAGTGACCCTTCACACCTGGCCGCAGCGGTGGGCGTACCGTTGCGAGGACAAGGATGCCAGCGCAGAGGCCAGGGAAGGAGACAAGTACCGGAGGATGGAGATCCAGTATATCTGCGAACATACCATCGGCAAGGAGGAAGGAGCATCGTCCCAGTATTGGATGATGATGGGGGACTTCAATTCCCGTTCGAGAAGGGACAATTATGTCTATGGTTATCCTGACCAGGACTCCAGGTTCCTCGTCCAGGATTACGTCTATGGGAATACACCTTACATAGACTTGTTAGGCACGATGTATCCCGGAGAATTCTTCACGACCACCGGCGGTCAGTCCCGCATCGATTACATCTATTGCACCAAGCCTATGTTCGATTCGGTCACGGATGCGAGGGTCGTCTCGGATGAATATACGACTCCGGTCAGGGATCCCCGGAACCTGTCCAATTTCTGGCATCCGTCCGACCACCGGCCTTTCATAATCGATTTCGAAATCCGCTAGCCTGGACAGTCGGCCTTTCACTGCTTTTTAGTATATTTGTATATTTGTAAAAAGCAAAGCCAATGTCTTCCTTATGGAAATAGAGCCGATCGCATATTTCAGGTCTCCTTTCCCTGACAAGTTCGGGATACCAAGGCAGGCCGGCCTTTCCCCATCTGTAAGAGGGCAGATAGTCTTTGAACCAGGATTCCGCAGTCAGGATGCGGTCAGGGGCCTGGAAGGTTTCGATTATATCTGGCTTATCTGGGGATTCTCCGCCAATCCTGTGACAGCTCCTGCCGACAAGACGCGCTTCCAGCCCACAGTAAGGCCGCCAAGGCTCGGAGGCAATGAGAGGATAGGGGTGTTCGCGAGTCGGTCCCCGTTCAGGCCGAATTCTCTCGGCCTCTCTGCAGTGAAACTGGAATCCATCGGAGAAGGACCTGTCGTGAACGTCCTCGGAGCTGACCTTATGGACGGGACCCCCATCTATGACATCAAGCCATACCTGAAATACGCCGATTCCCATCCTGACGCAAGGTCCGGTTTCGTGGACGAATACGGATTGGAACTTCTCCGGGTGTCTTTCCCGGACAGTACTTTCCCTGACGGACTGGACAAAGAAACCCTTCGGGAAGTACTTTCCCAGGACCCGCGTCCTCGGTATCATTCTGACGCCAGGAAGGTGTACGGGATGTGTTTCGAGGGGTTTGATGTCCGTTTCAGAGTGGAAGACGGGATTGTGCAAGTCGTTTCAATCGAAAGGATTCGTTAGAAAATAGGTAATGATTTTTTCGTTAAAACGATTGAAATATTGAAAAATGTAACTATCTTTATGGTCTGAAAAGTCTAAGGAAACGAATGGATACAAATTCTACTAACGCTGGAGCCCCTCAGAAGGGAAATATCCTGATCATCAACACAGGATCCACAACCACCAAGCTAGGCTATTTCTCAGATGGAGAGAGGGTCTTTGACACGAAACTCGAGCATACTGCCGAAGAGGTTGCAAAGTACCCTTCCGTAATGGACCAGTCTGATATGCGCCGGCAGGCCATCAAGGACTTTATGTCTTCCAGAGGCATTCCTCTCGAGGATGTGGACATAGTTATGGCAAGGGGCGGACTTTTCGTCCCTGTCATCACCGGTGTCTACAACGTCAACCCTGATATGAGGGAAGTGCTCGCCACCTGCAGGGACGGAAACCACGCGTGCAACCTCAGTGCGATACTGGCCGATGATATAGCCAAGGAAATCAATGAAATCCGTGAAAAGAAAGGTTTGACTCCGCGCTTCGGGGTCACCACAGCATATGTTGCCGATCCTCCGATGGCGGACGAAATGCTCCCTGAATGCAAGATGGGTGGTCTGCCTGAATTCAGGAGGAAGACCCTGTTCCACGCCCTCAATTCCAGGGCCATCGTGCGCCGCTACCTGAGGGAGCACGGCCATACTACCAATGACGTGACGGTGATAGTCGCCCATATGGGAGGAGGAGCCACGATATCCCTGCACCGCAACGGACGCGTCCTGGACACCAACCACGGTTTGGGAGGAGACGGTCCGATCACCCCGGAAAGAGCCGGATGCTGCCCTCCGTTCGACTTGATAGATATGTGCTTCAGCGGGAAGTTTACCAAGGAAGAGGTCAAGAAGAAACTTGTCGGAAGGGGAGGAGCAGTGGCTTATTTCGGTACCAACAGTATGCTTGACGTAGAGAATCTTGCCAAAGCCGGAAACGAGCTTGCTCAGACTTTCCTAAAGGCTTATGTCCTGAATATATGCAAGTACATCGCTGCGATGGCCGCTACTGCCGACGGTAAGGTGGATGCGATCCTGCTGACCGGAGGAATAGCCAGGAGCAAGGACCTTATGGATGCGATAACCAATAAGATCGGGTTCATCGCTCCGGTCGAGGTCTTCCCTGGCGAGGATGAGATCAACAGCCTCGCGGAGAACGGGTATATGATCCTTTCCGGGAAGACCAAGATCCATACATACAACAAGGACAGACTTATCGAAGACTGATTTTTTTCTAAACAACGAATATATGGTTAACATAGACTGGACCAAATTATCTTTCAGCTACACGCAGACCAGAGCCCTGGTCTACAGCCGTTGCATCGACGGAGCCTGGGAGAAACCTGTGGTCACTGAAGATTTCAACATTCCTCTCAGCAGTTTTGCCGGTATTTTCCATTATGCACCTTCCTGCTTCGAGGGACTCAAGGCTTTCAGGGGTGTAGATAACAAGATACGTCTTTTCCGTCCTGAGCGCAACGCCAGGCGTATGAAGGACAGCGCCATCTACCTTGATATGAAATATCCTTCAGAAGAGATGTTCATCGAGATGTGCGTCACCTGCGTCAAGGAGAACCTGGATTTCCTGCCTCCTTACGAGTTTACCGGTGCCTCCCTCTACCTCAGGCCGATCCTGATCGGAATCAACCCTCAGTTGGGAATCCATTCCGCAAGGGATGTGATGTTCGCCGTGATGTGCTCGCCTGTAGGTACATATTCGGGAGCGAAGAGTCTCGCACCAGGGAATGCCGTCATCTCCAGGAATTACGACAGGGCAGCCACTTGCGGTTCCGGAGGATTCAAGCTCGGAGCCAATTACGCTCAGTCCCTCCACGCATACAACATCGCCCACAACACCGGGTACCGTGAACTGCTTTTCCTGGATTCGGCAACGAAGACCACGATCGAGGAATTCGGTTCATCCAACTTCTTCGCCATCAAGGGCAATACATACGTGACTCCGCGTTCGACCAGCGTCCTTCCTTCCATCACCAACAACAGCCTCCGCAAGGTAGCCGCCGACCTGGGGATGGATGTGGAAGTCCGTCCGATCAAGGTTGAGGAACTGGCTGAGTTCGACGAGGTCAATTCCTGCGGTACGGCAGTGGTCATCTCTCCTATCAGTTCGATCGACGACAAGCCTACTCTCGAGAGCGAGGAGCCTTCACGCCACTATTCCTACGGCAAGGAATGCGGCAAGAAGAGCCGTATGCTGTACGAAAAGATCATCGGCATCCAGAGGGGACTCGAGGAGGATACCCGCGGATGGTGCCTCTTCATAGACTGATGATGACCGGCCTTGAAGATATGGAAAGGCTGCTGCAGGAAGGCAGGACCGACGAAGCGATACTGTCACTCAAGGAGTATATCGCGTCCTGCAACCCTCCTTCCGACAAGGCTTTCTACCTTCTTGGCAACGCTTACCGCAAGAAAGGAGACTGGCAAGGTGCCATCAACAACTACCTGGAAGCGATGGAGCTCAACCCGGACAGTCCGGCGCGGAACGCCTACCGGATGGCCAACGAGATCCTGGACTTCTACAACAAGGATATGTACAACCAGTAACAATAACACAAATCAAGGTATTATGGCTAAAATGAAAGGAGCTACCGTCGTGGATACCGAAAGGTGCAAGGGCTGCAACCTTTGCGTCGTTGCGTGTCCTCTGGACGTTCTGGCTCTGACCACGAAGGAAGTGAACCGCAAGGGCTACAATTTCGCCCACGAGGTTCTTGCTGACACCTGTACGGGCTGCGCATCCTGTGCCACCGTATGCCCTGACGGGTGCATTACCGTTTACCGTCTAAAAACCGAGTAGAGCTATGGCAGATCAGGAAATCACTTTGATGAAAGGCAATGAAGCCATTGCCCATGCCGCGATCCGCTGTGGATGCGACGGCTATTTCGGATACCCTATCACTCCTCAGTCTGAGGTCCTCGAGACCCTGGCTGCCGAGAAACCTTGGGAAACCACCGGCATGGTGGTCCTCCAGGCCGAGAGCGAGGTCTCTTCCATCAACATGGTTTATGGTGGAGCATGCACCGGCAAGAAGGTCATGACTTCTTCTTCCAGCCCTGGCGTCAGCCTCATGCAGGAAGGAATCTCTTACATGGCAGGTGCCGAGCTTCCTGCTCTCATCGTGAACGTAATGCGCGGCGGCCCTGGCCTCGGTACCATCCAGCCTAGCCAGTCCGACTATTTCCAGGCTTGCAAGGGTGGCGGCCACGGTGACTATCACCTCATCGTCCTCGCTCCTGCTTCCGTTCAGGAAATGGCTGATTTCGTGGACCTTGCGTTCACTCTCGCATTCCGTTACAGGAACCCGGCCATGATCCTTGCCGACGGTGCTATCGGCCAGATGATGGAGAAGGTCGTCCTTCCTCCGTTCAAGCCTCGCCGTACAGAGGAAGAGATCATCAAGGAGTGCCCTTGGGCTACCACCGGCCGCGTCGGAATGAGGCAGCCTAACATCATCACCTCCCTCGAGCTTCGTTCCGAGGAGATGGAGATCATCAACAACAGGATCCAGGCCAAGTACCGCAAGATCGAAGAGACCGAGGTCCGTTACGAGGAGTTCATGCTCGACGATGCTGAATATGCAATCGTAGCCTTCGGTTCCGCAGCCCGTATCGCCAAGAAGAGCATAGAGGTCGCACGTGCCCATGGCATCAAGGTCGGCCTCCTGCGTCCGATCACCCTCTGGCCGTTCCCTACCAAGGAAGTCTGCAAGCTCGCAGGCCAGGTCAAGGGCATCCTCTCTCTCGAAATCAATGCCGGCCAGATGGTAGAGGACATCCGCCTCGCCGTCGAGGGCAGGATCCCGGTCCAGCACTTCGGACGTCTCGGTGGAATCATCCCTGATCCTGACGAAGTCGTAGATGCACTCAAACGTCTGTTCTAATCCGAAAAGCCATGACAAGAGAAGAAATAATTGAGAAAGGCCAGGTTGTATATAAGAAGCCTACCTTGCTGAACGACACTCCGATGCATTACTGCCCTGGCTGCAGCCACGGTGTAGTGCACAAGCTTGTCTCCGAGGTGATCGAGGAGATGGGGATGACGGACAAGACGATTGCCATCTCTCCTGTGGGATGCGCAGTGTTCGCCTACAAGTACATCGATGTTGACTGGCAGGAAGCTGCCCACGGAAGGGCCCCTGCACTTGCCAGTGCCACCAAGCGTCTCTGGCCGGACAGACTGGTCTTCACCTACCAGGGTGACGGCGACCTTGCCTGCATCGGTACTGCCGAGACGATCCACGCTCTGAACAGGGCCGAGAACATCACCATCATATTCATTAACAATGCTATTTATGGAATGACCGGTGGCCAGATGGCTCCTACCACCCTGCTTGGCATGAAGACCGCTACCTGCCCTTACGGTAGGGAAGTGAGCCTCCACGGCTATCCTCTCAAGATTACGGAGCTTGCCGCCAGCCTCGACGGAACCTGCTATGTGACCCGCCAGTCGGTCCACACCGTGGCTGCCATCAACAGGGCCAAGAGGGCTATCCGCAAGGCTTTCGAATATTCAATGCAGGGCAAGGGATCCAATCTCGTCGAGATCGTTTCCACTTGCAATTCCGGTTGGAAGATGTCTCCTGAAAAGGCCAACAAGTGGATGGAAGAGAACATGTTCGATTTCTACCACCTTGGCGACCTCAAGGACAAAGGTGCTGAAAAATAAAAAGACAAGGCTATGACAGAAGAAATTATCATTGCAGGATTCGGAGGACAGGGTGTCCTCTCGATGGGAAAGATTCTGGCTTATGCCGGTCTTATGGAGGGTAAGGAAGTTACCTGGATGCCGGCATATGGTCCTGAGCAGCGTGGCGGCACGGCCAACGTGACCGTTATCGTCAGCGACGCACCGGTATCTTCACCTATACTTTCCAGCTACGATACTGCCATTGTGCTGAACCAGCCTTCGCTGGAAAAGTTCGAGCCTAAAGTAAAGCCTGGCGGAACCATCATCTATGACGGATACGGTATCAACGAGCCTCCTACAAGGAAGGACATCGAGATCTATCGTATCGACGCTATGGATGCAGCCGCCGAGATGAACCTTATCAAGACTTTCAATATGATCGTACTCGGCGGTCTTCTGAAGATCCACCCTGTGGTCAAGATCGAAAGCGTTCTCGCAGCGCTGCGCAAGACTCTCCCTGAGCGTCATCACCACCTCATTCCGAAGAACGAGGAGGCCATCCGCAAAGGCATGGAAATCATTGTGAGACAATAATTTCGCTTGGATAATCTGAAGCGGGGGATGTGCCGGTCACATTCCCCGCTTCTTCATTCGGTCATTTGCAAACTATACTATTAATTGGTTTATTGTAAGCGCAAACTTGATATCTGTTTTTATGTGGACCAAACCCTGGAAAATGAAAGAGGGTTTCCTTATAGGCGGAGGACTCCTCGTAATCGGCATACTGCTCCAGGTAGTGGCCGGGCCGGTAGACTGGAGCTTCTTTGCCTGGCCGGTAAACAGGGAGCGTCCGAGGAGCTGGACATCGCCATCGAATTGCATAAGTTCATTATGGACAAGTATCCGGACGGGACCCCTAAGCGGTTCGCCTCGGATATAACCGTCTATACCAAAGACGGCAAGGAAGTCAGTGGGACAGTGGATGTCAACAAGCCGATGAAGGTGAACGGATGGAAGATCTACCAGTACGGATACGATACCAAGATGGGCGCTGAAAGCGCTTTCAGCGAGTACCTCCTCGTATGGGACCGTTGGATAGCAGGTATCTATACCGGTATATTCATGATGCTTGCCGGGGCGTTATGCCTTATGCTGTTCCTGGCACCTAAACCTATAAAGGAAGAAAGGAGGGATATACGATGAGTTGGGATGTTTTCATCTGGTTCGCGCTTGCTGCTGGGCAGCCCTGTACGGGTAAATGCGCACGATAAGCTGTATCTCGTTGCAGGAGGATGATGCGGGTGGATTTTAAAGATATTCTTATTAAATTTGTAGAATCTGATACAAATTCGACTAGATATGAGATCCAGACACATCCTCCTGGCAGTTTCCTGCCTTCTCGCTTTATCAGGCTGCTCACGCAAGAATCCTTCCGGTGGACCGGCTATCCCCAGAGACGCTTCCATCGAGAGGAAAGTCGACAGTGTCCTCAAGAATATGACGCTGGAACAGAAGGTCGGGCAGATGATGCAGATGACAACTTCCACTATCACCGCCTGGACGGAATCCGGCATCACGTTGGATCCTGAGAAGCTTCAGACTGTCATAGGGAAATACAAGGTAGGATCTATCCTGAATACTTTCGGCGATGTGGCCGCTCCGGCTTCCTTCACTGCGATGATGGTATCCCAGATACAGCAGAAATCCCTGGAAGAGATAGGCATACCTTGCATCTTCGGACTTGATATGATCCACGGAGCATCATATCTGACTGACGGAACATTCTTCCCTCAGGAAATCAACCTTGCCGCCACCTTCAACAGGGAATATGCCCGGGCGATGGGTGAGGCTATGGCGTATGAGACCAGGGCTGCAATGGTTCCGTGGGTCTTTTCCCCTGTTATGGACCTCGGCAGGAATGCGGTCTGGCCAAGGCAGTGGGAGAGTTTCGGCGAGGATCCATTCCTGAACGCAGAGATGGCTTCCGTCGAAACGAAAGCATTGCAGGGTGATGATCCCAACCATATCGACCTCGAACACGTAGCTGTCAGCATAAAGCACTATATGGCTTACGGAGTGCCAGTCTCAGGGAAGGACAGGACTCCTGCGATCGTTCCTTACAATGAACTGAGGGAGAAGTATTTCCGTCCTTTCAAGCAGTGCCTCCAGGAGGGCGCCCTTACCCTTATGGTCAATTCTGCTTCCATCAACGGCATCCCTACCCACGCCAACGGAGAGCTCCTGAACGGATGGGTGAAAGAGCAGCTTGGCTGGGACGGCTTGATAGTGACCGACTGGGCCGACATCGACAACCTGTATATGAGGGACCACGTCGCCAAGGATGTCAAGGAAGCCCTTACCCTCGGTATCAATGCCGGAATAGATATGGTGATGGATCCGAACGATCCTTCCAACTGTGAACAGCTTGCAGCAGCAGTCAAGGAAGGCTTGATCCCGATGTCGAGAGTGGATGACGCTGTCCGAAGGGTCCTGCGCCTCAAGTTCCGTCTCGGCCTATTCGACAAGCCTGTCTGGGATGTTTCTGGTTATGATCGTTTCGCCTGCGGGGAATTCCAGGATGCCGCCTATGCTGCGGCTGTGGAGTCCGAGGTCCTTCTCAAGAACGAAGACAATATCCTTCCTCTTGAATACGGAACTCGCATCCTCGTCACCGGCCCGAACGCTAATTCGATGCGGACTCTCAACGGTGGCTGGTCATATACCTGGCAGGGAGACGCCGACAGGTTCGCCGGCGACTACAATACCATCTGCGAGGCTCTCGCTGAAAAATTCGGGGAGAGCAACGTAACCTATGAACCTGGCGTCACTTATGACGAGAGTGACCGCTGGTCTCCTGGAGCCTGGCAGAGAGAGAATGAGCCGCAGATCGCGAAGGCTGTCGCTGCGGCATACAGGGCGGATGTAATCGTTGCCTGCATCGGCGAGAACAGCTACTGCGAGACTCCAGGCAACATCGACGACCTCAATCTGTCCAAGAACCAGAAAGACCTGGTCGAAGCCCTGGCCAGGACCGGCAAGCCGATCATCCTGGTGCTCAATGAAGGCCGTCCGAGGATCATCAATGAAATCGAACCTCTCGCCAAGGCCGTGGTCGACGTGATGCTGCCTGGCAACAGGGGAGGAGATGCCCTGGCCGCCCTTATGAGCGGTGAGGAGAACTTCAGCGGCAAACTGCCTTTCACATATCCTAAATATGTCAACTCCCTCCACACCTATGACTACAAGGTGTCCGAACACAGGGAGACGATGGCAGGCGAATACAATTACGATGCGGTAATGGATGTCCAGTGGCCGTTCGGAAGCGGTCTCAGCTATACCGAGTTCGAGTATTCTGACCTCAAATGTCTTGGAAGTACTGATTTCACGGCATCGGATATCCTGAACTTTGAAGTGACAGTAACCAACAAGGGGACTCATTCCGGGAAAGAGGCGGTGCTCCTGTATTCCAGCGACCTCGTGGCAAGCCTGATCCCTGACGTGAAGAGGCTCCGTGGATTCGATAAGGTCGAGCTTGCAGCAGGGGAGACCAAGACGGTGTCTTTCCAGATCCCAGCCTATGAACTTGCCTTCGTGGGAACCGACGGGAAATGGCGCCTGGAGGAAGGTGACTTCAGGATAAGTTGCGGCGGACAGTCATTGAAACTCTTCTGCAAGGAGACCAAGGTCTGGAATGCCCCGAACATAGATTGAAGCAGAGAATGATGAAAAGACTCGGGAAATGGATATTGGCGGTGGTGCTTGCCTTGTCGGCGGCCACACCGTCGTGGGCCGTGTTCAATGAACGTGATCTGGCGCAGACGCTCCAGGTCCTTCGTTATGAACTTTGCAAGGCTTACAACGAGATGGAGCGCAACCAACTCCGTTTCGAAAAACAGGATGAAAAGCAGCACGAACGTCTCGTAGGACTGATCCGTACCTGCAACGAGCTTTCCCTGATGCTGTATTCCCAGAAGCAGGATTTCACCTTCGACCTCACTTATGCCCTGCGGCAGGTCACGGACCAGTATAACGGATTCACCCAGAACAAAATGCCGTTCGACAACATTATCTCGTATTTCAATATCGAGATCGAGCGGTATGACCGTCTGGTGAAAACCCTTAAGAGTCTTCCGCCGGAATTGGTGGACTTCCCGGACAGCCTCGGTCCCGGGATGCTGGATTCGCTGGCGATGAATCTTTCCCGGCGCATCCTTCCTAACCTTTCCTATGCTCGCCAGCACGCGGACGATCCGGACCACAAGGATCACCACCACGAAGTCGGTATGGATGCAGAAGGCTTCGAAGCCGGGCTCGTGGAGGAAGGCGAAGACCACCATCACCTTACTTTCGAGCTGGACAGCCTTTCGATGCAGGACCGTGACAGTTGCCTGTTCTATGCATCGAAACTCCTCAAGATGTATACGGACCTTAGGGACCATATGGTTGAGGACAGCACCCACTATGAGACCACCAACAAGCGTCTAAAGGAGGCATACGATTATGCCCAGGAGCGATACAAGATCGTACAGAAGAAGATATTCGTGGACGGCCAGCGGAACTACTGGCAAGTTCTCACCCACCTGGGGCAGTTCTCACGCAGCGCCGCCACAGACTTCAATGACAAATATGGCAGGGACTATTTCAACGACAAGGTGCACAGCGACTGGAGAGGCCCGAAAGTAGTCGGATTCTCCTTCATTATCCTCATCTACCTCGTGCTGGCCATAGTCTTGAGCTTCTTTGTCATCAAGTTGCTCAAGCGCAGGGTGAAACTGTTCAAGTCCCAGAGTTTCGAGAATCGTGAGCTGGCTATCATTATGCTGGCAGCGGTTGTCCTGTTCGTCGCAGCTACCGTGGTTGCGCGCCATACCGGCAGGATCGGGACCAATTTCTTCAAGATGGCCTCCAGCCTGCTGGTGGAGTTCTCGATACTGCTCATCGCCATCCTGACGTCCATACTGATCCGCTTTACCGGAGCCCAGGTCAACAAAGGACTGCGGCTCTATGCCCCGGTTATGCTGCTGGGTCTGGCGATCATTACATTCAGGATAATGTTCATCCCGAACAGCCTGATAACCCTGCTGTTCCCGCCTGTACTGCTGTTGTTCGGAATATGGCAGATCCTGGCATTCCTGAACAATGCCCGGAAAGTCCCGAAGATAGACAAGTATTTCGCTGTCGTTTCTCTTGCAGTCACAGTAGTGACCTTTGCTCTTTCCGTCTTCGGTTATGTGCTGATGGGACTCCAGGTCTACATCTGGTGGATATTCCAGCTTACTGTCCTTCAAATCATCATAGCCATCAAGGACCTTCTCTCCAAGTACCGTTACAGGAGGATCGACAAGCGGGTCCGGGCATACAGGATGAAGCACTTCACTGATGTGGGCAAGGAGAAGGGAGCATATGTCCTTGTAACCTGGTTCTATGACCTGGTGGATCTGGTGCTGATACCTTTGCTTTTCCTGCTGTCCATACCGCTTTGCCTGTATATGGCGTCGAAGGTGTTCGACCTGACTGAGATATGTATGAACGCCTTTTTTGCTCCTTTCCTGGATACGCAGTGGATCAAGGTTTCGATGTATATGGTGATAGTTGCAATCGCCCTTTTCTTCATATTCCGTTATCTTATATATCTCACGAAAGCGCTTTACCGTATCTTCAAGGTACGTTCGATGGTCAGCAAGTCCGTCACTGGCCTGGTCAGGGAGAACGAAGTCAACCTCACCCTTGCCAACAATGTGATAGGTCTCATCGGATGGGGCTTGTACCTGATCGTGACAATCATCCTGATGAAGATTCCGACCTCTTCGCTGTCGGTGGTTACCGCAGGACTTGCCGCAGGTCTGGGATTCGCGATGAAGGACATACTCAACAACTTCTTCTATGGAGTCCAGCTGATGTCCGGCAGGATGCGTGTCGGAGATACTGTAGAATGTGACGGGATAAGGGGAACGGTGGACAACATAAGCTACCAGACCACTACGATAAAGGCTGTGGACGGCAGCTTGATCGCGTTCCCGAATACGACCCTTTTCGCTAAGACTTTCAAGAACCTGACCAAGAGCGATTCCTACGAGTACATAACCATCCCTGTAGGAGTTGCTTACGGTACCGATGTGGACAAGGCGAGGAAAGTCATAACCAAGGCCTTGCAGCCTCTTTGCAAGGAAGACAAGTTCGGGCGGGAGATGGTGAAGCCGAGCTACGGCATACAGGTTGCACTCACCGGTTTCGGCGACAACAGTGTCAACCTGACCGTCAAGCAGTACGTCCTTGTGGAGCAGCGCTACGCCTACATCGCAACGGCTAATGAGCGCATTTACAAGGCGCTCAATGACAACGGAATAGAGATACCGTTCCCTCAGCAGGACGTCTATGTCAAGCAACTGCCCGAGGATGGGAAGAAAGATTGATGGATATGGTCAACATGGCGATTTTCGTATCGGGCGGAGGTACCAACTGTGAGAATATAATCCGCTATTTCGAAGGTTCTGAGAAGGTTCGTACAGTACTCGTAGTCAGCAACAAGGCAAATGCCGGTGCCATCGCCAGGGCCCAGCGTCTCGGGGTGCCTTCCGTGGTGGTACCGAAATCCAGGTTCAACGACAAGGAAGTGATGCTGCCCCTGCTGAAGGAATATTCGGTAGATTTCATCGTGCTGGCCGGCTTCCTATTGGTGGTCCCGGATTTCCTGATCGAGGAATATGACCACAGGATGGTCAATCTCCATCCGGCCCTTTTGCCGAAATACGGCGGAATGGGAATGTACGGCCATCACGTCCACGAGGCCGTCAAGGCTGCGGGTGAGAAAGAAACCGGGATGACGGTGCACTGGGTAAGCCGTGATGTCGACGGCGGAGAAATAATCGCCCAGTTCAGCACCCCTATCGACCCAGAGGACACTCCTGACGACATAGCCGCGAAGGAGCATATTCTCGAAATGGAGCACTTCCCTCAGGTGATTGAAGGAATAGTGACGGCTCTATTCCAGAAGTAGGGAAGTCCCTGAAAGAACCTCGTACAGATAATCCCGGTAGGTTTCTCCTATCGGGATTCTGTCTTTCCCGATAACTATATGGTTCCTTTCGATCGCCTCGATCTTGGGTATCCTGACAATGAATGACTTCTGGACACGCACGAATCTGTCCTTAGGTAGTTTCTCTTCCAGAGTCTTGAGCCTCATCAGGGAGAGCACCGGATCCGAACCGTCGTCCAGATGGATCTTCACGTAATCCTTCATCCCTTCGATGAATGTGATCTTGTCGAGCTCGATCTGCTGCAGCTTATATTCGGTCTTTACGAATATGCTCTTGGGTGTATCGTCCCTTGCTGCGGTTGCGGCTGGTTTACCGGAGATGACCTTGGCGGCATGCTTGGCTGCAGAGAGGAAGTCCTCGTAAGAGATCGGTTTCAGCAGATAGTCCAGGGCGTGGACCTTGAAACCTTCCACCGCGTACTGGCTGAAGGCAGTGGTGAAGATCACCTTCGTGTGCTCGGGGAGCATCTTGGACAAGTCCATACCGCTCAGGTTGGGCATCTGGATATCGCAGAACAGCAGGTCGACTGGAGTCTCCTGAAGGAAGGCGAAAGCAGACTTCCCGCTGGTGAAGCTCCCTTTCAGTTCGAGGAAAGGAGTCTTTTCCACGTAGGATACTATCAGCTTCACGGCTAACGGCTCGTCATCTACGACAATGCAGCTTACAGTATTCATATAGTCTTGATTTTCAAGATACTCTGATATTTGTCACTGACTGGCCCGTACTCGAAAGAGTACTTGCCGTGATAGAGCATATCCAGGCGTCGGCTGAGGTTCCTGAGTCCTATTCCTGAACCGCTCCTGTCCTTGTCGTCCTTCGGGAAACAACTGTTCTCCACGCGGCAGACCACAGAGTCTCCGTCTTCGTGAAGGTCGATCTTGACGAAGGATCCTTCAGTGTCGCTGATGCCGTGCTTGAAGGCATTCTCGACCAGTGGGATGAACAGCATCGGGGCAATCCTGGTGCCGGAATCCTCCGGTAGGGAAACTTCCGTCCTGACCCGGTCTTCCGGCAGCCTGAGACTCATCAGCTTGACATAATCTTTCAGGAATGCGGATTCGCTTGCCAGGGAAACCGTAGGCTGCTCGCTCTCGTACAGGAGGTACCGCATCATCCCGCTTAGATCGTGGACGGCCTCCTGAGCCTGAGCCTGGTCTATGCCGATCAACGAATAAATGTTGTTGAGGGTATTGAAGAGGAAATGCGGATTGATCTGGCTCTTGAGGTTGGCGAGTTCGGTCTCGGCCTTGAGCATCTCGGTCTCCTTCCGTTTGTTTTCATCCCTGTACCATCTCCCGGTCATCCTTATCGCGACCGCGACGCAGACTATGCCGAGATAGCTGACGGAGTTGCGGACTATCTGGCTGAGATGCCTGATGAGCGGGACCTGACGCCTGTGCGGCCTGATGTCGGCTGCGACTGGAAAAGCGTACTTGAACACCAGGTGCACCAGGAAGCTGACCAGGGCGATCAGCAGGATGTTCCACAGAATGAACAGTCCGAACTTCCTGTTGTAAAGATACTTCTTGATCAACAGGAAGTAATTGACATAGAATACGATGAAGAACGAGACCAATACAGGGACGAACCTTGAATAGTTGACTCCGCCGTGGAGGGGATGACCAAGGCGTGGGGAAAAGAACGGCATCCCGAACAATACCGCCCAGATAGCAATGTGGAGGAGCCATACGTAGCTCCTGCTGCCGTTCCTGACCTCTGTTTGCATAGGCTTTACTTGTATATTTTCCTGATCAGTTTCAATTTGTTGGAATACGGTGGCTTGAGGAAGTCGAAGGTAAGCCAGGAAGACTTGTACAGAACCGACTTCCTGTGGGAGAAGGTATCGAAGCCGGTACGGCCGTGGTATGCTCCCATCCCTGATTCACCGATCCCGCCGAATGGAAGGTTCTCGTTGCCGAGATGCATAATCGTTTCATTCACGCATCCGCCCCCGAACCGTATCCCTTCCAGGATGGCCTTCTTTTCCTTGCACTTCCTCGAGAATACATACAGGGACAGCGGCCTTGAATCGTGGAGCTTGTCGATAACTTCGGTCTTCAAATCCGAATATGTGAGTACAGGGAGCACCGGTCCGAAAATCTCTTCCTGCATCGCCGGCTCGTCCCAGGAACAATGGTCGATAACTGTCGGCGCGATGTAATTGATTGAAGGATCGGTATTTCCTCCGATGGCTATACGGCCTTGACCTTCAGTGCCAGAAGGTATCAGCCCTGCAACCCTGTCGAAATGCCTTCGTGTCGCCATCAGGGTCATCTCCGAAGGCCTAGTCGAGATATCTCCGAAATACTCCCTTACGACTTCCTTCATAGTTGAAATGAAGGCATCGTGGAGGGACTCGTGCACAAGGACATAATCGGGGGCCACGCAAGTCTGTCCTGCGTTCAGGAACTTGCCCTTGGCTATACGCTCGCAGGCAAGCCGGACATCTGCGCTCGGGCAGACTATGGCCGGACTCTTTCCACCGAGTTCAAGCGTCACAGGGGTAAGATGCTTGGAGGCCGCCTCCATCACGATCTTCCCGACCTTGGGACTACCGGTGAAGAATATGTAATCATATTCCCTGGCGAGCAGTTCCTCGTTCGATATACTCCCGTCCACTACTTCCACCACGTCTGAAGGGAAAGCTTCTTCCAGCATCGACTTGATAAGGGAGGAAACGTGGGGCGTCTGGCGAGAAGGTTTGACGACAGCGGTGTTCCCTGCGGCCAGAGCGGCCGCCAGTGGGGCTATGACCAGGTTGAGCGGGTAGTTGAAAGGGCCTATTATCAGGACTTTCCCGTAGGGTTCGGAGAGAATCCTGCTTTTTGCCGGCCACAGGACGAAAGGAGTCTTGGCGGCAGAAGGCTGCATCCAGTCTCCAAGATGGTTCGCAGTATGCTTGATGCTGTTGTAGAGATAACCGGTCTCGGTGGTGTATGTCTCGAACGCTCCCTTTCCGAAGTCTTTGTCGAAAGCCTGATAGAATTGCTCCTCCCTGGCCTTGAGACCGTCCATAAGGGCATTTAGCCTGCGCAGTCTCCTGCCGCATTCCGTATTCAGGAGTTCATCCCTGAGCTCGGAAGCGAGAGACAGCGAAACGACCGCCTGCGCAAGTATGTATGTGGACATTACCAGGAAGCCCTTCTTTGGGATGTGGATATCCGTGAATACCCCGGTGGCCACGAGCAGGTCGGAGAATGCGAATATCGCGAAGCCGAGTGCAGTCAGAAGGTACAGCGGCCTTCTGCGGCTAATCGCCGCCATCACGCAACCGTGGACCAGGAAAGCGAAAGCGCAGGCATACACCGTGACTGCAAACCCCATAACCCCGTCGAGGCCGAATCTCTTCATGAAGGTTACCACGAATACCAGGAGAGCGGCAAGGAGGATCGTCGAGAAGGCGGTCTCCCAGAAACCTTTGGTTTTCCAAGGAGTCGGAAGGGTACTGAAATAGAATATATGTCCGATCAGGAAAGCAAGCATTCCGGCCAGGAACCAGGAGGTTCCACGCAGCATCAGCAGGATGTCTCCCAGTGCCCCGAATAGCAGTGCAAGCACAATCGTGGCCTTCCTGCGGCCACGTACGCCACCGGAACTCATTATGATCCAGGACGTAAGGGCGAGGAGAGGCATCAGCAGCGGTTTGGATGTAACGGTAAGTGCAGGAGTGCCGGCAAGATGCCCCGCCAGGTTGACTGCAACGGGGATCAAGACCAGCCAGGCCAGCCATCTGTATTTGAGAATGCTTGGGAATCCATTTCGGAATATTGTTTTCTCAAATTTCGCAAATTATTCTGAATTCCGGGTAAAATTACTATTTTTGCAAATGAAAAAACGGAGGATTGTCCGAGTGGTTTATGGTGCTTGTCTCGAAAACAAGTCGGCTGAAAGGCCCCACAGGTTCGAATCCTGTATCCTCCGCTCTGTCCAGACCTCGGCCTCATAATCACCAGCAATATGAAATCCAAGACACCGGTTATAGCATTCCTTGCCGTTGTTGCTTTGCTTTGTGCCTGCAACAAGCTCAATAAGGAATCTCTTATCAACCTTGCGCTCAACAAGACAGCCATCGCATCGTCCAACTATGACTACAACCTTACCGCCCAGCTTGTCACGGACGGTATCATAGAGGATGTGGAACCATCCTGGGTAAAAGTCTCCACAGCCGCGGGAGAACTTCCGAAAAGGGAGAAGGAATGGACCCTTGACTACGGTCCTCACTCGGCAGCGCGTCTGGACGGCCCTGAAAATTTCCTGGACTATCAGTGGAGCGGGCAGAAATTCTCGGCCAACTGCGTCCGCATCAAGGGAATGCTTGTCTGCAAGGATAAGGCGAAGGGATATTCCATCGACTGCTATGCCGGCGGCGACAGCCTTGTAAGGGTCGGTGGGCTTCAGGGATATTCACTTCCGGGAGTTGCCCACCAGGCTATCAAGATGACCGATCCTAACAAGCAGGGTGAAGAAATCACCGTCAATGCACGGGATATTGAGCTTGTCATTCCTCTCAAGGATGCCGAAGATTTCGACCGCTTCAAGATCGAGTTCAAGCAGGACAGCACAATATTCTGGAGGATCAATTCGGTGGACTTCACCACGGAGAAATGGTTCCGCAAGAGCAATGACACAGGTCCTTATGCTTCGGCGGAGGCACGTGGGTTCAGCACTCTTCCATCCGAGGATTTCAACAGCGTATGGATGAGCGCCGACGACCAGCCGCAGTGGATCACCGTGGACTTGGGAGCCCTCAGCCAATTCAACCTGGTGAACATCCATTGGATACACAAGGCGAAGCTGGCTGTCTTGGAGTCATCCGAGGATGGTGAGAAATGGAAGAAGCTGATGCCGGTTCCCGCAATAGATTCCCTTCTGTCTGTAGTTCCGATAAAGAAAGGCAAGGGCCGCTATATCAGACTGTCGATGACCGGAGCCGATTCCACAGGCCATTTCGCCGTGAGTGAGATCCAGGTCATAGGTGTCCAGGTCCCTGACAAGAAGGCTCTCTTCAAAAAAGGAATCGAGGTTGCAGCTGAGACGGTCGGAATAGGACCAGGCACCTGGCAGCTCCAGAGGGCGGGCAACGTGGAAGGTACCGGCGAGGAGATATCCAGCACCGGATATGACGCCTCGGCCTGGCTGCCTGCGGTAGTCCCGGGAACGGTGCTCACGAGCTATCTTGAAGCAGGCGCCGTACCTGATCCGGGCGTGGCAGACAATATCAATCAGATATCCGAGTCGTTCTTCAACAGTGATTTCTGGTACAGGGGCACGATGCCTGTCCCGACCGACAGCATCCGTCCGAGGACTATCCTGAACCTTGACGGAATCAACTGGAAGGCGGAGGTGTTCTTCAACGGACACCGCCTGGGAGACATTGCCGGAGCCTTCATCCGCGGGTGTTTCGATGTCACTGAACTGCTCGACACCACCGGCACCGCTACTCTTGCAATACACGTCATCAAGAACGCCAACTATGGTGCGGTGAAGGAGAAGAATGCTGAGAGTCCCGACTTCAACGGCGGTATACTCGGAGCTGACAACCCTACCTTCCACGCTACCGTCGGCTGGGACTGGATCCCGACCGTCAGGGGCCGTGAGATAGGAATATGGAACGATGTCCGTCTCACCAACGCAAAGGACGTGGTACTCGACAATCCTATGGTACAGAGCCGTATATCGCAGCCGGACACCCTGGCTTCGATGACTTTCTCCGTGGATGTCACCAATCTTTCTGATGTACCGGTGAAGGGGACCGTATTCGGTTCGATGGACAGCATCGCTTTCTCCAAGGCCGTATTCCTGGTGCCTGGTGAAACCAGGACCGTGACTGTCACTCCGGCCGAATGTCCTGACCTCCTGAACCGTCAGGTGGAACTCTGGTGGCCTAACGGCTATGGGAAACCTACCCTGCACGACGCTGCCTTCACCTTTGTGGCAGAGGGTGATACTCTGGACACAACCAATCCTGACCTGTCCTGGAAAGCCGGTATACGTGAAGTCACCTGGAGCGGGGAGCGCACGAGCCTCGACCTCTATGTGAACGGCCATCGTTTCCTCCCGAAGGGTGGGAACTGGGGCTTCAGCGAATTCCTCCTCCGTTATGGGGCGGATGAATACGACAAGGCTGTCTCATACCATAAGGAGATGAATCTCAATATGATACGTAACTGGGTGGGACAGACTGGAGACGAAGAGTTCTATGATGCCTGCGACAAGTACGGGATTATGGTATGGCAGGACTTCTGGCTTGCCAACCCTACTGACGGACCGGATCCGGATGATGAAGATATGTTCATCGCCAATGCCGAGGATTATGTCAAGAATATCCGCCGTCATCCGAGCATCGCACTGTATTGCGGCCGTAATGAAGGATATCCTCCAGCAATGCTGAATTCCAGGATAATCAAGACGGTGAACCAGTACCATCCGGGGATGCTCTACATCCCTTCGTCAGCTGACGACGGTGTCTCCGGGCACGGACCATACAGGGCTGTCGAGCCGGATTCTTATTTCGCAATGCCTGCCCTGAAGTTCCACACTGAAAGGGGAATGCCTGCCATTATGAACCTCGGAAGCCTTACCGCCACCTTCGGCGAGGACCATCTCTGGCCTGCCGATGATGTATGGGGGCAGCACGATTTCACCAGGACCGGAGCCCAGGGCGATACCGCTTTCCTCGGAATGGTATCCCGCAGGTTCGGGGAGGAGGCTCTGGAAACAGCGGAGTCCTTCTCTGAATATGCCCAGTTCATCAACTATGACGGCTACCGGGCAATGTACGAGGCGAACAATGTAGCCCGCAAGGGATTGCTGATATGGATGTCGCACAGCGCCTGGCCCAGCCTGGCCTGGCAGACCTACGACTATTATTTCGACAAGACTGCTGCGTTCTACGGAGTTATGAAGGCCTGCGAGCCGGTGCACGTCCAGTTCAATCCTTACGCGATGACCGTCCAGGCTGTAAATTCCACTATATGCGACATCGACTCGCTGACCGTCAGGATAGTCCTTACGAACCTGAAGGATGAGGAAGTATATTCCAAGACGGCCGTCATCGACCTTGCGGAAGACTCCACGGTCGATGCCATCGACGTTGCCGACATCCCTGACGGAGCCTGCCTGATGAGGCTGACCCTCGAAGCTGAGGATGAACGCATCGTTTCCGAGAATCTATACCTGCGCAATTTCTCTTCCGGAAAGGATACCGGAGATTATAGGGAACTTGTAAAGAAAGTCAAGGATATAAACAAATATGTCAACTTATAATCCTAAGTCCAGCCACGCCGAAGAATTTATCTGTGACGAAGAAATCCGGGAAACCCTCGAATATGCCGAAAGGAACAAGGGCAACAGGGGATTGATAGAGGATATTCTGAACAAGGCCGCCGCCGTCAAGGGGCTTACCCACCGTGAGGCTGCCGTCCTGATGGACTGCGAACTGGATGACCTGAACGAGAAGATATTCCAACTTGCCAAGGAGATCAAGCAGGATCTTTACGGCAACCGCATCGTGCTGTTCGCTCCGCTGTATCTTTCAAATTATTGCATCAACGGCTGCGTATATTGCCCGTATCACGGAAAGAACCGTGAGATCCCACGCAAGAAGCTCTCGCAGGAAGAGATAGCGGCGGAAGTCCGTGCGCTTGAGGATATGGGCCATAAGAGGATTGCCGTCGAGGCGGGGGAGGATCCGGTGCACAACCCGCTTGACTATATTCTCGAATCCATCAAGACCATCTATGCCACGAAGTCCGGTAACGGTTCCATCAGGCGCGTGAATGTCAACATAGCGGCTACCACGGTAGAGAATTACAGGAGGCTCCACGAAGCCGGGATCGGTACCTACATCCTCTTCCAGGAGACATACGACAAGAAGAATTACGAGGCTTTGCACCCGACCGGCCCGAAGAGTGACTATTGCTACCATACCGAGGCTATGGACAGGGCCCAGGAGGGCGGTTGCGACGATGTTGGATGCGGAGTGCTCTATGGCCTGAACAATTATCGCTACGAGCTTGTGGGCCAGCTTATGCACGCCGAGCATCTGGAAGCTCGGTTCGGAGTCGGTCCGCATACCATAAGCGTACCTCGCCTCTGCCCTGCGGAAGACATCGACCTGAAGGACTTCCCGAACGTGCTCCCGGACGAAATATTCTGCAAGATAGTGGCGATTATCAGGATATCAGCCCCGTACACCGGAATGATCATCTCCACGAGGGAGTCACGCAAGGTTCGTGAAAAGGTGCTCGATCTCGGAATATCCCAGATATCCGGAGGCTCCCGTACATCAGTCGGAGGCTATACGACTCCGGAACGCCACGACGAGACCGCCCAGTTCGACGTGCACGACCTGAGGTCGCTCGACGAGGTCATAGACTGGCTGATAGGTATGGATTACATCCCTTCATTCTGTACGGCTTGCTACCGGGAAGGAAGGACGGGCGACAGGTTTATGAAACTCGTCAAGGCAGGCAAGATCCATCATTGCTGTACTCCGAATGCGTTGATGACACTTGAAGAGTATCTCCTCGACTATGCTCAGCCGGGTACGAGGGAGAAAGGTCAGGCTCTTATCCGCAGGGAGATGGAGAAAGTGCCGGAGCCGGTTCGTACTCGTGCGAGGAAGTACCTGGATGAGATTTCGGAGGGTAAACGTGATTTCAGATTCTGATATGGGAACACCGGGCTCGGATAGGCTCAGCATCGCTTTCATCGGAAGGCGCAATGCAGGCAAGTCGTCATTGGTCAATGCAATTGCCGGCCAATCAGTATCAATCGTTTCCGATATTCCCGGAACTACCACTGATCCGGTCAGGAAAGCCATCGAACTGCCAGGGCTGGGGGCCTGTGTGCTTATAGACACTGCCGGCCTCGGGGATGTAGGCGCCCTCGGGTCTTTCAGGGAGTCTGCAACCCACGCACAGATAGAGAAAGCTGACATAGTCGTCCTTGTCTGCGTGGCGGATTCGGTGACCGAGTTGGTCGAAGAGCCTGCCATTTCGAATCTCAAGGCCTCAGGTACTCCGTTCCTCGTGGTACTGAACAAGGCTGACAGTCTGGGCGATCCATCCCAGGCTGCCGAACTTCTGGCTATGGACCTGGGCGTCAAGCCCTTGGTAGTGAGCGCTGCAACTGGGCAGGGAATTCCTGCATTGCTGGACGCCCTCCTCGAAAAGGTTCCTGCCGATTTCGGCCAGCAGTCCCTCCTTGGCGGCCTGGTCTCCAAGGATGATATTGTAGTGCTCGTTATGCCTCAGGACAGCGAGGCTCCGAAGGGAAGGCTGATTATGCCCCAGGCACGGGTGATCCGGGAATTGCTTGACAACGGCAATGTCTCCATAAACTGTACTCCTGAGTCATTCAAGGCGACCCTCGATTCCCTGTCACGGAATCCGGACCTTGTTATAGCTGATTCTTCGGTATTCAAGTCCGTCGCTCCGGAAGTTCCTCAGGGAACTCGTCTTACATCATTCTCGATCTTGATGGCTGCGTTCAAGGGAGACATATCCTATTTCGTGGAAAGTGTAAAGGCCATCGACCGTCTCCGTCCGGGGGACAAGGTCCTCATAGCCGAATCCTGCTCTCACATACCCGCAGGTGAAGACATAGGCAGGGTCAAGCTGCCTGCGATGCTTCGTAAGTCACTGTCAGCCAGGTTCGGACTTGCCTCCGATGCTTCGCCGGAGGATATCCTCGATATCGATATAGCTTCAGGAACGGACTTCCCTCGGGATCTTTCGGATTATTCGATGGTAATCCATTGCGGCGGATGCGTATTCTCCCGCAAGCATCTTCTTTCCAGGGTAGAAGCTGCCAGAAGGCAAGGTATCCCGATGACCAACTACGGGGTCGCGATGGCCTATCTTACAGGTATCCTCCCTAAGGTCGTAATACCTTCGGAATAAATTATTTGCATATCCATACCACTGCGAGGGCGATAGGTCTACGGGCGAATAGGAGGCGAAGGAACAGCGGAAAGCACCGCCCTTCACCGACGTCAGCCCGCAGACCTGTCGTCCTCGCGGAGGAGTGAGAAGGAATCTTCCTGAGAATAATGAAGGCCGGCAGGTAAGCCGGCCTTCGTTGGTTGTCGTTCCGCCAGAGCGGATCAGTCAGCGAATTCTTCGAGCACCTTGCGGATGTCCTGAGGCTCCATACGGCCATAGACTTTCTCTCCGATCATCATCACCGGAGCAAGGCCGCAAGCACCTACGCAGCGCAGGCAGTCAAGGGAGAACTTCCCGTCAGGAGTAGTCTCGCCGACATCGATGCCGAGGACCCTCTTGATCTCCTCCAGAAGCTTCTCGGAACCACGCACATAGCAAGCGGTGCCGAGGCAGACGGAGATAGGATGGCGTCCCTTCGGGGTCATCGTGAAGAATGAATAGAAAGTCACCACGCCGTAGACCTGGGCGGCTGGGATGCTGAGCTTCCTGGCGATTACTCTCTGCATCGCCTCAGGAAGGTAGCCGTGCAGACCCTGGCACTCGTGGAGTATGTTGATCAGTTCGCCCGGTTTGTTTCCGTGCTTCTCGCAAATGTCTTCAACTTGCTTTATTACCTCGCAGGCTAGTTTTATTTCTGCCATATCAAAAGATGTTTACCGGGTTTATTTGATCGATTTGTCAGTATAGTGAGTGTGGAGCAGTTCTTCGGACCTCTCGCTGAGAGGTGCTCCCAGGAACTCCTTGTACAGTGCCGCAATGTCAGGATTCTCGTGGCTCTTACGGATAGGCTTGCAGGCATCTTCCGTGTACAGGGCTTTCTGCCGGGCCTGAAGGACCTCGATCCTTCCGTGGTGGTAAGGCTGTCCGCCTCCTCCGATGCAACCGCCTGGACAAGCCATCACTTCCACGACGTGGTAGTCGAGCTTGCCTTCACGCAGCTTCTCCATAACCTTGCGAGCATTGCCCAGCGTGTGGGCGATGCAGACCTTGAGAGGGAATCCCTTGATGTCGATGGTAGCTTCCCTGATGCCTTCCAGACCGCGGACCTCCGTGAAGTCAATCTTCGGAAGAGTCTCTCCGGTATATACTTCATAGACGGTACGCAGGGCGGCCTCGAGGACACCTCCGGTGGTTCCGAATATGACGCCTGCTCCGGTGGATTCACCCATAGGGGAGTCGAAGTCGCTGTCAGGGAGATTCTCGAAACCGATGTTCGCCCTCTTGATGATCCTTGCCAGCTCGCGGGTGGAAATCGAGTAGTCCACATCCTGGAATTTCTCGTGCTTGAGTTCCTCACGCGTAACCTCGTATTTCTTTGCGAGGCAAGGCATTATGGAGACTACCACGAGTTTCTCGCGAGGTATTCCCATCTTCTCGGCCCAGTAGCTCTTGGCTATCGCACCGAACATCTGCTGAGGCGAACGGGCTGATGATGGATATTCCAGGAGATCAGGGAATTCGTGCTCGTAGAAGTTGACCCAGGCAGGGCAGCAGGAAGTCATTATAGGCAGCTTCACGGACTTGTCTCCGGCCAGGAACTTCTTGAGTCTTTCGAGTATTTCCGAACCTTCCTCCATAATTGTGAGGTCGGCGGCGAAATCAGTGTCGAATACGTAATCGAAACCGAGCTGTCTCAGGGCGGAAGCGAGCTTGCCGGTCACGAGAGTGCCGGGAGCCATTCCGAATTCTTCACCGAGGGCTGCCCTTACGGCAGGAGCCGGCTGGGCTATGACGACCTTGTCAGGATTGCAGAGATCGTCCATCAGACGGTCGGTGTCGTCGTGCTCGGTAAGGGCACCGGTAGGGCAGACCGCTACGCACTGTCCGCAATAGGTACAGTTCGTATCCTTTACCATCTTGTCGAAGGTAGGGGCGATGGTCGTGTTGAATCCGCGACGTACTGCTCCGAGTGCACCTACTGTCTGGACGTTGTTGCATACGCTTTCGCACCTGCGGCAGAATATGCACTTGTCCATATTCCTCATTATTGAAGGAGTGAGCTCCTTCTTCCTCCGTGAAAGCTCTCCTCCGCTGAATGGCATCTCCGTGATATTGAGCCTGGTCACAAGGGCCTGGAGCTCGCATTCACCGCACTTCGGGCAGGTGAGGCAATCGTTCGGATGGTCGGAAAGGATCAGCTCGGCAATGGTCTTGCGGGCTTTGATGACCCTCATTGAATTGGTCCTCACGACCATATCGGGCATACACTTGGTAGCGCAGGCAGGTGCGAGGTTACGGCGGCCCTGGACCTCGACCACGCAGAGTCTGCAGGAAGCAGGACGGTTCTTGACGCACGTCCCCTTAAGGTCCATATGGCAAAGGGTAGGTATATTGATTCCGATGGATGCGGCCGCTTCCAGGATCATAGTCCCCTTAGGAACAGAGACCTGGCGGTTGTCTATGGTTAGATTGATATTTTCCATTGTCAGGCAGCTTTTAGATTACAGAAATGGCACCGAAGTGGCAGCGGGACATACACATTCCGCAGCGGATGCAAAGGTATGGATTGATGACGTGAGGCTTGCGTACGTCTCCCATAATGGCATTCGCAGGGCAGTCCTTGGCGCATATTCCGCAACCGCGGCACTTCTCTGGATTGATGGTGTATGTAAGCAAGGCCTTGCACTTCTTCGCGCGGCATTTGTGCTTTTTGACGTGCTCTTCGTATTCCTCGTAGAAATTGTTCATCGTCGAGAGGACAGGGTTCGGGGAGGTTTGTCCAAGTCCGCAGAGAGCGGTGTCCTTGATCACCTCGGCCAGGCTCTTGAGCATAGTCAGGTCCTTCATCTCGCCCTTTCCTTCCGTTATCCTGGTAAGGATCTCGAGCATCCTCTTGTTGCCGATGCGGCAAGGGGTGCACTTTCCGCAGGATTCTCCGACGATGAACTCCAGGTAGAACTTTGCGATGGCTACCATACAGTCGTCTTCATCCATCACGATCATCCCTCCGGAACCCATCATCGAACCTGCAGCCGTAAGGCTCTCGTAGTCGATAGGAATATCCAGGTGCTTCTCAGTAAGGCAGCCGCCGGAAGGTCCGCCCGTCTGGACAGCCTTGAATTTCTTGCCGTTCTTGACACCGCCACCGATGTCGTAGATGATTTCCCTGAGCGTGGTTCCCATCGGTACCTCGATGAGTCCTACGTTGTTGATCTTTCCGGCCAGGGCGAATACCTTGGTACCCTTGGATTTCTCGGTTCCTATGGAAGAGAACCATTCCGGTCCCTTGGTGAGGATGATCGGAATATTGGCCAGCGTCTCGACGTTGTTGACGTTGGTAGGTTTTCCGAGGTAGCCGGATTCTGCAGGGAACGGCGGCTTCAAAGTAGGCTCGCCGCGTTTTCCTTCCATAGAGTGGATGAGGGCTGTCTCCTCACCGCAGACGAAAGCGCCGGCGCCGTAGCGGATCTCGATGTCGAAGTCGAATCCGGAACCGAGGATGTCCTTGCCCAGGAACCCATATTCCTTTGCCTGCTCGAGGGCTACCTGCAGCCTGTGGACTGCAAGCGGATATTCAGCTCTTATATATATAAGTCCGTTGTGAGAACCGATGCAGTAGCCGCAGATGGTCATAGCCTCCAGGATGGAGTGCGGGTCGCCTTCCATTATGGAACGGTCCATAAAAGCACCCGGGTCACCTTCATCTGCGTTGCAGACCACATACTTCGCATCGTCCTGGTAAGCGCGGCTGAACTCCCATTTCTTGCCGGTAGGGAAGCCTGCACCTCCGCGTCCGCGGAGACCTGAAGCCTTGACCATTTCGATAACCTCCTCGGGAGTCCTGTGGAAGAGGGAGTCGGCGAGGGCGGAGTAACCGTCCCTGGCGATGTACTCTTCGATGTTCTCCGGATCGATGAAACCACAGTTCCTCAGCGCGATCCTGACCTGCTTTCCGTAGAAATTCATATGCTTGGAATCGCTGATGTGCTTCTGGGTCTCAGGATCTACGTAAAGGAGCCTCTCGACCTTGCGTCCGCCAAGGATGTGCTCGGATACTATTTCTTCAGCGTCCGATGGTTTAACCTGGGTATAGAAGGTGTTGTCAGGAATGATTTTGACGATAGGGCCTTTTTCGCAGAAACCGAAGCAACCTGTTGTGATGACATCGACTTTGTCGCTGATGCCGTGGTTTTCGAGGGATGCCTTGAGGTTCTCGACAATCAGAGCGCTTTCTGAAGCCTTGCAACCGGTTCCGCCGCAGCAAAGGATCTGCAGATGTCCGGTGCCTTTTTCAAGGCCGCAGCTTTCCTCAGTGACGAGCGCGTTGCTCTTCTCCCTGAGTTCCAGAACTTTCTCCGCTCTTTTCTTGATGGCCGCCAAGTCATCGACGGTAAGTGTTCTCATAATATAAAAATGACATAAATGATTTGGACTTGAAAAGGTAGGCATTATTTTTCGAATAACAAATAATAATTAGGGAATTCTTCAAATTAGTCAATAATTGTAAGTGATTTGGTGCGTAAGGCTACGAAATCGTAGAAATAATTTGAAAATGCCGGGTAAATGACTAATTTCGCAGGACCAAAAAGAAAAACCATAATAACACTCAAATATGGAAATCAAGAATGCAATGGCCGGAACCCTTGAATCTGGTGATATCCTCATCCAGGTTGAACCGGGCGATGGTTTGCAGGTTGACCTGCAGAGTTCTGTTTCGGCCCAGTTCGGCCGTCAGATCAAGGCGGTGATCACCGAGACCCTGAAGGGCCTGGGCGTTGAAAACGCCAGTATCAAGGCTACGGACAAGGGTGCGCTTGACTGCACCATCCGTGCACGTGTAACTGCGGCAGTTGTCCGCGCAACAGGGAAAGACGTATGGAAAGACTGAGAAGAACGATGATGTTCGTCCCGGGCAACAATCCCGGAATGATGGCTGACGCCCACATCTACGGCCCGGATTCCATAATGCTGGACCTTGAAGATTCCGTGACAATGGCAGAGAAGGATGCCGCCAGGCTCCTTGTCTACAACGCTCTCAAATCCATCGATTTCGGCGATACCGAAATGGTGGTCAGGATCAATCCTCTCAGTACTCCTTACGGCAAGAAGGACGTCGAAGCCGTGGTTAAGGCCGGGGTTGATGTAATCCGTATGCCGAAGACAGAGACTGCCGACGAAGTCCGCGAGCTCGAGGCTGAGATCATCAAGGTCGAGACCGAGCTCGGTTGCGTAGGCAGGACCAGGATAATGGCTGCGATCGAAAGCGCCCTCGGTATCGTGAATGCGTTTGAAATCGCAAGTGCATCCGACAGGATGATGGGTATCGCCCTCGGCGCCGAAGACTATTCGGCCAACCTGAAGACGCAGCGCACCCCTGGCGGAGCAGAACTTCTTCTCGCACGTGAGACCATAGTCGTAGCTGCCCGTGCCGCCGGCATAGCTTGCTTCGACACAGTATATTCCAACCTCGACGATATGGAGACTTTCCGCAAGGAAGTCGAACTCATCAAGACCCTTGGCTTCGATGGCAAGTCCATCATCAATCCTCGCCAGATCGAGGTGGTGAACGAGGTGTTCGCACCTTCGCAGAAGGACATCGACAAGGCCCTGCGCATCATCGCCGCCATCAAGGAGGCACAGGCGAAGGGTTCTGGAGTCATCGCCGTCAACGGCAAGATGGTTGACCGTCCGGTAGTCATCCGTGCCGAGCGCACCGTGGCACTTGCAATAGCATCCGGTATCTTAGACAAGGAGGAAGCATTATGAGAAACAGCAAAGTAGTCTCCCTCGAGGAGGCAATCAGGAAGTCCGGTCTCAAAGACGGAATGACCATATCCTTCCACCATCATTTCCGTGGTGGAGACAAGGTTGTGAACCTTGTAGTCGACCAGCTTGCCCGTATGGGTTACAAGAACCTGCATCTTGCAGCTTCCAGCCTCTCGGATGTCCATTCCCCGCTTATCGAGCACATCAAGAACGGAGTCATCACCAAGATTTCAACTTCCGGTCTCCGCGGGGAGCTCGCCAATGAGATTTCTCACGGCCTGATGAAGGAGTCGGTCATATTCCGTTCCCACGGCGGTCGCGGAAGCGCCATAGCTTCAGGTGAACTTCATATCGACGTGGCGTTCCTCGGCGCTTCTTCCTGCGACGAACTCGGCAACGCTTCCGGATGCCCTCGCTCCGAGAATGCGAAATCCATCTGCGGTTCCCTCGGATACGCCCTTCCGGATGCCCGCTATGCCGACCACGTGGTCGTTATCACAGACGACCTGGTAGCATACCCGAATGTCCCGAAGTCCATCTCCGCCAGCGACGTCGAATCGGTGGTGGTAGTAGACTCCGTAGGAGACAGCTCCAAGATTTCTTCAGGAGCTATCAGGGACTCCAAGAATCCTCGCGATATCCTGCTTGCAAAACAGGCTGCAAAAGTGATAATTAACTCCGGTTACTTCAAGGATGGATTCAGCATCCAGACAGGTACCGGCGGAGCTTCTCTCGCGGCAGTGAAATATATCCGTGAGAGTATGGTCGAGAAGGGCATCAAGGCATCCTTCGCGCTCGGCGGTATCACCGCGCATATGGTGAAGCTCCATCAGGAGGGCCTCATCGGCAAGCTCATCGATGTCCAGTCCTTCGACAAGGTGGCCGCCGAATCGATAGCCTCCGACCAGACCCACCAGGAAGTCTCTTCTGTTGAATATGCCAGCGCGGAGCATACTGGCTCTGCAGTCCACGCGCTCGATATCGTCATCCTCTCCGCCCTCGAGGTGGATGTAAACTTCAACGTGAACGTACTCGTCGGTTCCGACGGTATCATCCGCGGAGCGGTAGGTGGCCATCCGGACACTGCCGAAGACAGCTCGCTCTCGATCATCGTTTGCCCTCTCCTCCGCGGGCGCATACCTTGCGTCGTGCCGAAGGTCACAACCCTCATCACTCCTGGCAAGAGCGTGGATGTCGTGGTCACCGAATATGGTATCGCAGTCAATCCTGCCCGTCCGGAAATCGCTGAGAGGCTTGCTGAAGCAGGGCTTAAGATAGTTGACATCAACGATCTGGCAGCCAAGGCAAAGAGCATTATCGGCGAACCTGATCCGCTTCCGTTCGGGAACAAGGTTGTCGGTATCGTGGTCGACCGCCACGGAGAGGTCTTGGACGAGATCAGGAACATCGAGGACTAACATCTGGATCTTTTTATCCCAATGGGGCAGGAAGTCACATTGGAACAACTCCTCCGTAGCAGGGACGAGCGTGCCGTACGCCAGAAAGACTGGATCACGGCACACCCGTCCTTGACTTTGGTATGCCTGACGGTCATCCTTCCGGGCCCGGTCAAGAGGGATTCCCGCTCCTTGAAAGTAGCAAATGCCGGTGTCGACGCCGTACGTGCTGCCCTGTCTCCGGTAAAGGAAGAATGCCTTGACCTGGAGACCGGTTTCGAAGGGTATTTCCTAATCGAGGGGGCAATGGATGCTGTGAAGGAGGCTTGCTGCAATATCGAGGACACGCACCCTCTGGGACGCCTGATGGACCTGGATGTACTGCGCCTCGGACCCGACGGAGTTATACCTTTGAGCCGGAGCGAGGCAGGCTTGCCGCCCCGCCGTTGCCTCATCTGCGACCTCCCTGCGAGGGAGTGTATGAGAGCTCGTAACCATTCGAGGGAGGAATTGTTGAAAAAAATAGATGAGATTCTGTATTTTGCTGTTAATTTGTAACAAAACCTTTGGAAATCCATAATAAAAACGTACATTCGCGCAGTCTAAAGAAGCTGAGGTTTGACTGATATTATCGACATTCAGGAAATGCCTTTGAGCGTCGCTCATTTCCGGCGGAAGGTGGAAGACTTCCTCGGAAAGAGCGACCTTCGGCTTGAAGATGTGGATGTATATCTGACCATCCAGGATCAAGAAGGTGAAATACTCGCCGGTGGCGGCTTGAAAGGCGATGTGATCAAGTGCGTCGCAGTCTCTGCAGCCGCACGGAGCCTGGGTCTTTCCGTGCCTCTCTTCTCAAGACTTATCTCCATCGCATCAGAGCGCGGAATCACCAACGTGAAAGTATTCACGAAACCCGGGAACGAGTCCGTTTTCGAAAGTTTGGGATTCCATACCATAGCAACCGCCCCTAAGGCCATACTGATGGAGAACGGAAGGGGCTTGGAATCATATCTTGGATATCTCGGACAGCACAGGCGGAGCGGCAGGAACGGTGCCATCGTGATGAACGCCAATCCGTTCACCAAGGGTCATCAGTACCTCGTCCGGGACTCCTCCCGACAGGTTGACAACCTTTACGTGATACCGGTCAAGGAAGATGTTTCCCGTTTCCCATACCTGGAGCGCCGTCAGATGATTGCCTCAGGATGCGAAGGCTTGGCCGAGGTGCTTGAAGGAAGCGCTTACCAGGTTTCATCAGCTACCTTCCCGACATATTTCCTGAAGGATCTTTCAGATGCTTCCGAGACTCAGATGAGACTGGACCTTGATTTATTCGGAAGGCATATCGCTCCTGCACTCGGAGTTACCGTCCGTTTTGCCGGCAGCGAGCCTGCAGATCCTCTCACGGCCCGCTACAACGAGCTGATGAGGGAGATCCTGCCTTCCTATGGAATCACTTTCTGCGAAACGGAAAGGCTCTGCGACGATGAAGACCCTCTCAGCACTCCACATATACACAATTCTCACGTCAACGGTGATCCCCCTGACATCGCAGCTATCGGAATCAGCGCCTCCAGGGTGCGTAAGTCTCTTGACCAAGGTCGTCTTCCCTGGCGGCTTGTCCCTTCCGGGACCTGGCCTTACCTGGTGGCCGAAGCGGTCAGGCGTTCTATGCTGATGGAACTCGACGCTCCGTTGAAACCTGGTCTCGTGGACCCCGACCGGAGCGGAGCACATACCGATATGGATTATTCCCTTATGAAAGGGAGTATAGATGTCATAAGGCGTTCATTCATAAACCATTCCGGCGAAAAAGACCTGGTTTCTCTCGGCAAGGCTGTTGAGAATGACGTGCTGGGATATACCGGAGGAGTGAATACTTACAGGGGAGCGATCTTCAGCCAGTTGATTATGGCAAGGGCTTTCCTGGAGGTCCTGTCCAGGCCTGGAACAGACCATGCCGGACTCCCAAGCCAGCTGCAGAAAGCCATATCCGCACTTGCATCCCTTGTCAATCCTACCGATACTTCCAACGGAGGACAAGCTGTAAAAGAATACGGAGTGAAGGGTGCCCTTGCGATGGCTCTTGGCGGCTATGAGGAACTGTTCGGTTCCTGGCTGCCGTATTACAGGAGCGTCAGAGGAGAGGAGTTTGGACTCCAGAAGACCCTGTTGCTGATAATGTCTTCATTGGACGATACTTGCATAATCCACCGCGCCGGTTATTCCAGGGCGCAGGAGGTGAAGGCTGAAGCCTCGGCTCTGCTCGCGGACTTTTCCGTCGAAGGGCTGAAAGAGATGGACAAGGTTTTCCTCCGTGAAAGGATTTCTCCCGGAGGCTGCGCCGATATGCTTGCACTGACTATACTTGCAGATAATTTGTTGAATTAATAATTGATAAACTAACTCGTTTTAAACCAAATCATTATGGTAGAATTAACTCCTCACGGCGTTTATCTCCTTAACGGTAAGACAATCGTCTCCGATCCGGCTGGATTGCCTTCCCCGGACGAGGCACGTGAAAACACTATCGCTTATGGTATCCTCCGCGCACACGATGTGGACGGTTCCAAGGGCAAGAAGATGCGCATCCGTTTCGATGCTATGGCATCTCACGACATTACTTATGTGGGTATCATCCAGACAGCCCGTGCCAGCGGACTCGAGAAGTTCCCTATCCCTTATGCGATGACCAACTGCCACAACTCTCTCTGCGCTGTCGGCGGAACCATCAATGAGGACGACCACGTATTCGGACTCTCGGCAGCCAAGAAGTACGGCGGCATCTATGTCCCGGCCAACCAGGCTGTCATCCATCAATATGTAAGGGAGAAACTCTCCGGTTGCGGCCGTATGGTCCTCGGTTCAGACTCCCACACCCGCTACGGCTCACTTGGTTGTATGGGTGTCGGCGAAGGAGGAGGCGAGCTTGTCAAGCAGCTTCTCAAGAACACCTGGGATATCAACGCTCCTGAGGTCGTCCTCGTATGGCTGGACGGCAAGCCTCGCCGCGGCGTGGGTCCTCACGATGTAGCCATTTCCCTCGTCAAGGCAGTCTTCGAGAGCGGATTCGTAAAGAACAAGGTTCTTGAATTCGCCGGCCCTGGCGTGAAGGAACTCCCTGTTGACTTCCGCAACGGCATCGACGTGATGACTACCGAGACAACATGCCTCAGCTCCATCTGGATTACTGACGATACCGTCAAGGAATACTTCACTATGCACGAGCGTCCTGAAGCTTACAAGGAACTCCAGCCAGGCAGTGTCGCATACTACGACAGTATGATCCGCATCGACTTGAGCAGCCAGGAGTGTATGATCGCACTTCCGTTCCATCCATCCAACGCTTATACCATCCACGAGCTTCAGGCTGATCCTGAGGGCATCCTCAAGGCAGTCGAGGAAGACACCCGCAAGCGCTTCGGCGACAAGGTCCACGTAGACCTCGTTTCCAAGATAAAGGACGGAAAGGTAGTGGCCGACCAGGCTCTCATAGCAGGATGCTCCGGCGGTACCTACGACAATCTCTCTGCAGCAGCTACCATCCTCAAGGGCAAGACCATCGGCAACGATTACTTTACGATGAGCTGCTATCCTCAGTCAACTCCTGTCTATCTGGCTACCACCCGCAACCACATCGCCGAGGAACTCCTCGAGGCCGGCGTGGTCATCAAGCCCGCATTCTGCGGTCCTTGCTTCGGTGCCGGTGACGTACCTGCCAACAACGGATTGTCCATCCGCCATACCACCCGCAACTTCCCTAACCGCGAAGGTTCGAAGCCTGGCAACGGACAGATTTCCCTCGTATCCCTTATGGATGCCCGTTCCATTGCTGCCACCGCAGCCAACGGAGGAGTCATCACCGCTGCTACCGATATCGAATACGAAGACACCCACAAGCCATATTCATATGACGGCCGCATCTACAAGAGCCGCGTATACGATGGTTATGGTAAGGCCGACCTCTCCGTCGAGCTCCGCTATGGACCGAACATCAAGGACTGGCCGGTAATGTATCCTATGGAGGAGAATATGCTTGTCGAACTTGCAGCCGTCATCCACGACCCTGTGACCACGACCGATGAGCTCATCCCTTCCGGAGAGACTTCAAGCTACAGGTCCAACCCTCTGAAGCTCAGTGAATTCGCACTCAGTCGCAGGGTTCCTGAGTATGTAGGTATTTCCAAGCGTATCCAGTCCCAGGATCTCGAGCGCCGCGCCGGTAACGTTCCTACCAACGTAGCTGAAGCCCTCAAGGCCGTAGATGCTTCAGCAAGCGACACATCATTCGGCTCCTGCGTATTCGCGAACAAGCCTGGAGACGGCTCAGCACGTGAGCAGGCTGCTTCCTGCCAGAAGGTGCTCGGCGGCGACGCCAACATCTGCTACGAATATGCCACCAAGCGTTATCGTTCCAACTGTATCAACTGGGGTATCGTTCCGTTTACGATCGCTCCTGAGACCGCCTTTGACTATGAGCCGGGCGATTTCGTATTCGTTCCTGGAATCCGCAAGGCCATCCTTGACGGAGCAGAGGAGATCGATGCACAGGTCATCACCAAGAATGGTGTGAAGCCAATCCACCTCTTCTTCCAGAACCTTACCGCAGACGAACGTGAAATCCTTGCAGACGGTTGCCTGATGAACTATTACAAGAACAGAAAATAATTATTTGAATATCATGGAAAAGATAAAAATGACGACCCCTATCGTCGAAATGGACGGCGATGAGATGACCAGGATCCTCTGGAAAATGATCAAGGACGAACTCATCCTCCCTTTCGTCGATCTCAAGACTGAGTATTACGACCTTGGCTTGCCGAACCGTGACAAGACGGAAGACAAGATCACAGTCGAAGCTGCACTCGCAACAAAGAGACTCGGCGTTGGTGTAAAGTGTGCTACCATCACTCCTAATGCACAGCGCATGACGGAATACAACCTGCATCAGATGTGGAAGAGTCCGAACGGAACCATCCGTTCCACTCTTGACGGTACCGTGTTCCGTACACCTATCACCATCCCTACCATCCATCCTGCTGTGAAATTCTGGAAGAAGCCTATCACCATCGCCCGTCATGCCTATGGCGACGTTTACAAGAGCGTTGAGATCGTGGCCGGCGAGCCAGGTGTTGCCAAGCTTGTTTTCGAAGGCGAGTCCGGCAAGAAGGAAGAAGTCGTGATCCAGGAACTCAAGGGACCGGGCGTCCTCCAGGGAATGCACAACACCGACAAGTCCATCCGCAGTTTCGCACACAGTTGCTTCCAGTATGCACTCAGTCTCAAGCAGAGCATCTGGTTCGCAACCAAGGACACTATCTCCAAGAAGTATGACGGCCGCTTCAAGGCTATCTTCGAGGAAGTGTTCGCTGAATACAAGGACCGTTTTGCAGAGGCAGGCATCGAGTACTTCTACACCCTCATCGACGATGCAGTCGCACGCGTGATGCGCTCAGAAGGCGGATTCATCTGGGCTTGCAAGAACTATGACGGTGACGTCATGTCCGACATGGTTTCCACCGCATTCGGTTCCCTTGCAATGATGACTTCCGTACTTGTAAGTCCGGACGGCAAGTACGAGTACGAGGCCGCTCACGGCACCGTTACCCGTCACTATTACAAGTATCTCAAGGGAGAAGAGACTTCCACCAATCCTATCGCTACCATCTTCGCATGGAGCGGCGCTTTCCGCAAGCGTGGTGAGATGGACAACCTCCCTGAGCTCATGAATTATGCCGACCAGCTCGAGGGTGCATGCTTCGATGCACTGAACGACGGCTGCGCTACCAAGGACCTTGTCAACCTCATGGAAGGAATCACTCCTAAGATGCTCACTTCCGCTGAGTTCCTCAAGGCTATCCGTGAGCGTCTCGAGAAGCGTCTTGGCGCCTAAACTCCCGACGAAGGATATAACAGAAGAGAAGGGCCGGTTTTTTACCAGCCCTTCTTTATGTTTTCCGCCATCTCGTGCGCCAGACGTGCCCTGGCTTCGAAACTGTACCAGGCGATGTGAGGGGAAAGTAGAATCCTTTCCGGATGCTTAGCGGTCAGGTAAGGGTGATCCAGTGGAATAGGCTCTTTCTGATAGACATCGATTCCTATGCCCGCAATCCTGCCTTCGTCCACGGCTCTGGCCAGGTCTGCTTCTACGGCTATTCCTCCGCGTCCGGTATTCACAAGGAATGCGGTCGGCTTCATCCTGCACAACTCTTCATATCCGATAAGACCCTCGGTGCGTTCATTGAACGGGGCGTGGATGCTTATCACGTCAGAGCGTTTGAGCAAGTCTCCAAGGGATACGGATTCATATTCCTTGCAATGGGAAGTCCCGCTGGTGGAATAGTAGATCACTTCCATTCCGAAGGCCTCGGCTATCTTTGCGACTTTCTTCCCTATCGCTCCCATTCCGACTATTCCGAGAGTTTTGCCGGCGAGTTCGGTGAAAGGGTGGTCCGCATCTACGTGTATGCTTCCGGCGCTGTAGAGTCCGTCCCTTGTGTAGGCATTGTAGTGGAACGCCCTTCCAGCGAGGTTGAGGATATGCATCCAGGCCGTCTGGGCAACGGAGTCGGTTGAATATCCGGCTACATTCCTTACGATTACGCCTCTTTGCTCGCAAAGGACGGTGTCGATGTTGTTGATTCCGGTACCTGCCTCGCAGATAAGCTTCAGTTTGGGAGCAGCATCCAGGAACTCCTTGTCTACTATTATTTTATTCAAGATAGCGACATCCGCGTCGGCCACGCGTTCCCTTGCCTGTTCTGCGGTGGAAGAAGGGTAGCAGGAAAACTCGCCCAGGGCGGATATCTCCGCCATCGACGCATCTCCCATCGTGGCGGAATCCAGGAATACGATTTTCATATCTGTGATGAGTTTTGATTCTAGGATGATAAAGATAGTACTTTTATTCTTATCTTTATCTCACTTATGCGGATAGATATGGAAGAAATAGGGAATAAGGTGCTCTCAGAGGCAGAGCTGCGCGTGATTGTCAACAGCCGGCGGCTCGAACCGCTTCCGGAAATCCTGGAGCAAGCCTCCAAGGCTTTGGATGAGCTTGGCGGCAAGTGGGAGGACTTGATCGCTCTCGATGAATATATGGACTCAGGGCAGTGGCTCGAGGATTATGAGGCGGACGAGAGGGGAGAGATCGACAAGGAACTGCCACGCGGAGTCCTCTCCCAGGACGCACTGTACGACACTTTGCAGGAACTCCAAGAAGTGCTCAGGAGCATAAGGAGGCTGGCCCGCAAATCCAAAGAACTGAAATAAACGAAAAACTGTCGTAATTGTGGAGCATAGGAGAAAGGAATGGCATGTATTTAAGGGTTAAGGCTGTTTTATAAATAGTTGATAATTAGCATAATAAGTAAATCGCAGTTAATTGAAGTATATTTGGATTTCACGAAAATTGTGTATAACTTTGTGTACGAAAATAAAGACACGAGGTTATGCCAGTGAAGTTCTATCTGTCGCCTCAGGCCAATAAGGCGGGCGAGTTTCCTATAAGGGTTTCCATCATGGTCAATGGGACCCGGTACCTTACGACTGCTGAGTATAAGGTGGCGGGCGATGCTTGGGTAGATAACCTGCCCGCTGATGACAAACGCCGCAAGAAGGAGAAAGGCGAGGTGCTGTCTTTGTATACCAATTCCAAGGGTGTCAGCGGGAAGATGATTAACAACCGCCTGAATAAGATCCGGGCTCATTTCTCGGATTATGAGCTGAACACGAAGGTCAAGCCCTCCGAAGGTGAGTTGAAGGTAGAATTCCAGAAAGCCATAGGCCTTCCTGATGAAGTGGTGTCGGCTACGCCTGTCGTGAAAAAGGTGGGTCTGTTTGTCCGGCTCCAGGAATTCATTGCCGAAGAAAGCAAGGTAAACCAATGGGCCTACGCGACTATCCAATGCTGGACCACATTCACGCACCATCTGACCAACTTCAATTCCAAGGCAACCTTCGATTTCTTCAACGAGACGGGCATCAATAAGTTTGTCGTATACCTTCGCAGCAAGTGCGGCCTGGAGGAGAAGACCGTCCAGAAGCAGTTCAACAACCTGCGTTGGTTCCTGTACTGGGCCATCCGGAAGGGCTACTGCCATGAACTCACCATCAAGACCTATCGGCCCAAGTTCAAGGTGCTGGAGAAGCCGGTCATCTTTCTGACTAAGGAAGAGCTGCTGCACTTGTACAATTTCCAGATACCTAAGAACGGCACCAAGGTAAAACTCCTTGACATGAACGGTAAGGAATACGAGAAAACGGTCGAGGATGCCGGTGGTCTGGAGAAGACCAGGGATTGTTTCTGCTTCTGTGCCTTTACTTCCTTACGTTATTCTGATCTGGCCAATCTCAAGCGGACGGACATCGAGGGCGATACGATGTACATCACCACTGTCAAGACTTATGACCGGCTCCCCATCAACCTGAACAGTTTCGCTCGGGCAATTCTGGACAAGTATAAGGATCAGGAGTACCCGGGCGGCCGGGCGCTGCCGGTATTGGCAAACCAGTTGATGAACAAGTACCTGAAGAATCTCTGCGAACTGGCCGGCTTTAACAAGCCCATTACCCGGACGTGTTACCGTGCCGGAAACCGTGTCGAGGAAACTTTCCCGAAGTACGAGATGATAGGTACCCACACCGGCCGCCGCACTTTCATCTGTTTCGCCCTTTCCAGCGGTATCCCGCCGCAGGTGGTGATGAAATGGACCGGCCACTCCGACTACCAGGCTATGAAACCATACATTGCCATTGCCGAGAAGACCAAGGCCGATGCTATGAAACTCTTCGATGCTGAGCTGAAGAAATAAAGGTAAACCTTGTAATGATTTTGGTATTCAGATAAACTTTATTAAATTCGCATTGTCGTTGCGGATATTTCAGTAAAATCCGCAATCAGTTTGAGGAAATTTAGAGCTATTATGTACCATAGAATATTCGACATAGAGAACCGGCTGGATGAGGCAATGTTCCTCTTTGGCGGCCGTCAGACTGGGAAATCAACCCTTTTGAAAGAGCGCTTTCCCAAGGCAGTCTATTTCGACCTCCTCAACTACGAATTGAGAAATCGCTTCAAGCAGAATCCTGAGTTGTTCCGGGAAAGTCTTCTGCGTTATCCTCCCCAGACCCTCGTCATAGTCGATGAGATTCAAAAAGTTCCCGACCTTTTGGAGGAAGTTCACTGGCTTATGGTAAACAAAGGCCTTTGGTTCATCCTCAGCGGTTCCAGCGCTCGTAAAATCAGAAAGTCCGGTGCAAACAACCTGGGGGGACGGGCAATCCCGGAGACGCTTTATCCGCTTGTTAGTGCCGAGATCCCCGATTTCGACCTGGACCGTGCCGTGCAAAACGGTATGATTCCACGGCATTATATGGTAGCCAATGCCCGGAATAGGATGAAAGGTTACATCGAATTGTATCTCAAGGAGGAAATCATTGAAGAGGCACTCGTACAGAATGTGGACGATTTTGTGCGCTTCATGGAAGTCGCGGCCATCATGGATGGGGAGATCCTCAATTATGAAAATGTGGCCGGTGACTGCGAAGTCTCGGCAAATACAGTCAAGGCATATTATAAAATATTGACAGACACTCTCCTTGGCTTTGAAGTGCCTGCATATAGGAAGGTTATCAAAAGAAAACTATACAAGTCTCCAAGATTCTACTTCTTTGATGTGGGAATTGCCAATTACCTTACCAAGCGTCACCACCTTGCTTCGAAGACTCCTGAGTACGGACACGCGTTTGAGCACCTTGTAATGCAGGAGATTGTTGCTTATCTCGGTTACTCCGGATGTGATGAAGAGTTGTCGTATTGGCACACCTATGAAGACTTGGAAGTGGATGCCGTCATCGGAGATGCTCGCGTGGCCATCGAAATCAAGTCCACTGAAAAGGTGGATCATGATCACAAGAAGGATTTGCCAAGGAGCATCCCGAGACCAAACAGATTCTTGTGTCCCGTGACCGCATAAGCCGCCGGAGCGGTGACGTGGACCTCTACTACGTGACCGACTTCTTCAAAGCCCTCTGGGCCGGTGAGATAATCTGATGTGCCTATGCTTTCGAGAAATGATTCCATAATTCTGGGACAGCAGGTGGATGTGGCCAAGTATGGCGCTCTCCATCGCCGCGACGCCCTCTCCCTCAAAAAAGAAGTTCAGGGTAATCTCCTTTCCGTCCTGGTCGAAGCAGAGCCGCACGGCACCTTCTTCGATGAAGAAATAGCGGTCGTCCACCTCGCCTTCCCGCAGGAAAACCGCCTTAGCAGGCAGTTCCAGAAAGCTGTGCGGAATGGAGGCGATGATGTCCTGATAGGTCATTTCTTAACAAATGTTAACGGCTTGTCCGGGCAAAGTTAGCGAA
>CAJOKD010000011.1 GCA_905235085.1 uncultured Bacteroidales bacterium | reverse complement strand
CCGAACGGTTTTACGGAACCGACCCTGGTGAGCGATTTTCCGATCCGTGACAGGAAAACGATCCTGCATATCCGTCGTCGCCGCTGGTTGGACGGAGAGTTGTTCACAATCCTTTCAAACAAGGACGGTCACGGCCGCAAAGGCAGCACCGCCGCCGGAATATGCGGGCTCCAGCGGCTGGGCGTTGCGGGGAGCTCCGCCCCAAGGGCTCTCCTCGCGCCCTGCCAAAGGGACGACGGGGATCCCCGGTCGAGCCGGGGATGACGAACATGCTGGGAATTATGGACGGTAGAGGGCAGTTGGCTGCAACGTTAGGGCGCATTTACCCGTACAGGGCTGCGAAGCAGCAAGCGCCCGGTGTTGCAGCCACTGACGCGAAGGGATTCCCGAACAGGCCGGGGATGACGAGGATTCCCGAACAGGTCAGGAATGACGGTCAAGCCGGGGATGACGGGTGAGTAAAAAGCAAGATGGATTATCCGAGCCTTTCGAGTGCGAAGCCGATGCGGGCGCAAGTGTCGGCTTTTCCGATCCGTACGATGATGTCCGCGATTCCCAATCCGCTGGCCGAGCCGGCAAGTGCCAGACGGGTGGCGTTCATCACTTTGCCCATAGGCCATTCCTTGCCCTTTATAAACTCCTCGAGAGCAGATTCGAAGGCTTCGATGGTCCAGTCGTCATCATATCCGTTGACGAAGGAGGCCACTTCACAGACCATTTCAGCTATTTCCGGTTTCCAGAACTTGTCCACATCCTTTGCCAGGAACGGAGCCGTCAAGGTGTCGTCATAGACCTTCGCACGAGGGTCCACAGGTCTGTTCGATGCCTGTTGTTCCACTGCAGCTCCCGCCTTGATGCCGAAGGCTTCGAAGTCCTTAGGAGCTACGAACAGATATGAAGCGATTGTCCAGAAATCCTTTACGAAGGTCGCCCTCTCCTTGGTGAAGGCCACCACGCTGCGGACATAGTCCTTCGTGAATATATGCTTCGTCAGGTCACCTCCGGCGGTGTTGAATACCGCACCGATGGTAAGGGCGCACTTAGGGCACTCGATGACGTTTATGCCGTGGCCTTCCAGGACCGGGACGAGGAGTTCCGTCAGTTCCTCATCTGACTTCATCCTGAGATATTCCTTGTTGAACCATTTGGCCTTCTCCGGATTGAACTTCGAACCTGATTTACCGACCTTGTCCAGGGAGAACGCAGCGATCAGCTCTTCCATCGAGAATATCTCCTGCTCGGTTCCCGGATTCCAGCCCAGCATCGCCAGGAGGTTGACGAAGGCTTCAGGGAAGTACCCGTCTTCGCGGTAGCCGTGGGATGTCTCACCAGCAGGGCTCTTCCATTCGAGAGGGAATACAGGGAATCCCATCTTGTCGCCGTCGCGCTTGCTGAGCTTTCCGTTGCCGACCGGTTTGAGGAGCAGCGGAAGGTGGGCGAAACGAGGACGGGAATCCTCCCACCCGAAAGCCTTGTACAGCATATAATGCAGAGGCAGGGAAGGGAGCCATTCTTCTCCGCGTATGACCTCGCTGATCTCCATCAGATGGTCGTCCACGATGTTGGCCAGGTGGTACGTGGGCAGTTCGTCAGCCCTCTTCCAAAGGACTTTGTCATCCAGCGTGTCCGTGTTGACTTCGATATGGCCCCGGATCAGGTCGTCCATCGCCACCACGGTATCTTCAGGCATCTTGAATCGGATAGTCCAGTCCGAAGTCTCCTCCAGCAGCCTTGCGACCTCCTCTGAAGGAAGGGTCAGGGAATTGCGGAGATGCATCCTGGTGGTCTGGTTGTAGATGAAAGTGCTTCCGGATGCTTCGGCTTCTGCGCGGGCTTTCTCCAGAGCTTCCGACGAATCGAAGGCGTAGTAGGCATAGCCGTTGGCTATGAGCTGTTCAGCATATTTCCGGTAGATTCCGCGTCTCTGGCTCTGTCGGTACGGGGCGTGAGGGTGCCTTTCGCTGGCCACTTCGACTACTTTCCCTTCGGAGTCTACTCCTTCGTCAGGGATGATTCCGCACCATTTGAGAGATTCGATTATGTATTCTTCAGCACCAGGTACGAACCTGTTGGAGTCGGTATCTTCGATCCTGATTATGAAATCTCCTCCTTTCTGCTTGGCATACAGATAGTTGTATAATGCCGTACGTACTCCTCCCATATGCAGTGGGCCGGTTGGCGACGGGGCGAACCTAACTCTTGTCCTTCTTTCCATTTATCCTGTTCCTTATTGTTCCTTTTCCTGACGTACCGCGCGTTTGATGGCCGGAACGCTTTCCAGTTCACTGACCGACTGTCCTGGTTCTACCACGAGCACAGGCTTCTTGTCCTGGTCGAAGTGGTAGCGCTTGACATTGTCGGCTGCGTTGAATCCTATCGTATTGAGTCTCTGGTCCAGTCCGGAGCCGCGGTCTTCTTTGTTGTAGTCCGGAGTCTTGACGTATTTGAAGTCCTTTCCGATCATTATTATGTTGCCCAGGTCGTTCTTGGTAATCCTCGAGAGGTCGTTCACCCTGAAGCCTGTGGCAATGGCCGTGATCTTGACCTGGTCTCCTACTGAAGGATCCGTTTCCCAGACCAGTCCGGTCTTGAACTTGTTGACCTTTCCGGTGTATTCGTCGATCTTTGCATTTATCGCGGCAAGGTCGTCCATAGTCAGGCCCTGTTCGTTCTTCCCGCAGGTTATGTTGACCAGGAGGCTCTTGGCCGTCTTGAGGTCGAAATCGTTCAGAAGAGGGGACTGCAAGGCTCCGACCACCGCATCCTCGATCCTGTTTTCTCCAGTTCCGGTACCGCATCCCATCAGCGCCATTCCGCTGTTGGCCATCATCGACTTGATATCTTCGAAATCAACGTTGATATATCCGGGCTTGGAAATTATTTCCGTGATGCCCTGGACGGCGGTGGCAAGGACTTCGTCGGCTTTCGGGAATGCATCCTGGATGAGGTGGTCGCCGAAGAAGTCGTAGAGCTTCTCGTTGTTGATGATGAGCAGGCTGTCTACGTTCTTGACGAGTTCGTGTATTCCGTCGATCGCCCTGGACATCGCCATCGACCCTTCGTTCTCGAACGGGATAGTCACGACGGCAACTGTAAGTATGCCTTTGTCTTTCGCGTATTTGGCGATCTGCGGGGCGGCGCCGGTACCGGTGCCGCCGCCCATACCGGCGGTTATGAACAGCATCTGGGTTCCTTCTCCAAGGACCACTTTCTTGATCAATTCCTCAGCCTCGATGGCCGCATTGCGTCCCTTGACCGGGTCAGTCCCGGCTCCGAGGGCGTTCCTGCCGATGTGCACCTTGACAGGGACCGGGCTCTCGTCTAGGGCCTGACGGTCGGTGTTGCAGACTATGAAACTGCAACCCTGCACCTTCTGGCGGTACATATAATTGACGGCGTTGCATCCACCGCCACCGATACCGATGACCTTGATCATCGACTGGATAGGCGTCCAGTCGGTGGGCTCTATGCTTTCCAAGTTCAGATTGTCAGTAATGTCTCCCATTGCTCCTGTCATTTATACTTCTTCGTTTTCCATTCCGTCAAACAGGCCTTCCATCCCGTCCGAGATGCTCTTCCTGATATGCTTGATCCAAGTGAACTGGCGCTTGGTACGCTCTTCCTTCCTCTTTTCCTTTTCCTTCTTCCTGTAGTTCCGGATTTCTTCAGGACTGTAGTTGCTGAATACGTCCATCGCCTCTTCCTGGGCCTCGGCTACCGTTTCTTCTATAGGTGAAGAATAATCCGGCTCCGGTTCCGGCGGCCTTACGGTCACTTCAGGAACCTCATATTTCTGCTCAGGTTCCGGTTCCGGCTGGGGCTCCGGCTTTGGTTCCGGCCTCGGTCCTGGTTTCGGGACCACCGGCTTCGAGACAGGCTTCACCCTGCGTACAGGCACCTCGCTGACGCAGTTCAGACTCTTGTCGTTGCGTGCAGCCAGGATCATACCTATAGTCGTCGAGGCGCTCGTAGATGTCACTTCCGGGCAGCCTTCTCCGGAGAAGAATCTCTTCGGGTAGGCTATATTCACTGAATATCCCGACATAGCCTTGATCAGGTTCAGGCAGTTGACCAGGTCCGCTCCACCTCCGGTGACGACCACTCCTGCCCTCAGCTTTTCCTCGGAAGCATAGCCGCTCACCTGGATCTCATACAGAAGGGCCTCGATTATTTCCTTCATCCTTGCCGTGATGATCTCAGAGATGTACTTGACCGGAACCTGCACTGTAGGCAAGTCGTTCTCGTCGATGATCTTGATCGCTTTCTCGCCCAGGGTGGACAGATTGTTCGGCATACAGGCCCCGTAGGCCTTCTTTATGTTCTCGGCCAGGTCGAACGAGATGTTACACTCCGTCTTGATGTCCCTGGTAATGCTGTTCCCTCCGAAAGGTATGGCAGCGTAGAACCGCATTATCTTGTCCTTGAATATAGTGACGGAGCTGACTCCGGCGCCGATGTCTATCAAGGCTACTCCGTTCTCCATCTCCTCTTCCTTGAGCACCGCCCTGGCCGTGATGCCGGGAGTGAAATATTTCTTCGCGATGCTGATTCCCATACCAGAGAATACGCTGTCGATATTCCTGGAATATTTCCGGTTCCCGATGAACACCTTGAAGTTTCCTTCCAGTTTCTCGGCAGTCATTCCGACTATGTCGCTTTCCAGTTCGTTGAAGCTGTCTTCCGTCGAGAACGACTGGGCTACCGCACCGTAGATGACCTCGGTCTTGGAATCACCCAGTGGATAGGACTCCAGGGCTATTGACTTGATAGACTTGATTTCCTCCTCCCTTATCCAGGATTCCGGATCCTGCCTGACAGTTCCGGCGGATGCGGTTTCCTGGCGCACATAATACCGCGGCAGGCCTACTATCACTTTCTGGATCTTGATCTTAAGCTCCTGCTGGGCCTCGGTCAGCGCCTTCCGCAGTCCCTGCTCCACTTTCAGCGGGCTGAAGACGTAGCTGTACCGGATTCCCTGGGAAGGGGACTCCTTGTAATAGACCACCTGTATATCCTCGCCCTGTACCCTGGCGACGCAGACGGCGAACTTGGACGTACCAAGGTCAACTGATGCTATGTACCTTTCTTCCATATATGTTTTTATCCTATTTCCTGCAGACTATCTGGTCCTTGTATTTCACGTTCACGGTCGAGTAATGCCCTTCTCCCTTGTCCGGCACGATGGCCGTGTAGTATTTCCCCATCTTTTCGAACTTGGCGGCAATATCCGTAGGCTGTCCGAATATGAACACTTCCTTGCCTTCACGGGGCACCATCACCAGGTCTCCGTCCGGTTCCACCGTAATCTGGCTGATATTCTCCGCCCAGACTTTCGAGCCGTCCATATAGGCGACCATAGCGATGACCCTGGAAAGCCACAACTTCTCCTGAGGAGTCTTCGCCTCGCCTTTGTAATCCGCCGTAACGTTCAGCGGAACGGCGCCGTCCACTATAGGCACCCTCGAGGTGTAGTTGTTCTGGAGCGGGAAGATGAAACCCTTCTCGTCAGCGTAGAACCCTGTGCTCCCTTTCTGGAAACGTACCACGGGTTCCCTCTGGTACACCTTCACGTTCAGGTAGCCGTCCGGAGTCGTGTATGCATCCGTCTTGAGTATGGCCCCCTTCCCGGCGAGGATCTTTTCGACCTTCATAAGGTCCAGGCTGTCAAGCCTTTGGCCTACATAGGTCCCATATTCCTTCTTGAGGTAGCCCTCTATGTCTTCGGCCGTGACGAAGTTGAAACCGTCGGCGAATTCGACCTTGACCCCGGCGCACGTCACCTGATGCCTCCTTTCGACGTTCATCTTGCTTATCGCGTAACAAACGAGTCCGAGAGCGCAGAACAGCGCGGTTACAAGGGCTATCTTCAATCCTTTATTCATCATTCAATCTCTTCCTGAGCATTTCGGCGACAGGCTCCACCAGCCTGTCGATGTTCCCTGCGCCGAATGTGGCGAGCACATCGACCGGTTCGTCCAGGAGGTAATCCAGTAGTTCCTCCTTCCTGAGCAAGACTTTTTCAAGAGCGGTGACCTTCGAGAATATGATTTCCGACGTTACACCCGGGATGGGCTCTTCCCTTGCCGGGTAGATATCCAGAAGTATCAGTTTGTCGACCTCGCTCAGAGCCTCTGCGAATTCCTCGGCGAAATCCCTGGTGCGGGTGAACAGGTGCGGCTGGAATACAGCCGTGATCTTCCTGCCCGGGAACATTCCCCTGAGCGATGAGATCGCCGAGCGGAGTTCCTGGGGATGATGCGCATAATCGTCGATGTAAGTCAGTCCGGGAACGTTTACGTGGGCTTCCAGCCTCCGCTTCACCCCCCTGAACGAGCCGATCGCTCCTTTTATGGCCAGCGGATCGACCCTGTGTTTCAGGCAAATCGCAGCAGCAGCTACGCTGTTCTCCACGTTGACCCATCCCGGGATACCGACCCTGATGCCTTCGATGACTCCGTCCGGATGGACAAGGTCGAAGATATAGTGCCCGAGCTCGTCCGGGTGGGCGTTCCTTGCGTGGAAGTCAGCCTCGGGGTCGTCGTAGCTGTAAGTAAGTATCCTTGCCTTGGTGTCCTCCGGAGTGATGTCCAGCCCTCGCTTCAGGATCACGAACCTGGAGACCTGTGAAGCGAACTTCTTGAAAGCCTTGCAATATTCCTCGTGGGTTCCGTAGATGTCCAGATGGTCGGCGTCCATCGCAGTGATGGCGGCTATCGCCGGACGGAGCTGGAGGAACGAGCGGTCGAACTCGTCGGCTTCAGCCACGATTGTCTGGGAATGGCTCATCAGGAGGTTGGTTCCGTAGTTGTTCGAGATTCCCCCCAGGAAGGCAGAGCAGCCATCCTTGCTCTCCGTAAGGATATGGGCGACGAGCGTACTGGTAGTGGTCTTCCCGTGGGTGCCCGCAACGGCCAGGCAGGTCTGGCCTTCGGCGAGCTCACCAAGCATCCTGGACCTCTTGATCACGGTGTAGCCGTGCTCCCTTACGTACATAAGCTCCTTCAGGTCTTCCGGTATTGCAGGAGTGTAGACCACCAGGGTGGAAGCCACATCCTTCGGGATATAGTCAACGTCGTCCGTGTAATGTACGTCGATGCCTTCTTTCTCGAGGGCGTGGGTCAGGTCTGACGGGGTCTTGTCATAGCCTGCCACAGGGTATCCCTTGAACTTGTAATACCTTGCGATGGCACTCATACCGATGCCACCGATTCCTATGAAGTATATTTTCGAATATTTTGCCATATAGCCTTCTATACAAGCTTGTAAACTTCATCCGCAATCTTCTGTGCAGCGTCCGGGAGCGCAAGTTTACCGGCGTTCTCCTCGAGCAGTGCGATCTCCTCCGGGTCCTTCAGCAGTTCCAGTGCTGTCGGAATCATCTTCTCCATAGCCTCGGCATCCTTGACTATCATAGCGGCGTGCTTGTTGACGAGAGCCATCGCGTTGTGGGTCTGGTGGTCTTCGGCCACGTTCGGAGACGGTACGAATACGGTTGCCTTATGGGCTGCGCAGAGTTCTGAAACCGAACTTGCTCCCGAACGTGAAACCACCACGTCCGCTGCCGCGTAGGCGAGATTCATCCTGCCGATGAAATCGGAATGGTGTATGTTCCTGACTGCTTCCGGGTCCGCCTCTTCCTTCTCTCTCATAAACTCATCGACTCCGGCTTTGTAGTATTTCCCGCACTGCCAAAGTACATCCACTCCTTCGCCTCCCGGGCAGCCGTCCGAAATCCACTTCCTCATACACTGGTTGAAGCGGCTACTTCCGAGGCTGCCGCCCACGATGAAGATATGCTTGCGAGACGGGTCGAGACCGTATTCGCGCACTCCTTCTTCCTTCATCTGCTGGGTGCAAGGCACGAAGACGTCGCGTATCGGGTTGCCTGTCATGACTATCTTCTCTTTCGGGAAGAACCGCTCCATACCCTCGTAGGCGACGCAGATGCTCTGGACTTTGCTTCCGAGCTTCTTGTTGGTGAGTCCGGCGAAACCGTTCTGCTCCTGGATCACCGACGGTATGCCGAGCTTGGTCGCAGCGTAGAGCAGGGGAGCGCTGGCATAGCCTCCCACTCCCACGGCCACGTCAGGCTTGAAGTCCTTGATGATCCTCTTCGCCTTCCTGATGCTGGAGAGTACCTTGAAAGGGACTTGGATGTCGTTGATTATATTCTTGAGGTTCAGCTGGCGCTGAAGTCCCACTATCGGCAGTCCGATTATCTGATAACCAGCTGCCGGCACCTTGTCCATCTCCATCTTGCCTTCTGCGCCGACGAACAGGATCTCTGTCCGCGGATTGAGTTCCTTCAGCTTGTTGGCGATCGAAATGGCGGGGAATATGTGTCCTCCGGTGCCTCCGCCGCTGATTATGACTTTCAAAGCTTTGTATTCCATCGTATCAAATGTTTATATCTTCTTCAGGCAGGTTCTCCAGGTTGTCGAGAGCGTCCAGGTCGTTGAGGGAGCTCTCCATCTCATCCTTTCCGTCGTGCTCGACGAGAGGTGCTGCCTGGGCCGCCTCCCGTGCGATTTTCTTCCTGGCCATCTTGCTGATGGACAGTATGATTCCGAATGCGAGACTGAACATCAGGTAGGAAGAGTTTCCGTGGCTGATGAGTGGCAGGGTCTGGCCTGTCAGCGGTCCCATATCGCAGTTGATGAATATATGCATCATCGCCTGGCCGGTGATCAGGATCACGAGTCCCGCCACGGCGGTCTTGGCGAAGTGATTGTCGCAGTTGCGCACGATCAGGGATCCCCTTGCGAGGAGGCTGATATAGAGTATTATCACGAATATTCCTCCGAGTATTCCGTACTCCTCTACTATGAAGCTGAACATATAGTCCTCGAACATTATCGGGACTACGTATCTCTGGGTGCTCCTTCCAGGACCCTTTCCGATTATCCCGCCTTCCTTGATGGCGATCTTGGCGCTGACGGGCTGCTTTATCTTGTCGAGTGCCTTCTGGAACTGAGGGTCTCCCGGAGATTTGGTGCGTATCGTTTCCAGACGGGTTTCAGTATTCTCGGTGCCCCTGATGCGGTTCATCGCGGATTGAAGGTGCGGGAACGGTTTCTGGTCGACCGGCTTTGAAGAAGCGGCGTTGATACCTATGCAGGCGAAGAGTATCCCGACGGCTATGACGCCAGGGAGGACCAGCTCCTTCACGCTGATTCCGCCGATCAGGATGGTGATGAACATTATTGCGCCGATGAATATGGTGCTGGAAAGGCTTCCTACCATTATTCCGAGGCATACCGTGAATATCGGCAAGTAGATGTAAACCACCTTCTTGACCATAGGTTTGTTCCAGAACGGATACTTCCGCCCTAGAAGGTTCGCTATGGCGAACTTGTCGTTCCTGTAGGCGTTTACCGCCCAGGCGAGATACATCACCATTGCTACTTTGACCACCTCGAAGACGTGTATCTGGATGCCTCCCACGGAGACAATGCGGTAAGCCTCGTTGATGAATACCGGCTTGATAGGACCCACCTGCTTGTGGGACGCAAGGACGGCCAGCAGGAAGATGGAGAAAAGGTACCCGAGCTGCGATAATACACGGAAGACGCCGATCCTCCTTATGTTGTAGCAGAACGTGATGATGACCAGGCCTCCGAGGGTAATGAGCATCTGCTCGCTGATTATCTTCATCCTGGAGGTGCTCTTCTGGAGGGCGAGCTGGGAGGTGGAAGAGAATATGGCGACTATGGATATGAGCATCAGCAGCAGTACGATCATCCATACCACCTTGTCTCCTTCGAGGTTGTCCACGAAGTTCCACAACGTATTCTTTCTCTTCTCCTTGTCCTGTGCCATAGTGTCCTGTATCCTTACAGCCTCCTGACAGCTTCCTTGAATTTCTCACCGCGCTCTTCCATATTGTGGAAGAGGTCGAAACTAGCACAGCAAGGACTGAGGAGCACGACGTCCCCGCTCTGAGCGAACTTGCTGGATTCCAGGACGGCATCCTCTGCCGAGCGGGTCTCCACGAAGTTGTCCTTTCCGACCAGGTCCTCGAACGCCTCGCGTATCTTGCTGTTGTCCACTCCGAGGCACACGATGGCGCGGACCTTGTCCTTGACCAGAGGTTTCAGGACCTCGTAGTCGTTGCCCTTGTCCTTGCCTCCGACTATCCATACTACCGGCCTCGTCTGGCACTCCAGTGCATACCAGGCTGCATCCACGTTGGTGGCCTTGGAATCGTTGATGTACAGGACATCCTTGATGCTGAGCACCGGTTCCAGCCTGTGCTCGATAGGCTGGAAGGTGGCCAGGGACTCCCGGATGACCTGGTTGTCTATTCCTGAAGCGAGGGCTGCCGCCATCGAGTTGTAGATGTTGTGCTTGCCGCCCAGGGCGAGTTCCTTGAGATAGACGTTGCACTCTTCGTTGTCCACCCTGACCACGATCTTGTCGTCCTTGAGGAAGGCTCCCTGCTCCAGGTAAGGTTCCTTCTGGGTGAAAGGAAGCTTCTTGGCGGAGATGATTATCTTGTTGAGGTGGTCGATGGTGATCGAGTCGTCGGAGTCGAAGATGAAGCAGTCTTCAGGGTTCAGGTTCTGGGTGATGCGGAACTTGGACTTGACATAGTTCTCGAGCTGGTAGTCGTAGCGGTCGAGGTGGTCCGGAGAGATGTTCGTGATGATGGCTATGTCAGGGTGGAACTCATAGCAGTTGTCCAACTGGAAACTGCTGATTTCCAGTACATAGTAATCATAGTGCTCCGTAGCCACCTGGTAGGCGTAGCTCTTGCCTATATTGCCGCCGAGGCCCACGTTCAGGCCTGCGTTCTTCAGGAGATAGTATATTAGGGAAGTGGTCGTGGTCTTGCCGTTGCTTCCCGTTATGCATATCTTCTTGGCGGAATCGTATCTTCCCGCGAATTCTATCTCGGACAGGATGGGCGTACCCTGTGCCTCGAGTTTCCTGACCATCGGTACGGTGCTCGGAATGCCCGGACTCTTTATTACTTCGTCCGCGTTGAGGATCAGTTCCTCCGAGTGTCCACCCTGCTCGAAGGGGATTTCCCACTTGCGCAGATCGTCCGCGAAGTGCCCTTCGATCGTTCCGTTGTCAGAAAGGAATACGTCGAATCCCTTTACTTTTGCGAGCACAGCGGCTCCGACACCGCTCTCTCCACCGCCCAAAACAACTATTCTGCTCATATCTTGACTAAGTGACTATCTGATTTTAAGCAACGCCAGGGTCGACACCGCGAGGATCACCCCGATCAGCCAGAACCTGGTAACTATCTTTGCCTCCGGAATGGCGTGGACCGGCTTGGTGAACAAGGCCGGTATGCCTTCCTTCTGGTAATGGTGGTGCAGCGGGGTCATCTTGAAGACCCTCCTGCCTTCACCGTATTTCTTCTTCGTGTATTTGAAATATGTCCTTTGCATTATGACCGAAAGCGCCTCGACGAGGAATATCCCGCACAGGATCGGGAGCAGGAGTTCCTTCCTCATAAGGACCGCGCTCACTCCGATGATGCCGCCGATGGTCAGGCTTCCGGTGTCTCCCATAAATACCTGTGCCGGGTAGGAGTTGAACCACAGGAATCCCATCAGCGCACCCACGAAGGCGGATATGAAGACGGCTATCTCTCCGCTTCCGGGTATGTACATTATATTCAAGTAATTGGAACTGACGAGGTTACCTCCCAGCCAGGCCAGTATGCCCAGTACCACTCCTACTATCGCACTGGTACCGGCCGCCAGTCCGTCCATTCCGTCCGTGAGGTTGGTTCCGTTCGAGCAGGCCATTATCACGACAACGATCATAAGGACGTATATGCCCCATTTGCAGTACCATCCCCATTTTCCTTTGAAAGGTGAGAGCCATTTGTAGTCGAACTCGTGGTCCTTCACGAACGGTATCGTGGTCTTCGTACTCTTAACCACATTCTCCATCTTCCATCCGTCCGTTTCCGCCACCAGGGTCTCCGAATCTACGTTCAGAGAAGCGCTGCTACCCTTTTCCACCACATTGGCAATGCCCGGGGTGACCTTGACTTTCTCCCTGACTACGATGTCGTTGCTGAGCCAGACAGTCATTCCGACCACCAGACCGAGGATCAGCTGGGCAGCAAGCTTGGCTTTCGGATGAAGGCCTTCCTTGTTGTGCTTGAACACCTTGATGTAGTCGTCCGAAAATCCGAGAGCTCCGCACCACAAAGTCGTAAAGAGCAGGAGCAGCGTGTAGATGTTGGTGAGGTCGCAGAACAGCAGTACCGGGACCACGATGGAAATGATTATGATGATTCCGCCCATCGTCGGGGTGCCCTTCTTCTGCAGCTGCCCTTCCAGGCCGAGGTCGCGGATCGATTCTCCGATCTGCTTCTTCTGCAGCCACTTGATTATCTTCCTTCCGATGAAGAAGGAGATGAGCATCGCTGCGATGCTGGTGAGCATTGCCCTGAAGGACAGGTAGGTGAACAGGTGCTGTCCGGGAATGTCGTATTTCTCAAGGAATTGGAAGAGGTGGTATATCATCGTAAATGTCCGTTATTCAGTTGTTTCAATATCTGCAAACACTTCCGAGGTTATCTCCCTCTCGTCGAAGTGCCTGTGTTCGTTCCCTATGATCTGGTAAGTCTCGTGTCCCTTCCCGGCCAGCAGGATGATGGATCCCGCAGGAGCCAGCATCACAGCAGTCCGGATAGCTTCCTTCCTGTCGGCTATGAATATCGCTTTTGCCAGTCCTTTCTGGGTGAATCCTTTCCTGATGTCGTCCAGGATATCTTCGGTACGTTCCGACCTGGAATTGTCCGAGGTCACGACTATCCTTTCTGAATAGTCCTCCGCGACCTTGGCCATTTCAGGCCTCTTGGTCTTGTCGCGGTCTCCGCCGCATCCGAACACACAGGTCAGGTGTTTTCCCGCGTCGATTCCCTTGAGGGTCTTGAGAACGTTCTCCAGGGCGTCCGGAGTATGGGCGTAATCGATTATGACAGACAGGTTCCGCGGCCCGTGCAGGACTTCCAGGCGTCCGGGTGCGGATTCGAGTTTGCTTATCGCCACGAGAGTTTCTTCAGGGTCGGCGCCGGCCTCGACGGCTGCGCTGTAGATTGCCAGGATGTTGTAAGCGTTGTGCTCACCGATGAGCCTGGTCCAGGCTTCCCGTCCGTCTATCCTCAGGAGCATCCCTTCGAAACTCTGCTCGATGATCCGGCAGGTATGGTCGGCTATCGTCCTGCTGGAATATGTCACCACCTTGGCCTTGGTGTTCTGGACCATCACGCTTCCGTTCCTGTCGTCGATGTTGGTGATAGCCTTTGCGGTGGACGGAAGGTTGTCGAAGAACAGTTTCTTGCAGCGCAGGTATTCCGCGAATGTGCCGTGGTAGTCCAGGTGGTCGTGGGTGAGGTTCGAGAAAATTCCTTCCTTGAACTCGAGTCCGGCGACCCTGTCCTGCTCGACTCCGATGGAGCTCACTTCCATAAAGCAGTATTCACAGCCGGCGTCCGCCATCTCGCTCAGAAGCGAATTGATGGTGACCGGGTCCGAAGTAGTGTTCGAAGTCTCGGTCCTGCGGGTGCCTACGTAGTTGGCTATGGTGGAAAGCAGGCCGCACTCATATCCCTGAGCCATAAACAGGTGGTACAGCAGGGTGACCGTGGTGGTCTTCCCGTTGGTGCCGGTGATCCCGATGAGGTTCAGTTTCCCTGAAGGATGGTCGTAGAAGTTGTCCGCCATCAAGGCGACTGCCAGCCGGGAATGAGCAACCTTCACGAAGGTCACTCCGGCGTTTCCGGTGAAGCTGCCTTCGGTCTCATAGACGATGGCTGCGGCTCCGGCTTCGATGGCCTTGCCGATATAGTCGTGCCCATCGCTCCCGTGGCCTTTTACGGCGATGAACAGCGATCCTGGAACCACCTTCCTGGAGTCGTTGCATATCGCGGTTATCCCGACGTCCAGGCTTCCCCGGATTCCGGTGACTTCACATCCTTTTATGATATTCTCCAGCCTCATTTCAACGTTATGGTTACGGTTGAACCCTTTCCGGCTTTCTGGCCCGCGGCCGGAGTCTGTCCTGCCACGTGCCCGGTGCCGGTATACTTGCACTTCAGTCCGCTGTTTTCGATGATGAACATCGCATCTTTCAGTCCCAGGTTGCCCACGTCAGGGACGAGGGTCTCCTTGGAACCGTCCTTTTCAGGGACCTGGCGGTCCAAGGTCATCTGCTTCACCTGCCCTTCGGAGCGTACTTCGCGGCCCCATTCAGGGTCGAGGGAATACAGGGCGTCGACTATCTCCCGCATAGCTGCGGCAGGGAGGACTCCTCCGTAGACGCTGCCTCTGATGAGATATGACTTAAGGCATATTATGGCGCTGTATTTTGGATCGTCGGCAGGGAAGAATCCCACGAAGGTGGCCAGGTTATGATAGCTGCCGTCTTTCGTGACATACGGGTTCGACATCCCGAATCTCTGCCTTTCCTCTTTCGAGAGTACCTGCCTTGAAGTTCCCGTCTTGCCTGCTACCTGGGCCTTGGCATCCTTGAGCCTCGTGGCCGTACCTTCGGAGGTCACGGCCTTCATCGCCCTGAGCATAGTGTCCGCCGTAGCCTTTGAGCAGATGGATGCGTTCAGAACGCTCGGCCCCAGCTTTTTCTTGACCACCCCGTGCTGCTCGATATCTTCCACCAGGTATGGCTTCATCATCTTGCCCTTGTTCGCTATGGCGTTGTAGAAGGTAAGGATATGGAGCGGAGTGACCTGGACGGTGTATCCCATCGCAATCGAACCCAGGGCGGTATTGGACCAGAGCGGACTGTCCGGTGAAGGGATGACAGGCTGCCTGAGGCCTTCCAGGTCGAAGTCGAAAGCCTGTCCCAGCTTGTACAGGTACAGCTTGTCGAGGAATCTCTTCGGATCGTCCTCGTAGTTCATGACCGCGATGTAGCGGAATACATAGTTGGAGGAGATCTCGAATCCGTGCAGGTAGGATATCTCCTTCATCTTGATTACGTGGTCGTCCTGTGGATAGTTGGGATGTCCCGGCACGAAACCGTTGTTGGTAGGGATGGTCTCGTCAAGGGATTTGATGTAACCGTCTTCAAGGGCGGTGGTGAGCGTGGTGGCCTTGAATACCGAACCCGGTTCCGAACCCAGTCCTATGGCCATATTGTACGTCTCGGCCAGACTCCAGTCGGTGGAATCCCTGACTAGGTTGACCATCGAACGGATGGCTCCCGTCTTCACGTCCATAAGGATCGCGCAGCCCATTTCTATGGACTTGTTCTCCTCGATCTGCCTCCTGAGGGCCCTGTCCACTATGTCCTGCATCGTAATGTCGAGGGTGGTCCTGACATCCATCCCGTCCTCCGGTTTGACGTAGGTACTGTCGTAGTTCTGTATCCTTTCCCTGTTGTCGGTAGGCCTGAGCCAGATTTCACCTTCTTTCCCGTGAAGGATGTAATCGTATTTCCCCTCCAGTCCGATATGGTTGTTGCCGTTGGAATTGCTGTTGTCCTTGACGTAGCCGATGGTCCTCCTTGCGAGGGTACCGTACGGGTACTGGCGGGAGTCCTTCTTCTCGATGATGATTCCGCTCTTGTTCCTGCCGTCTCCCATCATCGTGCTCTCCTGGAGCTTGACAAGAGTCTCCCTGTCGATCGCAGGTCCGAGCTTCAGGTACTTGTTGCCGTCCTTGCGTCCCTTTACGATGAGCCTGTACCAGTCGGTCCTGTCGCCGGTAAGGGATGAGAACGTCTTCGCGAAACCGTTGGCATTGTCAAGCCATTCCTTTTCCATATCCTTGCCCTTCGAGCCCTTGGATGAGAAATAATCCTTCCTCACCGTGCAGTCCATATAAAGCTGGTACATAGGGGTAGAGAGGGCGAGCAGTTTCCCGTCGCAGCCGATGATGGCTCCTCGGTTCGGCTCGATGACGCTCTTCGTGCTCTTGGGGATGAAGTACTTGGCGACGTCCTTGTCCAGTTTCCAGAAACACTGGATATAGATTATGCGCCCGACCAGGATCAAGGCCAGGATAAGGAAGAAGGCATAGAGGTAGTACAGGATCATCGCGATCCTGTCCCTCTCCTTCTTGGTAGCGTTCTGAGACTGTACGGCCATCCTTTTCCCTTTTACTTTATCCTGCTCGCCGGCTCTTCAGGCATTCCGACTTCGGACCCTGTCTTGCCGAGCATTTCCTGTACCTTCGTCATCCTGCCCAGACTGACCAGTTCCACCGTCTTCTGGGCGTGGTATATCTCCATATCCTCCAGCGCCTTCCTGTTGTCCTCGACCTTGGTGAGCGTCTTTTCGATCTTGAGGCTCAGCCAGATGCTCGCGAAGAAGAGGAAGAATGTGTATATGATGTGGATGAAGTACTTGCTCACGTGGAGCCTGAGCAGGAACTCTCCCTTGATTGTCGCAAGGAAGGCGTTCTTGAGCCATTCTCCTACGTCGGAGAATCTCCATTTCCTCTGTTCCTTCTCTCCAAGCATCTTATTCTGCTGTTCTTTCGGCGACCCTCAGCTTTGCGCTGCGAGCCCTCGTGTTTGACGATATTTCACTTTCCGTCGGCAATGCCGGTTTGCGGTTCACTGCCTTGAACGGGGAATGTACCACCCCGTACATATCCTTTTCTTCCTTCCCCTCGGTATTCCCGGTCTTGATGAAATTCTTGACCATCCTGTCTTCGAGGGAATGGTAGGTTATGACCACCAGCCTTCCTCCGGGCTTCAGGGAATCCGCGGCTCCTTCGAGGAACTTCGCCAGGGAGAGCATCTCGTGGTTGACTTCGATGCGCAGGGCCTGGTAGACCTTCGCGAGGAACTTGTGCTCCGCGAATTTCGGGAGCGCAGATTCGATGGCCTTGTCCAGTTCCCCGGTGGTGGTTATGGCCGATCCCATCCGGGCCGCAACGATGAGCTGGGAAATCTTGCGGGCTTTGTCCACTTCTCCGTAGAGGCGGAGTATCCTTTCCAGGTCTTCCCGGGAATATCCGTTCACCACGTCTGCGGCTGTGATTCCTCCTTCCTGGTTCATCCGCATATCCAACGGCGCATCATAGCGGAAGGAGAAGCCCCTGTCCGCGGTGTCGAACTGGTGGGAGGAAACACCCAGGTCGGCCAGGATGCCGTCCAGCAGGATATCCTGCCCTTCCTTTACCAGCTTTCGTCCCTCGTAGAGGACGAAATTGCGGATGAATCGGAAGTCCGCCCTTACCATCGTAAGGCGGCTGTCTTCGATTTTGTTGCGGATAGCGTCTCCGTCACGATCGAAGGCGATGACGTGACCGTCTTCATTTAAGCGTGAAAGGATTCCGGCGGTGTGACCACCGCCTCCGAATGTGACGTCGGCGTATATCCCTGACGGGTCTGATATCAATGCGGAAATGCTCTCCTCGAGCAGTACTGGAGTATGGTATTCAGACATCGGCCTTCCTCCTACCTCTGCTGAGATAGCTGTCCGGCGATGTTCAAGAATTCCTCGTTCGAGATCTCGGAGGCCTCGTACCGTTCCTTAGCCCAGATCTCTATCTTGTAATCGTTGCCCGAGAAGACTACCTCTTTCGTTACACCAATTGACTCCAGAAGCTTCTTGGGAATAGAGATGCGGCCGAGCTTGGCGTCGGGTTCGACGACCGCGCGGTTGCGCATATACTCTCTCCAGAAAGCGGCGTGAGCACGATTAAAGAAATTCAGTTTCGATTTGACCTCTTCAGACTGGCGCTCCCATTCCTCGTAGGTGTACATCTCAAGGCAGTCTTCGAAGATATCCTTCTTGACTACGAACCTTGAATCACCTTCGGCCGGGACCAGCGACTTGAACGGCGAGGGGAAAACAACCCTCCCCTTGTCGTCTATCTTCGCTGAATATTCACCTATGAATGTGATCATCTCATTTCGTCTTTCACGCTGACTACAAAGGTAGGAATTATTTTCCATTTTCTTCCACTACTTTCCAAATTTTTCCACAGTTTTTTCCACAGGTTCCTGCAGAGCTCCGGGAGCGACCGATAAACCGACAAAAGAGAAAAAAACCTTTGATGGAAGAGAGGTATTTTTTAAATTGCAGAAATAATGATCTGATTATGCTTGCCACCATCTTTACGTCCATCCTGGCAACCTTGGCGGTTGATGTCTATAACCCCAGGATTCCGGTTGTCCTTGACAGGGAGTACAATGTAGTTTCTGAGATAGTGATTCCTCGCCAGGTCTCGGGCAAGGTGTCCGGGGAAGTGCAGGTTTCACTCGAAGGCATTCCTCTCAAGGCTGTCAAGGACCTGCGTCTGGTATATACCGGGACCGTGTCCCCGATAAGGTCCAGGACCAAGTCCAATGTCTTCAAGGAAAGCACCAAGTCGTGGGGAGCCGGAGCATTTCCCTGGTATGCTTCCAGGTCTGCGATGACGGTCTGCAAGGTCAAGCCTGCATCCGGGAATGCCGTCCTGCGTTTCGACCGGGAACTGGTCAAGGGAGAGAATCATTTCTGCATAAGCTTGAGCGTAGCCTCGTCCAAGGTGGGTCTCGCCGATACCTTCTCCTGCAAGGTCGGTTCGGTGTCGGTCGGCGGCGTCAATTGCGGGATCGAGGAACACGGTCCTTCGGATGGGCGGCGGTATGCGATCGCCCTGCGGAAGCATGGTGACGACGGATCGGATTCTTACCGCATCCCGGCACTCTCCAGGACTGTATCCGGCGATCTCATTGCCGCATACGACATTCGCTGGACCAGCTTTTTCGACCTTCAGTCGGACATAGACATCGGCAGCCAGGTCAGCAGGGATGGGGGCAGGACCTGGAGCAAGATGAAGGTGGCGATGGATATGGGTGAATATGGAGGACTGCCTAAAGACCAGAACGGTTGCGGAGACCCGTGCATATTGGTAGATGAAAGGACAGGCGACATATTCATATTCGCTATCTGGGGGCACGGCTTCGATGGCAGGACCATAATCATCAACTCGAAGGACGGACTGGACCCGATAGACGTAGGGCAGATGATGGTTGTCCGGAGCCGTGACGGCGGAAAGACCTGGTCGCGTCCGGTCAACCTCACTCCGCAGCTCAAAGATCCTGCTTCCGCGGTCTTCTTCAGCGGTCCCGGCAGGGGCATAACGATGCTTGACGGGACTCTCGTGGTACCTGTACAGCTCTGGGACAAGGACAAGGTCCCTTCAGGTGGCATAATGTACAGCAAGGACGGAGGGGAGACCTGGACGGTTTCCAATATGGCCGTGGACCACGTATGCGAGGACCAGGTGGCTGAAATCAGACCGGGCGTCCTGATGCTCAACCTGAGGAATCACGGCACCGATGACCGTTGCAGGAAAGTCTTTGTGACAGAGGACCTTGGCAAAACCTGGACAGAGCACGTCTCCAACAACCTGCTTCAGGAACCTGTCTGCCAGGCGAGTCTTCTCAAAGCCGGGAACCTGCTGCTTTTCTGCAATCCGGATTCCCGTACTCAAAGGAATATGATAACTGTCAAGTGCAGCGAGGATCTCGGGAATACCTGGCCGCATTCCCTGCTCCTGGACGAAGAACAAGGATGGGGATATTCCTGTATGGCGATGATCGACGAGCAGACCGTCGGAATCCTTTACGAGGGCAGCACTGCCCAGATTGTGTTCCAGGCCGTCAAACTGAAGGACCTTCTGGATGACTGATTCCGAGGCGATATATTTCGAGACGGCGAACGAGTCAGAGGAGAGGGGCGAAGAGGCGGATTACGGATTGGATGATCCTTGAATACCACGGCCTGCGCGACCACTCCTCAAGAGTAAGTTCCCTGCATTCAGCCAGGTCGGACAGGAATATCCGGCGGTTAAGGACGGCGGTTTCCTCATCGTAGATGTAGGAATTGATTTCGTAGTTCAGGTCGAAACTTCGGGCATCCATATTCGCTGAGCCGATGCTGGACAGGTAGTCGTCGCTCACGAAAGTTTTAGAGTGGATGAACTCTCCCTGTCTCAGGAATATCCTTACTCCTGCACTGAGGACTTCTTCGTAATATGCTCTGTTGGCCGGGCGCATCAGTATGTTGTCGGCAACCTCCGGGAGCATCAGACGCACGTCTACGCCGCACATCGCGGCCGACTTGAGAGCATTCAGGACGGGTTCCGGAGGAACGAAGTATGGAGTCTGGAAATAGATGTATCTGCGGGCGTGATGGATCGCCCATTCATAGCTGTACTGGAGGATGGGATAGGGGAGGTCGGGTTCGTCGGGAACGATCTGGACCAGTTTGTCCTTGAGCGTATCCTGGATGTTACGGTAATCGACGGCTCGGTCATCCGGGCAAAGGACAGCCTGGCCGGCGCCTGCCGTAATACCCTGTACCATAGGGTAGTATTCCGCCATATTCCGGTCTATCCTGCCTTTTCCGGTAAGCCAGGAATCCAGGAAGGCGTATTGCAATGACGCTACGGCCTTGCCGGTGATCCTCAGGTGGGTATCCCTCCACTTCTTGAAATAGTGGTCGTTTATGTTCATTCCTCCGGTATAGCCGATCTTCCCGTCTATCACCACTACCTTCCTGTGGTTGCGGTAGTTGACAGTATTGACGAAATCGAGTATATGCATCCTGGGGTTGGTGAACTTGACGATCTCGACCCCGGCCTTCTTCATATCCGCATAGTATCTCGAATTGATGGGAAAGTTCGCGACATTCTCGTAGAGGAACCGGACTTTTACGCCTTCCAGGGCCTTCTGCATAAGGAGGCCCTTGACCATCCTGCTACTCTCGTCGTTCCCGAAATGGAAATATTCGATATGGATCGACTCCCGGGCCTCCTGGATATCCCTGCATAGCAGCTCGAACTTCCGTTCTCCGGTCGTGATTATCTCGAAGTCGTTTCCGGAAGTGACCGTAGGATAATTCTCCCTGGCCATCAGCTTCGCAAGAGGGCGGAAATCTTCCCGGACCTTTTCTTCCTCGGAGTGCCCGAACAGGAGGGTGTTCAGCCCTGGAGTGGTCTGTTTCTCGAAAACATCCTTGTATCTCTGGTGCCTCCTGTTGAATATCCAGTGATGCCGGTAGTTGATGCCGAACATAAAATAAAGGATGATTCCGACAAGGGGGAGGACGGCGATGATGAGCAGCCAGGCGAATTTCCTCCCCGAATCACCAGTATCGACAAGGATGACGATGACTACGGTGAGAACGAGGAGGATATAAAGCAGGGTCAGGATGGTCTGGAACATCGGCCGCCCTGCTTAGATTCAGAAGAGAAGCAGAAATATGGCTGCCGCGAGGGCGCCTCCCGTGAGAGGTCCTGCTACCGGAACCCAGCTGTATGACCAGCCGCTGTCCCTTTTCTCATTCAGCGGTATGAGGGCGTGGATGCAACGTGGCCCGAGGTCCCTGGCAGGATTCATCGCATATCCGGTGGTACCTCCGAGGGACATTCCAAGAGCCATTATGATGGCAGTCACAGGGAAGGCCCCGATGCTGCCGAGACCGACGGTAGGGCTGTTCCCCTTGGTGGCAAGCATCAGGATGAGGAATACGAGCACGCAGGTGGCCAGGATTTCGCTGAACAGGTTCACTGCCTTGTGTTCTATGGCCGGCATCGTGCAGAATGTGCCGAGCACTCCGTCGGTATTGCTTGCGGAAGCTTTGTAGTGGTCGATATAGAACAGCCAGACCAGGCCGGCTCCGCAGAAGCCTCCGAGCATCTGTGAGGCGCAGTAAGGCAGGACATCGCTCCAAGGGAAACTCCCCGCGATTGCGAGTCCAAGCGTGACGGCAGGATTCAGATGGGCTCCGGAATATGGCCCGGCTACGAAGACTCCGCACATTACTGCGAAACCCCACGCAAGGGTTATGACCACCCATCCGCCACCTTTGGCTTTCGATTTCTCAAGGGTGCATCCGGCGCAGACGCCGTCTCCCATCAGTACGAGGATCAGAGTTCCGATGAACTCGAAAATGCATTTGGTCCAAAGTGTTATTTCCATATCGATCATATATTGTTGATTGTCCTTCCGATAGCGTCCGCCCATCCTTCCTTGAGAGCGCTGACGTCTTCGCCGGAGGCCTCCGGGACGAATGTCCTTTCCGCAAGCCACTGGCTCTTGATCTGGTCGATGCTGTCCCAGAATCCCACGGCGAGTCCTGCCAAGTAGCAGGCACCCTTGGCCGTCGTTTCCGTCACCATGGGACGGATGACGTTCGAGCCGAGGATATCAGCCTGGAACTGCATCAGGAGATTGTTGCGCGAGGCGCCGCCGTCCACCTTCAGCTCGGCCAGTTTCACGTGGGCATCGCGTTCCATCGCGCTGACGATGTCCATAGTCTGGAAGGCGATGCCTTCAAGCGCGGCCCGTGCTATATGGCCGGCCGTCGTGCCCCTGGTGATGCCGTGGATACCGCCTTTGGCGTACTGGTCCCAGTATGGTGCACCCATACCGGTGAGGGCAGGCACGAAGTACACTCCGCCATTGTCGGGAACGGTACGAGCGAGGGCTTCGACTTCCGAGGAACTCTTGATTATTCCAAGTCCGTCTCTCAGCCACTGGATCACGGATCCTCCCACGAATATGCTTCCCTCGAGGGCATAGTTTACGGTATCCCCGATCTTCCAGGCGATCGTCGTCAGCAGGTTGTTCCGGCTGGTGATCGGCTCTGTCCCTGTATTCATAAGAAGGAAGCAGCCGGTGCCGTATGTATTCTTGACGCTGCCTTTCTCAGTGCACATCTGGCCGAAGAGGGCGGCCTGCTGGTCTCCGGCTATTCCTGCGACCGGAACCTTTCCCGCGAAAATGTCTGTGTTGGTATATCCGTAGATCTCGCTGGAAGACCGGACTTCAGGCATCATCGAAACAGGAATGTCGAGGAGCTCGAGCAGTTCCTTGTCCCATTCGAGGGTGTGGATGTTGAACAGCATCGTGCGTGAGGCGTTGCTTACGTCGGTGACGTGCTTCTCACCGTTGGTCAGGTTCCAGACGAGCCAGGAATCGACCGTGCCGAAACGGAGTTCTCCCTTTTCTGCCTTCTCGCGCGCACCCGGTACGTTTTCCAGGATCCACCGGATCTTGGTGCCGCTGAAATAAGCGTCGATGATCAAGCCGGTCTTGCTCCTGATAATTCCGGTGAGCCCTTTTTCTTTCAGGCTGTCGCAATATTCGGAAGTCCTCCTGTCCTGCCAGACGATGGCGTTGCATATCGGCTCGCCAGTAAGAGCGTCCCATACTATGGTGGTTTCCCGCTGGTTGGTAATGCCTATCGCTGCCAGATCCTGGAATCCGATCCCTAGGCTGGCGATGGCTTCCGTGACCACGCTGCTCTGGGACGACCATATCTCCTTCGGATCGTGCTCGACCCAGCCCGGCTGAGGGAAGTGCTGGGTGAATTCTTTCTGGGCAACGGCGAGTGCGTTGCCCGAGTGGTCGAATATTATCGCTCTGGAGCTGCTAGTGCCCTGATCCAGGGCGAGAATGTATTTGTCCATATCCTATGTTATTGAAATACAAGTGTCAGACTATTTCTCCGATAAGGGTGGCGGAAGTGCAGGAAGCGATCCGTACATCAGCGTAGTCTCCAGCCTTGAGGCCTTTTCCCGGGAATACGCACATCTTGTCGTTCCCGGCGCGGCCGCACAATTCTTCCGGATTCTTCTTCGAAGGTCCTTCCACGAGCACCCTGAAAGTCTTCCCGACATCCTTCCGGTTGCTTTCCAGGCTGAGTTCAGTCTGGAGGGCGATGATCTCGTTCAGCCGCCTTGTCTTGACTTCCAGAGGCACATCGTCGGGATAGTTGCGGGCGGCTAGGGTCCCAGGACGCTCGGAGTAGTAGAACATATAGGCATAGTCGAATCCCACTTCCCGGAAAAGGGAAAGCGTGTCCTGGTGGTCTTCTTCCGTTTCGGAGCAGAAGCCGGCGATGACGTCGGTTGTGATTCCGCAGCCAGGGAGGACTTCGCGGATCTTCGCTACCCTTTCAAGGTACCATTCGCGGGTGTAGCGGCGGCGCATCTTCTCCAGGAGCCTGTTGCTGCCGGACTGGACCGGCAGGTGGATGTGGTTGCATATGTTATCGTAGGCTGCCATCGTCTCTATAAGCTCGTCGCTGATGTCCTTCGGGTGGTTGGTGGCGAAGCGGACCCTCAGGTCCGGGCTGATCCTGGCTACCATTTCCAGGAGTTCAGGGAAGGAAACAGTCCGGCCTTCCGACTTCCACAGGTACGAATCCACGTTCTGCCCCAGCAGGGTGACTTCCTTGTATCCTTTTCCGAACACATCCCTGGCTTCGTTGACGATGGTTTCCGGATCCCTGCTCCGTTCCGCCCCGCGGGTGTAGGGGACCACGCAGTATGAGCACACGTTGTTGCATCCCCTCATTATGGAAATGAAGGCGGAGACTCCGTTGCGGTCCGTGCGCACCGGGACTATGTCGGCGTAAGTCTCTTCGTGGGAGAGCATCACGTTTATCCTGGGATTGTCAGGAGATATGTCCCGGAGCAGTCCGGGCAGGGAACGGTAGGCGTCAGGTCCGGCGACAAGGTCCACCTTGCCGGTTTCTATGAGCTTGTCCTTCAGGCGCTCAGCCATACATCCCACTATCCCCACGATCACGTCCGGGCGGCTCTCCTTCATCTTGTGGAACTGTTCTATCCTGCCCCATATCCTCTGTTCCGCATTGTCCCTTACCGAGCAGGTATTCGCAAGGATCAGGTCCGCTTCTTCCATCTCCAGGGTCCTTTCATATCCCTCCTTGCCGAGGATGGAGAATATGACCTCCGAGTCGCTGACATTCATCTGGCAACCGTAGGTCTCTATGTAGATTTTCTTGTTCATCAGGGTGGTTTCTCTCAATTACAAAGATATGGATTTTTCAGCGAATAAGTATTTTTTCATATATTTGTACAATATCTAAGTTGAGGATATGGGAGTTAAAGGCAGATCAATCTTTGGCATAATCGCTGCAGTAGCGATGGTGTCCTTCCTGGCAGGATGCGGAAGCCTCCGGAAAGTCCAGGACATCAAGGTTACTTCGGTGGCTCTGGAATCATATTCCCTCAAGGGGTTGAGGTCGGCTGATGCCGTGCTGGCCGTCGGGATAGACAATCCGACATTCGCTTTCACCGTCACGAGGCTCGACGGAGTGCTCAAGTACAAGGGCGAGGAGGTTGCGGTCTATACTGCGGACACGGTTTCCGTGGACAGGCAGTGTGTCAAGGTGTATGACGTGCCTTGCACCGCGATACTCGGGGAGGGCGTCACTCTGATGCAGGTGATGCAGATTGTCCGCCAGGGGAACCTGGAGGGGCTCACCACGGACATCGAGGCCAAGGTAAAGCTGAAGAACGGGGCAGGAACCAAACTGAAGTTCAAGGACCTGGATCTCCAGAAAATGGCAGAGAAATAATGATGATGACAGGAAAACATATATTCGCCGTGTTGGCAGTGCTCTTCGTGCTGTCTTTCCAGGCAGCCGGCCAGGGCTCTTCTTCGAGCGTGGATTCGACCCTCGTTGGAAGGAGCATATTCAATCTTCTTCCTTCCAGGGAGAAAGGCAGCAAGGCAACGGTTACCGTACATCAGTCCCAGGAAATCAGGGAAGCGTTCAACCGTCAGGTCGCTGCGAACGCCAGCAAGAGAGTGGTCGTGTACCGGATAAGGATATACAACGACAACAAGCAGAACGCCAGGGCGGCATCCGAATCTGCGATGAGCCGCTTCAAGGCTATGTATCCGGGTATTTCGGCTTACAGGTCTTATGTCAATCCTTTCTTCAAGGTCACGGTGGGGGACTTCCGCTCCAGGCCTGAAGCGGACAGGCTGCTCCAGCAGCTGAGGGGGTCATTCCCTACGGCTTTCGTAGTGAAGGAGACGGCCCTCGCTTCCGAAGTCAACTCGCGTTACACCTCGGCCGCAGAAACCTCTAACAGGAACTGATATGCTCAAGCAAGGACTCGAACTCAAGCAGCAGCAGAAGCTTTCTCCTCTCCAGATCCAGACTATCAAACTGATAGAGCTCCCGATCCAGGAGCTGGAGCAGCGCGTGAAGACTGAGCTTGAGGAGAATCCTGTGCTGGACGATTCGCCGGCTCCCGAGAAGGAAGACGACAACGACGAGCCGAAGGACGTTTCCATCGACGAGATCGATGACAGCGATGATATTCCGGCTTACAAGCTGAGGGTCAACAATTACGGCAAGGACGAACGTCCCCAGTACAACACTTTTTCGGTCAAGGAGAGTTTCACCCAGAGCCTTATGGAACAGCTCGGGTACCGGAACCTTTCCAAGCACGATCGCGATGTGGCCGCTTTCATCATCGGAAGCCTGGACGAGGACGGATATCTACGTAGGGATATCGACAGCATAGTCGACGACCTTGCATTCCGAGCCAACATACATTCTAATCCGGAAGAAGTCCTGAGGATGATAAAGGTCATACAGGAATTCGAACCGGTCGGCGTAGGAGCAAGGGATCTGAGGGAATGCCTCCTGCTGCAGCTCAAGTCGCTCAAGCAGGCCAAGGATGTGCAGCTGGCCGAGACCATAATCAGGGACTATTTCACCGAGTTTTCCAACAGGCATTTCCAGAAGATCATTTCCAAGCTTGGACTGAGCGAGGAGGAGATGAAGTCTGCGATGGCCAGGATAGTCAAGCTCAATCCTGCGCCGGGCGGCCAGATCGATGATTCTTACAACGACCAGGCTCAGCAGATCGTTCCCGATTTCGTGCTGGACCTGGTGGACGGGGAACTGAAGCTCAGTATGCCGCGTTTCTCCATTCCGGAGATCCGTGTCAACAAGAAATATGCGGAACTCCTTGCGGATGCCCAGGGATCCTCTGAGCGTCAGCAGAAGGAAGCCGCAGCATTCGTCAAGCAGAAACTGGATTCCGCGAAATGGTTCGTGGAGGCGCTCAAGCAGCGTCACAATACCCTGGAGAGCACTATGAAGGCTATCCTGGAATATCAGCACGATTATTTTATGGACGGAGACGAGTCCAACCTCCGGCCGATGGTCCTCAAGGACATTGCCGAGAAGACCGGATTCGATATTTCGACCATTTCCAGGGTGGTGAACAGCAAGTACATAGAGACTCATTTCGGAATATACCCTCTCAAGTATTTCTTCTCGGAAGGTCTTGAGAACCAGGAAGGTGAGGAAGTTTCGACGAGGGAGCTGAAGAAGGCTCTCCGCGAATGTGTGGATTCGGAGGACAAACGGAAGCCGCTTACCGACGACCAGCTCGTTTCAGAGATGAGCAAGCGTGGGTACAAGGTAGCGCGCCGTACCATAGCGAAATACCGCGACCAGCTGGACATCCCTAAGGCCAGGCTGAGGAAAGAACTATAAAACCCCTGAATATGAAAGTCATCAACATCGGTGAGACCGATTCGGTTCTCAACAACATCATCGCGCAGCTACGCGACAAGACGGTCCAGAAAGACCGTATGCGTTTCCGCTTCAATCTTGAAAGATTGGGCCACATATTCGCATACGAACTGAGCAAGTCCTTGGAATACAGTCCGAAGGATATCGACACACCGCTTGCCACTGCCACTGTCAACACCTATGACACCAAGCTTGTGATAGCTACTATCCTGCGTGCCGGACTTCCTCTCCACCGTGGGTTGCTGGATGTCTTCGACTCTGCCGAAAGTGCTTTCGTGGCTGCCTACAGGAAGTATGACAAGGGAGATGATTTCCATATCAACATCGAATACTGCACCTGTCCGTCCCTGACCGGCAAGACCCTGATTCTCGCGGATACTATGCTCGCCACGGGAGCCTCCATCGAGATAGCCTACAACAGGATAATAGATGAAAACGGTGACCCTGCGTTCACCCATTTCATATGCCCGATCGCCAGCATCTATGCCATTGAATATCTCCAGAAGAGGATGCCGGACAACACTTGCCTGTGGACCGCTGCCGTGGATGAGGAACTCACGAGCCATTCTTACATAGTTCCTGGCCTCGGTGATGCGGGCGACCTCGCATTCGGCGACAAACTCTGATCCTTTCAGGCGCCGGGGCTGCAATCCTCGGTCCGTCCTTCGGCAAAGCTGAAATAGCTTCCATCCGTAATGATGACGTGGTCCAGCAGGGCTATGTCGAAGGTGTTCGCAGCCTTTTTCATGGCGCTCGTCCGGCTCCTGTCCGCTTCTCCAGGCTCCGGATTCCCCGAAGGATGGTTGTGGACCAGGATCAGTCCGGTCGCGTGCTTGTCCAAGGCTCTCTTCACTATCTGCCTTGGTTCCGCTACGGTGGCGCCTATCCCTCCCAGGCTGATCATCTCCTTGCATATCACGTAGTTGGCCCTATTGAGGAAGATTACCCAGAATTCTTCGTGGTCCAATCCTTTCATATGGGGCAGCATCATCCTGTATATGGATGAAGGGCCCCTGACGGGGGTCTTCTCAATACCCGGGTCTTCAAGACAGCATCTTTTCCCGAGTTCGAAGGCGGCAGCTATAGCAGCATACCTGTTGTCTCCGATCCCGCTCAGGGTCTTCATTCCGGCCTGGTCCATTCCGGCTATCACAGATAGTTTGCCCTCACCCAGGGAAAGCAGCCGGTTGGCGACTTCCAATACATTTTCGTTCCTTGTGCCGGACCCGATCAGGATGGCCAGCAATTCTGCGTTGCTCATCCTTCCGGCACCTTCTGCGAGCAGTTTCTCGCGTGGTCTTTCCTTTTCACACAGTTCCTTGATTCTCATAGTCAGTTGAGGCGTCCGTCCAGTCGGACGACCGGTGGCAAGATAGATACAAAGACCCGGAAAGAGGGTGAATCCTTCCGGGTCTTTTGCTTTTTTTATGGATTTTGCCGTTCCTTATGTCCGGCTATTTCCTTTCGATGACTTTCCTTGCAGCTTCGACTATGTGGTCGGCGTCGATGCCGTAGGCGGCGAGCAATTCAGCAGGAGTACCGCTCTGGCCGAACTCATCCTTGCCGTTCACATATTCGATAGGCTTAGGGGAGCTGGCGGCGAGAACTCCGGCGATAAGTTCGCCGAGACCTCCTGCCATATTATGCTCTTCAGCCACTACCACAGCACCGGTCTTTATCGCGGAAGCGATGATTGCGTGGGTGTCCAGAGGCTTGATGGTGGCGACGTCCAGGACGTCTGCGCAGATGCCTTCAGCTTCCAGTACTTCGGCAGCCTTGAGGGCTTCCCATACCATATGTCCAGTGGCTACGATCGTGACATCCTTGCCCTCGTTCAGGACATATACCTTTCCGATCTCGAACGGCTCGTCAGGCATAAAGTCGGCGACTTTCGGTCTTCCGAAACGGAGGTAGACCGGTCCGTCGTATCCTGCCGCAGCGATGGTAGCGTTCTTGGTCTGGGTCCAGTCGCAAGGATTGATGACCACCATTCCCGGAAGAGCCCTCATCAGGGCGATGTCTTCCATCGTCTGGTGTGTGGCCCCGTCCTCGCCGAGGGTGATACCGGCGTGGGAAGATGCGATCTTGACATTGGCCTTGCCATAGCAGACTTCCATCCTGAGCTGGTCATATACCCTTCCGGTCACGAATTCTGCGAAGGAACCGATGAACGGTACCTTGCCGGAAATGGCCATACCGGCAGCTACACCTACCATATTCGCTTCGGCGATGCCGCACTCGTAATATCTGTCAGGGAATTCGGCAGCGAAGGCATCCATCTTGACGGAGCCTTTCAGGTCTGCGGTGAGAGCCACTACCTTCGGGTTGATTTTCCCGGCTTCCAGGAGCCCCTGTCCGAAACCGCTTCGGGTGTCTTTCTTTCCTTTGTCAGTGTATTTTTTCATAATGTTGTCCGATTTTAAAAGTCTCCCAATGTCTCTTCAAGCTGGCTCAGGGCGTTCTTGCACTGCTCTTCGTTTGGTACGCTGCCGTGCCATTTGTGGGTGCCGGCCATAAAGTCGACTCCGTGTCCCATCTCGGTGATGAAGAGTATCATCACAGGTTTGCCTTTGCCCCTGGCTGCCTTGGCCTTGGCGAAAGCGTCCAGAATTGCGTCGAAGTCGTGTCCGTCAGCCACTATGGTTTCCCATCCGAAGGCTTTCCATTTGGCTTCCAGGTCTCCCAGTCCGCCGACATCTTCGGTGTTGCCGTCGATCTGCTGGAAGTTGCGGTCGGTCATAGCGATCAGGTTGTCTACCTTGTGGTGGGCGGCGAACAAAGCGGCTTCCCAGATTTCTCCTTCCTCGCTCTCTCCGTCACCGCAGAGGCAATATACGGTATGTGGATCCTTGTCGGCTCTCTTGGCGAGGGCGGAACCTACCGCCACGGACAGGCCCTGTCCCAGGGAACCTGCAGTCTGGGTTACTCCCGGAAGGCCCTTCCTGATGGACGGATGTCCCTGGAGGCGGCTGCCGAACTTCCTGAAACTGCCGAGCTCGGATATAGGGAAATAACCGGCCCTTGCAAGGATTGAATAGTACATCGGGGTAAGATGTCCGGCGGACAGGTAGAACATATCCTGTCCCTTTCCGTCACGTGTCCAAACGGCAGGGTCCTGCTCCATAACGTTGAAGTAAAGCGCCGTCATGAAATCGGTGCTGCTCATCGACCCTCCGGGGTGTCCGGACTTAGCCTCGACGACCATCCTGATGATGTCTCTCCTGATCTGCGAGGCAATCTTTTTCAGATCTTCTTTCGATTGCATTTCTTTATTTGATATTTTGAATTTGATTTATGCTTTTTCTCATCATTCGTACAAATATAAGCCTTTTTTATCTCAGATAGAAATTTTAACTTTGTAATGATTAAATCTTTTATAAATGGCACAAGTTGTTATAATGCCCCGTCAGGGACAGTCTGTTGAGAGCTGCATAGTTACGGAATTCAAGAAGAAGGTAGGTGACAAGGTGGCAGTGGGCGACGTCTTGTTCAGTTATGAGACAGACAAGGCGTCTTTCGATGAAGAGTCAAAGGTAGAGGGTACCGTCCTGGCTTGCTTCTATAGCGAGAACGATGAGATTCCTTGCCTTTCCAACGTTATGGTCATCGGTGAGCCCGGCGAGTCTTTCGAGGAGTTCGCCCCTTCATCCGAATCAGCGGCTCCGTCTCCTTCCGGGACAGAACCGGCACAGGCCGTGGAAGAAGCGCAGGTGGATGCTGCCGAGCCTGAGTTCGGTGCTGCTGCAGCCGTACCCGGAGCTCCGGTCTCGCCAAGAGCAAGGAAACTTGCCCGCGAGAAAGGAATCGATCCGGAACTGGTGGCAGGATCCGGTCCTGGCGGCAGGGTAATCGCACGTGACATCGAAGCAGCCCAGGGCGCACCTCTGTCCGGCCTTGCCAAGTCGATAGCCGGCGCAGGTGGATGGCAGGCTCCTCTCCGCGGATCCGGCCCCGGTGGGATGGTCAAGGGATCCGACCTCAAGGAATGGACTCCTGCACAGACCACGGACGGAGACTTCACGGTGGAGAAGATGTCCAATATGCGCAAGCTCATCGCGAAATCGATGTTCAATTCCCTGCAGAACTCCGCCCAGCTCACCCATATGCTCGGCGCTGATGCAAGGACCATCCAGGCTCTCCGCAAGAAAGCCAAGAGGGCCCTGGAAGAGGGAAAGATCGATGCGAACATCACCATCAACGACTTCGTGTGCTACGCCGTCATCAAGGCCCTGCAGAAATTCCCGAAGGTCAATTCCCACTGTCTAGGGGATTCCATGAGGATATTCAATACCGTCAACCTCGGTTGCGCCGTCGATACCGAAAGGGGGCTTATGGTTCCTTGCATCCCTCACGCCGAGAAACTGGACATCATCGCTCTGAGCAAGGCGCTCAAGAAGGTTGCCGACGACTGCAAGAAGGGAAGCATCAATCCTGACCTGCTTTCATCGGAGGCGGCATCGTTCACGGTGTCCAATCTCGGAGGTTTCGGAGTGGAGTGGTTCACTCCGGTCATCAACATCCCGCAGAGCGGTATACTCGGAGTCGGTACGATAGTCCCTCGTCCGAAGGATATCGGCGGCGGAGTGATCGCCTTCGTGCCTTATCTCGGCCTGTCGCTGACCTATGACCACAGGGCACTCGACGGCGGAGAAGCCACTCGCTTCCTCAAGCAGGTGGCCGTCGAGATAGAGACTCTCGATGTTGAATTCTGAATCTGAAAATAAAACGATATGGCAATGTACGATCTTATGATTATCGGCGGCGGCCCCGGCGGATACGTGGCTGCCGAAAGGGCCGGCGCGGCTGGCTTGAAAGTGGTTCTTTTCGAAAGGAAGTCCCTGGGAGGTGTATGCCTCAACGAAGGCTGCATCCCGACCAAGACCCTTCTGTATAGCGCCAAGGTATACAACTACGCCAAGACGGGCGACCATTACGGTGTCTATTCAGCGGAGCCAGAGTTCAAGTACGGCGAAATCGTAGCCCGCAAGAACAAGGTAGTCAAGAAGCTCGTAGGTGGAGTGAAGGCTGCGATGAGAGGCAACGGCGTGGAAGTCGTCGCTGAAAGCGCGAATATCCTCAGACGAGATTCCGAGGGCATCCACGTGGAGGCCGCCGGACAGGAATATGTCGGCCGCAACCTCCTGGTCTGCACCGGTTCCGAAGCTGCAGTCCCTCCTTTCCCCGGCCTCAAGGAAGCAGGCGACGTCATAGTTACCAACCGTGAGATCCTTTCTCTCGAGGAAAGGCCGGAGGAACTGGTAGTCATCGGAGGCGGAGTCATCGGAATGGAGTTCGCCGCATTCTACAGCACCCTCGGCACGAAGGTTACCGTGATCGAGATGCTCCCCAAGATCCTTGGCCCGCTTGACGACGAGATCAGTTCCCTGCTTCAGAAGATATACGCCAAGAAGGGCGTCACTTTCTGCCTCAGGAGCAAGGTAACCGGCATTGAAGGGAATACGGTGGTATATGAGGATCCGGACGGCAACGTACAGAGAGTGTCCGGCGACAAGATCCTGGTTTCCGTAGGCCGCAGGGCCAACCTTCAGGGCTTCGGCCTGGAGAATATCGGCGTGGCATTCCTCGAGAACAAGGCCGGAAAGCCGGTCGGCATCAAGGTGGATGACAGGATGCGCACCAATATCCCTGGCATCTATGCGGCCGGAGATGTCACCGGTTTCTCGATGCTCGCCCATACCGCGAGCCGCGAGGGTGAGGTAGCAGTCAACAACATACTCGGGAAGGAAGACCATATGCGTTACGATGCCATCCCTGGAATCGTTTATACCAACCCTGAGGTCGCCGGAGTCGGACTTACCGAGGAACAGGCGGCTGCTTCCGGCAAGGAATATTCAGTGGTCAAGCTTCCGATGGCTTTCTCAGGCCGGTTCGTGGCTGAGAATGAAGGAGGCGAAGGGATATGCAAGATCATCGTAGGAAAGAAGCATCACGAGGTCCTCGGAATGCATATGCTCGGCAATCCTTGTTCCGAAATCATCCAGAGCGGATGCATCGCCATAGAGACTGAAATGACTCTTGAACAGCTCAGGGAGATAGTCTTCCCTCATCCGACCGTTTCCGAGATCATCAAGGAGGTCGCTTTTTCAATCAAGTAAAACCAAATAAACAACAACGATATGCCAAAAGCACTTTACATCGATCCCAACGAGACACTGCGTCCTGAGGAGCACGTTCTGAAGCTCCCTGAGATTCCGGTGATGCAGTACAAAAAGACGGTGAAGGAAGAAATCGAAGGAGGACATTATACCAAGGAGGACCTCCTCCGCATCTATCGCGATATGTCATATATCCGCGAATTCGAGACTATGCTCAATTCGGTCAAGACCATGGGTGGATATCACGATGTAGCTTACAACAATCCTGGACCGGCCCATCTTTCGGCAGGACAGGAAGCCGCCGCTGTCGGTATGGCCTATGCGCTCGACACCGACGATTTCATATTCGGAAGCCACCGTTCGCACGGAGAGATCCTTGCCAAGGGACTCAGGTCCATCCAGATACTGCCTGATGCCGAGCTTCAGAAAGTAATGGAGGATTTCTGGGACGGAGCGACCCTGGACGTAGCCAAGAAAGCATATTCCGGCAAGGATGTCAAGGAACTCGGAATCCGCTTCCTCCTCTATGGTGCGATGGCCGAGATATTCGCGCGCACTACCGGCTTCAACAAGGGCCTCGGAGGTTCGATGCACACGTTCTTCACTCCTTTCGGCATCTATCCGAACAATGCCATAGTCGGTGGTTCAGGTTCTATCGCAGTGGGTGCCGCCCTGTTCAAGAAGGTCAACCGCAAGAAGGGTATAGTCGTGGCAAATCTCGGAGATGGCGCAATGGCCCGCGGACCTGTCCTCGAAGGTATGACTTTCGCTTCGATGGACCAGTTCAACACGCTCTGGGAAGGTGATATGAAGGGTGGCCTGCCAGTCCTCTTCAACGTGATGGACAACCAGTATGCGATGGGTGGCCAGACCAAGGGCGAGACGATGGGATATACGTTCCCTGCACGTCTGGGCTCGGGCTTCAAGGCAGATGCGATGAACGCGGAAAGGGTGGATGGATACAATCCTCTCGCTGTCATCGATGCTTTCGAGCGCAAGAAGGCATACCTTCTCGACAAGAAGGGTCCGGCTCTTCTGGATGTCGTGACCTACCGCTATTCAGGACACTCCCCAAGCGACCAGAGCTCTTACCGTACAAAGGAGGAGATCGCAGCCTGGGAGAAGGAAGACTGCATCGTAGCCTTCGGAGAGAAACTCAAGGAGGCAGGACTCGTGAGCCAGGCCGACCTCGACGCCATCCGCAACGATGTCAACGCCAATATATTCGAGTGCTACAAACTGGCTATCGATTTCGACCTTTCTCCGAGGATGGACCTCAAGGACAAGGACGAGCTTCTGGGTGATATGATGTTCTCCAACCAGAGCATCGATTCCCTGAGCGATGCCAAGCCTGACGTGCTGATGCCGCTCGAGGAGAATCCTCGCGTCAAGCAAATCGCCGGCAAGGAGAGATTCTATCTCGACAAGGACGGGAAACCGGTCAGCAAGATGAAGGTATACAACATCAAGGACGGTCTTTTCGAGGCTATCGTGGACCGTTTCTACAAGGATGCTTCCCTCATCGCATACGGTGAGGAGAACCGTGAGTGGGGTGGTGCTTTCGCCGTATACCGCGGCCTTACCGAAGCCCTGCCGTATCACCGCCTGTTCAACTCTCCTATCGCCGAGGCCGCCATCATCGGCACGGCTATCGGATATGCGATGTGCGGAGGAAGGGTTATCCCTGAGATTATGTACTGCGATTTCCTCGGTTGCTGCGGAGACGAGATATTCAACCAGCTCCCGAAGTGGCAGGCGATGTCCGGCAATATCCTAAAGATGCCGGTGGTCGTCAGGGTTTCCGTAGGATCCAAATACGGCGCCCAGCACTCTCAGGACTGGACATCGCTGTGCACGCATATACCAGGCCTCAAGGTCTGCTTCCCTGCAACCCCGTACGATGCCAAGGGTCTCATGAACTCCGCACTCCAGGGTACCGACCCGGTCATCTTCTTCGAGAGCCAGAGGATATACGACAAGGGCGAAATGTTCCATCAGGGTGGAGTACCTGAGGGATATTACGAGATTCCTATCGGTGAGCCGGACATCAAGAGGGAAGGCAAGGATATCACCTTCCTCTCCATCGGTGCCACATTGTACCGTGCCCTCGAGGCAGCCGACCTGCTGAAGGAGAAGTACGGAATGGAAGCCGAGGTCATCGACGCCCGTTCCCTGGTTCCTTTCAATTACGGAAAGGTGCTCGAGTCGGTCAAGAAGACAGGCCGTATCATCATTGCCGGAGATGCCTGCGCCCGCGGATCGTACCTCAACGACCTTGCGGCCAACATCACTGAAATGGCCTTCGACGACCTGGATGCCGCCCCTGTGGTACTGGGTTCCCGCAACTGGATCACCCCTTGCCACGAACTTGAGGAGTCCTTCTTCCCTCAGCCATCCTGGTTCCTGGATGCGATCAACGAGAAGATCGTCCCGCTCAAGGATTATGTCCCTTCAAGCAACCAGACGACTGCACAGCAGATCATCCGTGCCGGCAGGGGAGTGTAGTAATGAATAAAAATCCGAAGCAATGAAAACAAAAGCAGTACGTTTATATGGTGTCGAGGACCTCAGGCTGGAGGAGTTCGAGCTTCCTGAAATGAAGGATGACGAAATCCTGGCGGAGGTCATAAGCGACAGCCTGTGTATGTCCACTTGGAAGGTGGCCCACCAAGGTGCAGCCCACAAGAGGATTCCTGACAATGTGGCTGAGAACCCGACCATAATGGGTCACGAGTTCGCCGGCAGGATCATCAAGGTCGGCGAGAAGTGGAAGGATCAGTTCAAGGAGGGAGACAAGTTCTCCATACAGCCTGCGATGAACCATCCCGACGGACCTGTAGGGTTGCTTTCTGCTCCGGGTTATTCATACCGTTATGCCGGCGGCGACGCCACTTATATCATCATCCCTCGGGAAGTGATGGAGATGGGCTGCCTCCTGCCTTACAACGGTCCGGGATTCTATCCTGCCTCCCTCAGCGAGCCTCTTTCCTGTGTGATCGGTGCCATCCACGCCTGCTATCACGTCAAGCAAGGATCATACGTTCACCAGATGGATATCCGGGAGAACGGCAAGATGGCCCTTCTCGCCGGAGTGGGCCCGATGGGACTGGCTATGATCAATTACGTCCTCCATCGCGAGGACCGTCATCCGTCCCTCTTCGTCGTGACTGACATCGACCAGGCCCGCCTGGACCGCGCCGCCGACCTCTATCCGGTTGAATTCGCAGCATCCAGGGGGATAGACCTCAGGTACATCAATACCGGGAATCTGGAAGACCCTGTAGCCACCCTCAAGGAGATTTCCGGTGGAACCGGATATGATGAAGTGGTGGTAATGGCTCCGGTACCGGCGGTAGTCGAGCAGGCCGACGATATCCTTGGATTCGATGGCTGCCTCAACTTCTTCTCCGGCCCGGGACGCTCCGACTTCAAGGCTCCTTTCAACTTCTACAACGTCCACTATGCCCTGACCCACGTGGTCGGAACTAGCGGAGGCAATACCGACGATATGAAGGAAGGGCTCAAGATGATGAGCGAAGGACTCGATCCTGCAGGACTCGTGACCCATATCGGCGGATTGAACGTGGTCCCTGAGACGACTATCCATCTCCCTGAGATCAAGGGTGGAAAGAAGCTTATCTATACTCACGTAGAGATGCCTCTGACGGCCATTGCAGATTTCGCCGAGAAAGGAAAGACGAATCCTGTATATGCCGAACTCGACCGTATCTGCAAGGCTCACAACGGGCTTTGGAACGTAGAAGCCGAAGAATACCTGCTCTCCCACTCCGACCAACTGCTCTGATAGGTGGACAGGAACGATTCCTTGATGGTCCTGGCTACGAGGTTCGACGATCTGGGAGACTGGACTGTCGAGCCTGTCCATCGTGCCAACTGGTGCTGGGAAGTCGGAATGAACGATGATCAGATCGCAGATGCCGAGAAGATCAGGGACTATGGAATGTACGTGGCCTACAGTACTTTCTCTTATTGCAAGAACCGCCTCGCCAATAAGGAAGACTGGGAATGTACCCATCTGGTGTGGGTATACCACGTTTCAGGGAAACGCGAAAGCCACAGGATTCTCGGAGACCTTCTGCTCCGCGAGCAGGACCTTACCAGGCCGATCCATGCCGGGATGGCTGGTGGCTATCTCCGCAACCGGTACTGCGATCAGTGCCGGGACTTTCGTAGGATCCCCGGAACTTGGTTTCAACACTAACCTGACGTATGTCATGAATCTGATCGGGGCAGTCTTCGGTGGTACTCTGGTTGCTGCACTGATCATTCCTAAGCTATATAATGCCAAGACGATTACAATCTATGGATACATAGGGGACCGTTTCGGAGAGACTGCGAAGAGGGCTAACAGCCTTATGTTCCAGAAGGAACTGTTCGGAAATGCTTACATAGCGTGGACTTGGTGGTGTCCTATCGGTGGAGTGATAAGCACGTTGGTTTGTATGTCAGGAAAGCCCGAAAAGGACTGATACAAGATCCTCAGCGGAAGTTCCTTTGAAATATGAAGGAACATCCGCTCCCTCCAGGACTTTGAGGATCTCCGAAGCTTCGAAACGTTTCCCTTCAAGTCTGCGTGCGAGTTCGTCGGAGGGTAAGTCGAAGAGATAGTCTCCATAAAACGCCAGGCTGCAGATTCTGCCACGATCAAGTTTGAATGTTGCCTCCACCGTTCCGCAGGGCAGTTTTGCCTTCCTCATGAAATCAGCCTCTCGGGAGTGTCCGTAAATGAAATCCCAGGTCGCGAATTTGGTCTCGGCCAGCAGCCTTATATGTCCTGTGTCTTCCGGAGTCAGTTCCATCTCCCCGGCTCCGTCGGAGAGTATTCCCTGCAGCTCCGCCTGCAATTCGTCCAGTGAGCCGTATCCGGGCAGATAATCCTTCAGATTGCAGACCCTGCTCTTGACCGAAGCGATTCCTTTGGCCTGCATTTTCGATCCCGGAACGTCCAGCACGTGCGTGAGAGTCTCCAGGTCTACATCGTACATAAGGGTCCCGTGGATGATCTCCCTGCCGTGCGAAACCCTCCTGGCATAGCCTGAACACTTCTTTCCATCCACGAACATATCGTTCCTGCCGCTCATCACCACATCGGCACCGAGGGCCCTGAGCGCTTCGGCGATAGGCTCCGGAGAGGGCTCCTTGCCTATTATAGTATAATTCAGGTTCTGGAGGTCGTGGTATACGGCGCCTCCACCCGTAACCCTTCTCGCCAAGGTTATCCCGTGCTCTTCCAGATAGCCGAGGTTCACCTCCGAGAATACGTTCTGGTTCAATCCTACTATGACGGAAGGACGGTTCCTCCAAAGGAAGAAATACGGTTCCTCCTCCCTGACGTTCTCCAGGCAATATTCGTCGAAAGCCAGGTTGAAATAAGGATCAGTGGATATGTTGGTCAAGAATTTCATCGAGGATGATTGGCAGTAAATATCGTTTGGTTAGTGGATAGTCCGGCAGGTGAGTGCCGGGATAGACGTGGCTTCTTCCTGGATAGTGCAGCTCGAATTCCGGACGGCAGTCGACCAGTTCGTCATTGTCGGCGAATATTCCGCAGGTAAGGGTTATCTCTTCGGGACCTATATCCTTGAACTGGTCCCTTTCCAGCTTCCGGTAACCTTCGCATATATCCTCGGTGACCAGGAAACTCTTCGCTCCGTCAGCCCTTGGGGACAGATATTCGACTTCCCCTTCCATCTTCCCGAGCAGTACGGATATGTGGAAATCCGGATTGATGAGCACCTTGCGCCGGCCGCGCAGTTTCTGGGCCCAGAAAGCTCCGAGTGAAAGTCCGACGACAAGGTCTGGATCCTCATCCCTGCAGATGCCTTCCAGGAGAGTCAGGGCTCTGTCCGGGTCGATCGGCACGTCGGGGGCGATGACTTCGCTGCCCTTGATCAGTATCCTGAGGGTAGAAGCCATCTTGTAGGCTCCGGAAGAGGCCAGTCCGTGGATGAACAGGATTTTCATATTCAGTCTTTACGGCTTTCCAGGATAAGGTCGCCGAGTTCTTCCAGGTCACGGCATATGAAGTCGGCCGTGCCGACCTCCAGGGCCTTCTCGAGGGTTGTCTCGCCTGAAAGGACTAGGACGCTGACGGCACCTGCCCTCCGTCCCATCTCTATGTCGGTGTAGATTCTGTCTCCGACCATTGCTATCTCGTCCGGCTGGAGTCCGTTCCGGTCGCGTATTCCGTCCAGCATAGTAGGGTCAGGCTTGCCCATCACCTTGTCTGGCTTGCGCCCCGTAGCCGCTTCGATGCATTTCTGGAGCGAGCCGCAGTCCACCAGGATGGTCCTGGCATCGGTCGGGCACACCCAGTCCGGATTGGTGGCTATGTAAGGGATGCCCTGCTTCGCCCACCAGGCGGCGCGGCATAGCCGTGGATATACCAGCGTCGTGTCGAAGGCGACGATGAGCATATCCGGCACGTCGTCGGGGTCATCGGCGCAGGCTTCGAAACCGGCGGCGACGAACTGCTCCTGCATACTCGGAGTTCCCAGCATAAACAGTCTCCTGACCTCAGGATAAGCCTTCTTGATGTAATCGATGGTAGCTATGGGAGTGGTGTACATATTCGCTACCGGGCAGTCGATGCCCATCCTGGCCAGCTTTGATATATAGTCTCCTACTGATTTGGTAGGGTTGTTTGTCAGGAACGAATGGTCCACACCGTTGGCTTTGAGGGTGTCCAGTGTGGGGATGGTGAACGGGAATATATTGTTCTCCATATAGATGGTTCCGTCCAAATCCAGCGCTAAATGCCTGATCCTGCGCAGTTTCGCCTTCTGTTCGGCAGAAAGTGTCTTGTTGTAGTCGTCTTTCTTGTTCATAAATACAAAAATAGCAATTATCTCCGATATAAGGAAGCAGTTTCTGAACAATCCATTGTTGATAAATAAAGAATTATTGCGATAAAAGGACTTGATATATTTGTTAATTTTGTAAATAACCCGTATTGTATGGTCGTGCAGAGTAACAAGTATTTCCTGATGGCGGCCCTGGTTGCCAGCTCCTCAGTGGCCCTTCGCGCCACCGAGTCAAGACGTGCGTCCGGCCGGCGGCCGAATGTAATATTCATTTTGATGGACGATGCCGGACACGGCGACTTTGGATGCTACGGGCAGACGAAGATCGAAACTCCCAACATAGACGCCCTCGCCAGCAACGGAATTCTTTTCACGGATATGTGCACGGCCTGCGCTCTCTCAGCGCCGTCCCGCTGCTGCCTGCTCACCGGCCAGCACACCGGACACGCTCAGATCAGGAACAACAAGGAAGGTGCCGGTGCTCCGGATTCCGCGAATATCTGGGACTACCGGGCGGTAGACCTGGATCCTGCCCTGGAAGGCCAGGCAGGCCTGGCGGCAGGGACTCCTACCCTTGGTACTATGATGCAGCAGGCGGGTTATGTGACCGGTATGGTCGGCAAGTGGGGCCTCGGCGGTCCGGTCTCGGAAAGCGTCCCGTGGAAGATGGGATTCGATTATTACTACGGCTGCATCTGCCAGAGGGTGGCTCACAACCACTATCCTCAGTATTATTGGGAAAACGAAAGGAAGGTCTACATCAATCCGGACGCTCCAGTTCCGGGAACTGCCCTCGACGAAGGTGCCGATCCTCTGGATGAGCACAGCTATGACAAATACAGGGCTGACGGTATCTACGGTCCCGACGTGATGTTCGACAGCGTGGTGGATTTCATCGACGGGAACTCCGACAGGCCGTTCTTCCTGATGTGGACGACCCCGCTTCCGCACTCGCCTCTCCAGGCGCCTAAGGAATGGGTGGACTACTATGTTGCAAAGTTCGGGGACGAGGCTCCATACAACGGGGAATATCACCTCGACTCGTGGCCTCACAACTACTTCCCTTGCCGTTATCCTCACGCCACCTATGCCGCGATGATCAGCTATTTCGACCATCAGGTCGGCCTGCTGGTGCAGGAGCTCAAGGACAGGGGGCTATACGATGATACCCTGATCATTTTCACTTCTGACAACGGTCCGGCGAACAACGCCTCCTCTCCTACCGAGTGGTTCGACAGCGCGTTCCCGTGGCGTTGCGGCAAGGGTTGGGCAAAGACCACCGTCCAGGAAGGCGGAGTGCGGATGCCTTTCATCGTTTCGTGGCCTGAAGTCGTCAGGAAGGGGCGTGTAAGCAACCACCTGGGATCCTTCGTTGACATAATGCCGACCCTTGCGGAGCTGACGGGAGTCCCTGCTCCTTCCAACGACGGAATATCCATCCTTCCGACCATAAAAGGCAAGAGCCGCAAGCAGAAGGAACACGAGTATCTCTACTGGGAGGCTCCTTTCGGAAAAGGTCTCGTAGCGGTCCGCATAGGCAACTGGAAAGGCATCATAAGGGGAGTGAAGAAGGGCAACCGGACGATGGAGCTCTATGATGTCTCCGTCCCGGGAAAGACCGTGGAGAACAGGGAAAACGACCAGGCAGCGCTGCATCCCGAGATAGTTGAAAAGATGTGGGATGTGATACGCGAAGCCCATTCGACCCCGGCGGATCCGGATTTCGACATACCTATCCTGAAATAAGTTATTATCAAACGCAAAATTAAAATGGATCAAGCAACCCAGAAGAAATACAACTACTGGCAGTGGAGGACCCTCATCCTGTTGATGATAGGGTATATGCTGTTCTATTTCGTAAGGAAGAACTTCAGCATTACGATGCCGGCTCTTGAGTCCGAACTGGGGGTCAGCAAGACCAAGCTAGGTCTCTTCCTGACCCTTAACGGAATCATCTACGGAGTTTCACGGTTCATCAACGGCTTCCTTGCGGACAGGGTTTCCCGCAAGAAGATGATGGCTCTCGGACTCCTGCTTTCCGCGGTGGTGAACATCCTGATCGGCCTCAGCCCTGAGATGAACGGACTGTTCCATTTCCTCGACGGATCCGGAAAGGCTACTGCAGGAATGATAATATTCATCGGAAGTCTTTGGATGATAAACGGTTACACTCAGGGTATGGGTTATCCGCCTTGCGGGAGCCTGATGGCCCATTGGATCAAGCCGTCAGAACTTGCATTCAAGCAGTCCATCTGGAACAGTTCCCATTCCATCGGAGCCGGCCTCGTGGCGATAATCTGCGGCTCCCTTATCCTCAAGCCTTTCGGATATGAGGCCTGGCAGTGGTGTTTCTTCGTTCCGGCTATCCTTTCCATCGCCGGAGCCGCGATGCTGTTCTTCGGACTGAAGGATACCCCTGCGTCGGTCGGCCTGCCTGATCCGGAAACGATTGACGAAAATGCTCCCGAGAAGGAAGTAGTGGTCGAGGACCCGAAGTTCACGATAATGTGCTACAACAAGCTCGTCAAGGAGATGGTATTCAAGAACAAGATCATCTGGATTGTCGCGATTGCCAACTTCTTCGTATATGTCCTGAGATTCACCATCCTGGACTGGGGGGCTACGTTCCTTACCCAGGACAGGGGACTGAATATCAGCACCGCCTCCACGGTGGTGGCAGCTTCAGAGCTTGTAGGAGGCATAGTGGGAACCTTGCTGGCCGGTTGGGCGACAGACAAGTTCTTCAAGAGCAAGGCACACCGGACCTGCCTGATCGGACTCGCAGGCGCAACCCTTTGCTTCTTCCTCTTCTGGCTCACCCCTCACAGTCTCAACGGACTTGCCGTGGTATGGATCATAATGGCAAGTTTCTTCATATATATGCCGCAGGCCCTTGTGGGCATTTCTCTCTCCAACCAGGCTACAAAGAGAGTGGCTGCTTCCGCCAACGGATTGGCAGGCATTCTCGGATATGCCAGTACGGCCGTTTCCGGTCTTGCTTTCGGTGCGATAGCTGACAAACTCGGATGGAATTCAGTGTTCGAGGTGGCGATCGTCATTGGCATAATCGGAATCATCCTCTTCGCTACCGTGTGGAACGCTCCTGCCAACGGCTATGCCAAGGTGGAGCCTATCATCGAACAGGTCAAGGCTGAGTTCGAGGCCACCCAGAAGGAATAGGTTCTTGGAAATAATCATCTAATCTTTATTTTTATGAAACGTTTATTATCAGTTTTGTGTCTTTCCGCGGCACTCGTCGCAGGAGCACTGATGAGTGTATCCTGCATCGATGAACCCGGCGTGTGCGGCGACTACGACGAGTTGAAGGCAAGGCTGGATGCGCTTGAGAGTTCAGAAATCGTGAACATCAAGTCCCAGATCGCTGCCTTCGGCAGTTCCCTCGAGGCTGTCCAGACCAAGGTGGAAGGCATCAAGGAATGTGATTGTGCCACCGAAATGGCTGCCATCAAGACGACCCTGGAGGATCTTCAGTCCAAGATCGGTCTGCTTCTTACCCAAGAAGAGTTCAACGCCTACAAGACCAGCAATGACGCTGCCGTGGCCGAGATCCTCACTCAGCTTGCCGGTCTTGTGTCCAGGGAAGAGTACTTAGCGTTCACATCCAAGTACAACGGGGATATGAATGCTCTCCTCACGATTGTCAACGGCAAGGTAGCCAAGAATGACTTCGATGCTCTCAAGGCTGTCTATGACAGCGCTCTAGTGGACATCAACAAGAAGATCGCAGATCTCCAGGGAGGCGTAAGCGAAGAGGAACTTAACGCCTTCAAGGCCGAAGTGACCAAGGCTCAGCAGGATATGCGCACCGAACTCGACGAACTCGGGCCGAAAGTCGCCAAGCTTGATACACTTGTCATCGGACTTGGTACCGACGTTCTGATACTCCAGGGACAGGTTGAGAACCTTACCACCAGGGTCACTGCCCTCGAAACAGCACTCGGAGTCATCAAGACCCAGATGGAAGCGCTTATGAACAAGATCAACTCCGTGGTCTATGTCCCTGACTATTCCGACGGCCAGATCAAGATCAAGGTCATTCCTGAGACAGTCGAGATGAAGTACGACATCAGGCCGGCCGCTCTTGCCGCTTCCCTCGCCCAGGCCATCGCGGAGGAGAAGGCGTCCGCTTCATTCGTGCTCAGGTCGGTGGCTACCAGGGCTGCCAATCCTGCTATCACCATCAAGTCCGTGACTTGCCCTGAGCCAGGCTCGATCCTCGTCACCGCCGTCGTCTCCGGCGTAGCAGCCGAGCAGGCTGTGGCAGTTTCCCTGCTTGTCACCGACACTTACGCCAACGAGATCCAGTCCAACTACACCTCGATCAGCTATGTTTTCGATGCAAATTCCTACATCGAGAACGGAATATGCTTCGGCGAGGGTATAGTGAAGAACGGTGTCATCTGGGCTCCTGTCAACTGCGGATTCGAGCCTGCAACCGATACGACTCGTGGATATCCTTACGGCAAGTTCTACCAGTGGGGAAGGATCTACGGACAGGGTTCCGATGCTGAGTTCGACCAAACCGTTCCAGAGGTGGTAACAGGGCGCGTAACCACATCACAGGGACAGTTGGAAGGCAACAAGGGTAAGTTCTACGCCCAGGTAGAGGAACCGTACGACTGGAACATCGCTCCTGATCCTACGCTTTGGAACATCGGTACCGTCGAGGTTCCTGTGAAGTCCGAGTACGATCCGTGCCCGGTCGGCTGGAGGCTGCCTACCGAAATCGAGGTCCAGAGTATTTTGGGTGACAAGGAGTTCCTTCCTCGCGCCGGTTACAATGACTGCACCGACGGCAGGTACGCCCAGAGGGACAATATCGGTTTCTACTGGACATCCACTACGGACGGAGCAAAGTCCAAGTTCTTCTTCGTCCACGCGACAGGTACCGGAGTGTCCTCGAACCCAAGGGCCAACGGATATACGGTGCGCTGCGTCAGGGACGGACAGGCTGCCGTTACCGGCATTACCGTAAGCCGGCCGAGCCTGGCTCTCTATGTCGGACAGAGCGAGACCATCACCGCCAAGGTCGAGCCTGATGATGCTGCCAACAAGCTGATCACGTGGTCTTCCAGCGATGAGTCCATCGCCGTCGTCGAAAACGGCAAGATCACCGCTATCAAGGCCGGTACAGCTACCATCACCGCCACTTCGGTCGACGGCAATTTCCCTGCAACCTGCTTCGTTACCGTCAATCCGGTTTACTACATCGAGAACGGTGTGAACTTCGGTGAGGGAATTTACGTCGCCGGCGCCATCTGGGCTCCTGTCAACTGCGGCTATGAGGCTGCTACCGACGATGAAAAGGGATTCCCTTACGGCAAACTCTACCAGTGGGGAAGGCGCTACGGCCAGGGCTACACTACTGATTATGATTCTACCGTCCCAGAGATCTCAGCTGGTCCTGTCGGAGTGGAGAACAGCCGTAACCCTGCCAGTGCCAATGTATTCTTCACGAACCCCGTTTCGCCTAACGACTGGTCTCTGGTAAAGCAGGACAACCTTTGGAACAGGGAGAGTGACATCGAACCGGACAAGACCGCCAATGATCCTTGCCCGGAAGGGTGGAGGGTTCCTACTTGGAAAGAACTTTCAGCCCTGGGAAGCGGCAACCACTCATCGCTTGTCACCTTGGGATCCGGAGTGTCTGGAATGTGGTTCAGCGGCGACAAGCCGTTCTCCTCTTCGGTGTCTGCCATCTTCCTTCCTGCCGGAGGAGAACGTCTCTGCGACACAGGTGTAGAGATGTACCGCAACGAGCGCGGTTACTACTGGTCTTCCGCACCTAACGGAGTAAGTGCATTCTGCCTCTACTTCTACAACGGAGATTCCCGTACCGATATGAGTTTGGGAAGGGCCAACGGTTCGTCCCTCAGGTGCGTCAAGGAGTAGGAAGCATCCCGATTTCTTCGAAAAGCCGCCGGTACACGGCGGCTTTTCCGTTTAACGGCATCGGGTATGCACGGGATGAGGATGGCATCCTGTACAGGCGCAGGTCGCGTCCGTCGATCATTACTTGGGAATATCCCCCCACCGCGGGAGGAACGGTTCCGAATGTCTCGCATATAGTAGCCGTAGCTTTCTCTCCGGTCGTTACTATAGCCCTGCATCCGGGAATCCTGCGAAGGAGGGCGGCCACGTCGGTCGGAGTCACCACTTCCAGGAACTTGTCGGAAGCGTTGTCCTTGAGCCTGCGCACCTCACAGGCGGTGTCGTACAATGCGATGCCTTTTGAGGAACAGAAACCGACTATGTCTTCCAGCTTGAACTTCTTGGCGGCGGTATCGGTGAACAGGTCTTTGTCTCCGAAGAAGACAAGACCGAATATACGCCACATATCATTGATGAAGTTCGGGTAGTAGAACTTGATGCTCCATCTCTTCTCCTGAGGAGGAAAACTCCCCAGCATCAGCACTTTGGCATTTGCCGGGAGGAAAGGTTCGAATGGATGACGCTCAGTCGGCATTTTCAGGAGAGGCTTCTACGAAGGCGACTATCTCGCCCTTATCGACCTTCTCGCCCTGCTTGCCGAGTACAGCCACAATCCTTCCTCCGACAGCAGGAATGAGTTCTTCCATCCCGTAATATGTCTGGACGAATCCCATCCCTTCTCCTGCCTTCACAGGAGTGCCGGCAACCGGAGCTGCACCGGCATCATCCACGTCGACCTGCCACAGGAGCTGCCCCTTGACAGGAGCCTGTACAGGAACTGCGTGAGGATAGCGCCTGGCATATTCTTCCACGTCGAATTTAGGCATCTCCACGACAGGTCTCTTGACCTCGATCGGAGCATTCGCCTTGGCTTTCAGGTCGGCGAGTTCAGCGTTGAAACGCTGCTTGGCCACGCCGCTCTTGTAGTCCCTGTACTGACGTTCGTGCATAGCCATCTCGAAGAGTTCCTCATCGTCTTCTCCGAAGTCCCAGCCTTCCTCTTCCATCATCTTGCGGAATTGTGGAAGCTCGTCCGGATACGGGTCCTGAGGGTCTCCGGTATAGAATTCCAGGCCTTTTTCCTTTGCAAGAGCGATGATTTCCGGAGCGAGTTCCCCAGGGAGCTTGCCCATCTTTCCGAGGATCATACCCCACGTGTCCTTGTCGATCGTGGTCCAGCGAGGCTTGCCGTTGAGGGTGTTGAGCAGATTCATCAGGGCAGTATTCTTGACATACTGGCTGAATGGGGTGACAAGAGGCGGGTATCCGAGGCGCGGCCAAACGTATTCAACCTCCTGGAACAACTTGACCATCAATGTGTCAAGGCTGATCTCAGGACGTCTGTGCGCCCTTTCCGCAGCATTGATGGCGCCCTGGAATCCCTTCAGGTCGGCCATCATCGAGCCCATCATACCTCCAGGCAGGCCGCAGCCGACAAGCAGGGAACTCATCCTGGCGTTTGAAGGATTGATCCAGTAACCGAGGAAATCGTCCATGAACTTCTGGGTCAAGCGACGGACTTCCATATAGGCATCCATATCCAGGTCCTTGACCAGGAAACCGTCGGCCTTCATCATCTCCCTTATGGTTATCACATCCGGATGGACCTTGCCCCAGGACAGAGGCTCAACGGCTACATCCAGGTAATCCGCTCCGGCACGTGCCACTTCAAGCATAGAGGCAGGGGAGAATCCCGGCCCCGTGTGCCCGTGATACTGGACGGCAATGTGAGGGAACTTCTTCTTGATGCCGGCTACCAGCTGCCCCAGGAAAGTAGGGCGCCCGATACCGGCCATATCCTTGAGGCAAATTTCGTCCGCACCGTATGATACCACCTTCTCCACTATGTCCAGGTAATATTCTACCGTATGCACCGGAGAATTGGTAATGGAAAGGGCGACCTGGGAGATCATTCCGCCTTTCTTGGCGAACTCCACGCTGCGCCTGAGGTTCCTGTGGTCGTTCAGCCCGCAAAAAGAACGGGCAATGTCGGTGCCCTGCTTCTTCTTGACCTTGAACATAAGCTCCCTGACGTCAGCCGGAACAGGATTCATCCTGAGGGCGTTCAGACCCCTTTCAAGCATATGTGTCTGGATTCCTGCCTTGTGGAATGGGGCAGTCCATTTGCGGACGGCCACGTTCGGATTCTCACCGAACAGCAGGTTGACCTGCTCGAATGCGCCGCCGTTTGTCTCCACCCTGTCGAAACAGCCCATATCGATGATTGCAGGGGCTACTTCCACGAGCTGGTCAACGCGCGGGACATATTTGCCCGAAGACTGCCACATATCCCTGTACACCAGGGAGAACTTTATTTCTCTTGCCATTATTCAATATCGATTTATCACACAAAGATAATCAAAACCATCAGTACTTTATCAGCATCTGGGTTATAAATTTCCTGTATTGGATAGGCGTCATCCCCTTTTTCCTGGTGAATATCCGGATGAAATTGGACTTGTTGTTGAAGCCGCATTCATAGCAGATTTCCGAGGCACTGAGAGTCGTGCTTTCAAGCAGGTTGCAGGCTTGGGTGACCCTCAGGTTGTTGAGGTAAGTGATGTACGAGATACCGGTCCTCTTCTTGAAGAAATGCGAGAATGCCGATTCGGACATATTCACCAGGGCGGCCACATCTGCCAGCCTTATGTCTTCACGGTGATTCCTTTCCATATATTCGCAGACCTTGGCTATCCGCCTCGATTTCGAGGACCGAACGATCTCTTTCTGTTCGAACATATTGCTCACCAGCTTCTTCCTGCTGGAATTGGCCATCATATTCAGTATTCCGAGGAAGGTTGTCGCTGACTGGAATCCCTGCATCTTGGTAAGTAACACGATCTGTCCGACCAGAGCCTGCCGTTCTGCCCCGTCGAAGGAAAGCCCGCGGGAAGAATCCATAAGAAGCTGCTTTATCGGGTTGAACAGCCTTTTGCCCAGGATAGGGAAATCCAGCATCTCCCTTGAGAACTGGATGGTGATGACGTGGTTGCTGACCGCGTCGGATTTCCAGGCGTGGGGGAGCAGCGGTCCGATCATCACAAGGTCGGTTCCGGAAAACGCTTCTTCGGAATCGCCGACGATCCTCGTTCCGGAGCAACCGGTCACCAAGTTGATTTCATATTCGGGATGACAGTGGACCGAATAGTCGAAAGAGGCATTGGGATGATTCAGAATAATGAACAGGTCTTCTGCTGAAATGGGAACGATTTCCTGCTGTATCTCATTCATATTCAAATGTGGTTTTGGCAAAGATAAAAGTATTATCAGAAAAATCAAACTTGCCATTTCAAAATAATACAATCTTTTAGCCGTCTAATGCAATTAATTGATAAATCAGACGGAGGGTTCCTGCATACGGCTCAGCTTCGAAACCGGGCCTTCGGCAGGAGATGGCTTCCGTATCCACGGAGCGCACCGGAAACTGGTTCTGGGAGGCTTCGAAATTGCCGGTCAGGATAAAGTCTGGTATCCGGCAACTGCTGAGATAGAATGGAGTACCAATGACATCCTGGTAAGTTCACCGGAGGTTTCCAACCCTGTCGCCGCACGGTATGCATTCCATAATTGGCCTGAGGGAGCGAACGTTGTAACCGATTACGGCCTTCCCCTTCCGATGTTCCGGACTCAATAATTTTAAGGGGCCAAATTGGAATACCGACAGTTTTGATTAACTTTGTAAATTATGAAAAAGTTAATCCAGACAGTCCTCATACTGCTTCCCGTTGCCCTGGCTGCAACAGGATGCGATTTCTTCAGAATGTTGGCCGGGAGGCCCACTTCCGCACAGATAGCCGCTATGGCCGAGGCCATAAGGCTCGAAGAGAGTGCCCGTATCGCCGATTCCCTCAGGAAAGCACTGGCGGATACCATCCCCGCCCAGGCTGCTGCTGAACCACAGGAGGTTCCTGCAGCAGTTGCACCGCAGGTTGCCGTCACTCCGGCTCCGGCGGCTCAGTCAGATGACCTGAAGCGGTTCTACATCGTTATGGCATCGTTCGGAAAAGTGGCCAACGCGCGGAATTATGCATCTTCACTGGAGGCTAAAGGTTACCCCGCCACGATCCTGAGGCGCGGGGGATATCAAGTGGTGGCTGTCTGCGGAACTGACGATGAGGCTGCGGTCAAGCAATCCTTCGATGAAATAAGAAGGCAGGATTTTTGTCCTCAGGGAGTCTGGATAATTGACAGGAAAGGACAATGAGACTAAGATTTGCAGCCATAGCGGTACTATCCGCGATCCTGGCGGGTTCCATTCCCGCTTCAGCCCAGTTTATGAAAGGGGCTTATGCCGGACTCGACGACAGCGAGACGGTAAGCGCCTTCAAGGAACACATCTCCACGATTTCCGCTTCTATAATGGAGGGACGCAAGGCCGGCTCGGAAGGAGAGGCCTTGACGGCAGAATACGTGACCGGAGTACTGAAGTCTTATGGAGTGGATATCCTGTCCGGCAAGGACGGGGATCCCTTCGGCATCCTTCAGGCCGACGGGGACACGCTGACCTCCCGCAATGTGGTCGGATTCATTCAAGGAAGCGACAAGACCTTGAGAAACAAATATATAGTCATCGGGGCCAGGCTGGATAACCTGGGCACGATGCAGACCAAGGTGGACGGCAGGAATGTGGAAAGGATATTCTATGGAGCCAACGGGAACGCTTCCGGCCTTGCTATGATGCTCGAACTGGGACGGATGCTGCAGACCAACCGGCTGCTGCTCCGGCGCTCGGTGCTGCTCATAGGTTTCGGAGCTTCGGCGCAGACATACGCCGGGGCGTGGTATTTCCTCAACAGGGCATTCTCCGATGCGGCCGACATAGATGCGATGATCAACCTTGACATTGTCGGAACGGGAGGCAAGGGTTTCTATGCATATACCTCCTCGAACGCTGATATGAACGCCATAGTCGAAGCCCTGGCCAATGAGCTTCAGCCGATCAAGCCGGAACTGACCGGCCAGGAACCGTATCCTTCCGACCACCGCGCGTTCTACAATTCCGGGATCCCATCCATACTTTTCTCCACCGGACAGTATCCTGAATACGGCACCGACCGTGATACCCAGTCCATCATCGATTACGAGACGATGGAGCGGGAGCTGGAATACGTCTACAACTATTCTGTCGCGCTGGTCAACGGCCCGAAGCCGATATTCAATCCAGGAGAGGTCGTGAAGAAGTCTTCTCCCGGCGAAGGAGTCGTGCCTTATTATGACTGCGACGTCCGCCCTTCATTCCTCGGAAGCACCGACCCGAAGGTCTTCCTTCAGAAATGGGTCTATACGTATATGAAATACCCGGAAGAGGCCGTCAGGAACGGCATCCAGGGACGCGTGCTCGTGGATTTCATCATCAATGAGAACGGGAAGGTCCAGGATGTCAAAGTGCTGAAGGGAGCCGATCCGCTGCTCGATGAAGAGGCGGTCAGGATAATCAGCGGATCCCCTGACTGGAAGCCGGGAAGGCTCCGCGGCAGAAAGGTGAAGGCCGAAGTGTCCCTCTACGTGGAATTCCACCTGGAGAAGAAAGGAAGCGGCAGTTTCGGCTTAAAGAAACACGAGAATTAGGAAAACATTTGATACTTATGGATTACGATTTCAGAGCCATTGAGAAGAAATGGCAAACCTACTGGGCCGAGAAAGGTACTTTCAAGACCAAGGAAGACCCTTCCAAGCCTAAGTTCTATGTCCTCGATATGTTCCCGTATCCTTCAGGGGCAGGCTTGCACGTAGGACATCCCCTGGGTTACATTGCCAGCGACATATATTCCCGCTACAAGAGACTGAAGGGGTTCAATGTCCTCCATCCGATGGGATACGATTCCTTCGGCCTTCCTGCCGAGCAGTATGCCATCCAGACCGGTCAGCATCCTGAGGTTACTACAGAGAACAACATAGCCAGGTACCGCAAGCAGATGGACCGCATCGGCTTTTCGTATGACTGGGACCGCGAAGTGAGGACTTGTGATCCGGAGTATTACAAATGGACCCAATGGGCGTTCTTGAAGATGTTCGGAAGCTGGTTCGACAACGCGGCCGGCAAGGCAAAGCCGATCGAGGAGCTGACCGAAGCCTTCAGCAAGGGTGGCAGCAAGGCTGTCGACGCCGCCTGTTCGGAGCACGATTCTTTCTCCGCGGAGGAGTGGAACGCATTCTCCGAAAAGGAGAAGGCCGATATCCTGATGAACTACAGGATTGCATATCAGGGCGAGACGGCAGTCAACTGGTGCGCAGGTCTCGGCACGGTACTGGCTAACGACGAGGTCAAGGACGGTCTGTCCGTACGCGGCGGTTTCCCGGTCGAACAGAAGAAGATGAAGCAGTGGCAGCTAAGGGTTTCCGCATATGCCGGAAGGCTTCTCGAAGGGCTCGAAAGGATAGACTGGACCGACTCTCTCAAGGAGATGCAGCGCAACTGGATCGGCAAGTCCAACGGTTGCGAAGCGGTCTTCAAGTGCTACAACGGCGACAAGGAATACGACGTGACCATATTCACTACCCGCGCCGATACGATGTTCGGAGTCACCTTTATGGTGCTCGCCCCGGAGAGCGACCTGGTGAAGGTCCTGACTTCGCCGGAGCAGCAGGAAGCAGTAGATGAATACCTCGAATCCGTGAAGAAGAAGACCGAGAGGGAAAGGATCGCTGAGACGAAGACGGTGACGGGAGTATTCAGCGGATCCTACGGAGTCAATCCTCTGACTGGGGAGCGGGTACCGATCTGGATTTCGGACTATGTGCTCGCCGGATATGGCACCGGAGCCATAATGGCGGTGCCTGCCCACGACAGCCGCGACTCTGCGTTCGCCCGCAAGTTCAACCTCCCTATAATCCCTCTCATCGAGGGCTGCGACGTCAGCGAATCTAGCTTCGATGCCAAGGAAGGCAAGATGATGAATTCAGGTTTCCTGGATGGGATGGATGTAAAGGACGCGATCCCTGCGGCCATCGAATATGTGGAGAAGCACGGAATCGGCCACAGGAAAGTCAACTACAGGCTACGCGATGCCATATTCTCGCGCCAGAGATACTGGGGAGAACCGTTCCCGATCTATTTCAAGGACGGGATAGCGACTCCTCTGCCTTACGAAGCACTGCCTCTGAAGCTCCCTGAGATCGACCAGTTCAAGCCTACAGAATCCGGAGAACCTCCTCTCGCACGTGCGAAGGACTGGACTTACGACGGTTATCCTCTGGAAACCAGCACGATGCCGGGATTCGCAGGTTCCAGTGCCTACTACCTCCGCTATATGGATCCTCACAACGGCGAGGCTCTGGTGGACAAGGCCGTGGATGAATACTGGCGTGACGTCGACCTGTACATCGGCGGCACTGAACACGCCACAGGTCACCTTATCTATTCCCGTTTCTGGAACAAGTTCCTCTTCGACCTGGGATATGTTTGCGAGGACGAACCTTTCTGCAAGCTGATCAACCAGGGAATGATCCAGGGACGTTCCAACTTCGTCTATAGGATAGTCGGGACCAACACTTTCGTCTCGTACGGCCTTAAGGACGGATACGATACGACCGAGATCCACGTGGACATCAACATAGTCCGCAACGACAAGCTCGACCTCGAGGCCTTCAAGACCTGGAGACCGGAGTTCGCCGATGCGGAATTCATCCTGGAGAACGGAGAATACATCTGCGGATGGGCCGTTGAGAAGATGAGCAAGTCGATGTTCAATGTCGTCAATCCGGACAATATCTGTGATGAATACGGCGCCGATACCCTCCGGCTCTATGAGATGTTCCTCGGACCTCTAGAGCAGTCGAAGCCTTGGGATACCAAGGGAATCGACGGCGTAAACCGTTTCCTCAAGAGATTCTGGAGGCTGTTCTTTGATGGAGACGGCTTTGCCGTATCTGAAGAGAAAGCCACTCCTGAAGAGCTCAAGGTACTTCACAAGCTGATCGGCAAGGAGCAGGATGACATCGAACATTTCTCCTTCAACACTACTGTCAGTTCGTTTATGATCGCCCTTAACGACCTCAGTGCGCTGAAATGCCGCAAGAGGGAGATCCTGGAGCCAATGACCATATTGCTTTCCCCGTTCGCACCTCACATCGCCGAGGAACTTTGGTCCCTGCTGGGGCACGGCGAGAGTATTACCTACGCCAGCTTCCCTGTATTCGACCCCGCCCTCGCAGCTGAGGATAACGTGACGTATCCGGTGTCCTTCAACGGCAAGATGCGCTTCACTGCCGACCTGCCTAAATCCTTCAGTCCAAAGGAGGTGGAGGACAGTATCCGCGGAATGGAACAGACAGCCCGTTACCTTGAAGGGAAGACCGTTGTAAAGGTCATCGTGGTCCCTGGGAAGATAGTCAATTTCGTAATCAGATAGGTACTTATGGCATTTGACCTAAAGAAAAACAAGTTTGCCAGCCTGGCCTGGGATTACTTTGTGATAACCCTCGGCTCGGCCCTTTACACCTTCGCGTGGTCCTGTATGTTCATTCCTAACGGAATAGCGAGCGGAGGAGTGACCGGAGCTTCGACCATCATCAACTTCGCAACCGGCATTCCGGTCTACATCTCCTATATCGTCATAAATGTGATACTCCTTCTCCTGGGATTCCTCATCCTGGGCAAGTCGTTCGGGTTGAAGACGATCTACGCCATCGCGATATCCACCATATTCCTGGACTTCTATGCAAGTATGGAGGCCTGGTACCTGTTCTTCGAGAGCCGCCTCCTTCTGGTGCTGGTAGCTACGCTCATCGAATCGATCGGTATCGCCTTGATCCTGGAGGTCGGCGGCAGTACCGGAGGAACGGATATCATTGCGCTGATTATCAACAAGTTCTGGACTGTGACCATAGGCAGGGTGTATCTGGCTACCGACCTGTTCATCATCGCCTCCATCCTCCTGGTTCCGGGTAAGACCATCGAAGATATGGTCTACGGTTACGTGGCGATGTTCTTGTTCTCGGTGATGGTCGACTGGGTGTTGCTCGGACGGAAATCCACCTGGCAGGTGATGGTTTTCTCCGAAGAATACCAGAAGATAGCCGACTATATAATCCACAATATGAACAGGGGAGTGACTGCCTTGAATTCTGTCGGCTGGTATACCGGCAATGACAAGAAAGTCCTCCTGATCATCGTCCGCAAACGTGAGCTGCACGACCTGACCAAGATGGTCAAGGCGATGGATCCGAAGGCTTTCGTGTCTGTCTCTGAAGCGAGCACGGTTTACGGTGAAGGTTTCGACGAGATAAAGACAGGTGTCAACATCCGCAAAAAGAAGAAAGAAAATGAAGCAGTTGAGCAGACAGAGCGTATTGACAACGATTAAGGAGTGGGTCCTCATAACGCTCGGGATCCTTATATACACAGCCGGGTGGTCGATATTCCTTACTCCTAACAACCTGGTGGGAGGGGGAGTCTCCGGTATCAGTGCCATCATCCAGTATGCCACGGGTATCAAGATGGGTTTCACCTATCTGGTAATCAATGTCATACTCCTGATCATATCGGTGTTTATCATAGGCCCGAAGTTCGGGGCCAAGACGATTTATGCCATCATCCTGGCTTCCATCTGCCTCAATATGTTCCAGACATATCTTCCCAAGGAGATCATCGAGAACCTGGCTTTCTCCAACGGAAAGTTCCTCTGCTCCCTTATCGGCGGTGCGATGGCCGGATTCGGAATTGGTATGTCCATATCGCAGGGCGGCAGCACCGGAGGAACGGACATAGTGGCGTTGATCTATACCAAGTACCATAACGTCTCGCCGGGAAAGGTCATACTCCTGATGGATGTATTCATCATCGCGTCCTCCCTGCTTGTGCCTTCCTTCGATGCGAACGGACAGGCGCTTCCGTTCGTGGAGAAGTTCACCACTGTGGTGTACGGTATGATTATAGTCACAGTCTGCGGCAATGTCTGCGACATCTATCTTGCAGGTTCGAAGCAGAGCGTCCAGATATTCATCCTCTCGAAGAAATATGAGGAGATCGCTGATATGATAGTAAGCGATTTCCACAGGGGAGTCACCGTGCTCGATGGAGAGGGATGGTACACCAAGCAGAGCCTGTCCGTCCTTATGGTCCTGACCCGGAAGACGGATGTCAATATGATGCTCCGCGCGATAAAGCGCGTGGATCCTGATTCATTCCTTACAATTTCTTCGGTCGCAGGAGTGTACGGGCGCGGTTTCGATACTCTCAAACTGAATAAGAAAAGCTGATTCCGTATAAAAAACAGCAATAATTCATAGTATTTCCCCCGGCATCTAGGTGCCGGGTTTTTTTATTTCATAAATTCGGGGCAGAACTAATACCTTATCAAACCGTATGACCATAATTCTAACTTCATTGGTACTGATCGAATTCGTATTCTTCCTGTGTTATGACTTTCGGATCAGCAAGGGCGACCATTCCAAAAGGTTCTGGATCCGGATCATCTCATCCTTCTCCGGAATGCTGTGCGTATCATTGGAAAACATATTCGTGTTTCCTTGTCCACTCTACGGTCTGGTGACCGACGTGGCGTTCGCCGCGGCTGTACTGATCATTTATCCCTGCTCATTCGAGAAGCCGGATTTGGCGCTCAGGGCTGCACTCTTGCTTGCCGTTTCCTGTATTGCTTCAATCCTTTTCTTCGGCCTTCTCCCCCGTGCTGCGGCATTCAGGCTGGAGCGCCTGGTCGTGGCCGGAAGTGCAGGACTCGTGGTGCTGATGACCTTTTCAATAGCCTCGGCAATCAGGAAACTGTCATCTGTAAGGGCCCTCTTCCGGAACAATGCGGTCTGGCACGGATTGGAAGATTATTCCCGTTCAGTCTATTCCCTGGTATTCCTATGCATTTCATCCTTCGGCTTCATCGCCGCCTGCATTCCCGGGGATGCAGGCCTTGTGGTCGCCTCCGTGGTGCTTGCATTGCTGCTCGCTTTGTATCCGGTACTGTATCTCAGGGCGGCCTCAGGAAGGACTTTCGCGATGAGCAGGGCGTCCGAGGACAAGATAAAGGATATGATCAAGGGCAACCTCCGCACTTCCTACATCGAGAAGACTGAGGAAGACAAAAAGATGAACAACCTCTACAAGAGGATAATGGCTTATATGACAGAGAGCAAGCCTTATCTCGACCCGTCCTTCAACATGCCGGCTCTCGCCGAGAAGATGTACACCAACAAGTTCTACCTGTCGAAGACTATCAATATCCTTTCTGGGCGCAACTTCAGGCAGTTCGTCAATTACCACAGGATCCAGTACGCGATCGGCCTGTTCAAGAGCGATCCAAGGCTGAAAGTGGCCGAAGTGGCGGAGTTCTCCGGCTTCAGTTCTTCGGTTTCATTCAATATGGCTTTCAAAATCAACACAGGCAAGACTCCATCGGCCTGGGTGCAGGATTATGTGTCCGGAACAGAGGTTCTTTGACGCCCCATTTCTTGGCCAGTTGGCGAAAAATGTGTAAATTTGTTCGTTTATGCAAAAGCATAAATTGATATGATATGAAATTGAAAATAGTTGTTCTGGCCAAGCAGGTGCCAGACACCAGGAATGTGGGCAAAGATGCGATGACAGCAGAAGGGACGGTCAACCGAGCCGCCTTGCCCGCTATCTTCAATCCGGATGACCTCCTCGCTCTCGAGCAGGCTCTCCGACTTAAGGAGCAGAATCCCGGATCTACAGTAGGAATACTAACAATGGGTCCTCCACGTGCGGGAGAAATCATCCGCGAAGGATTGTATCGCGGAGCTGACACAGGCTGGCTCCTGACAGACAGACTCTTTGCCGGAGCTGACACCCTTGCTACTTCGTATGCACTTGCGACTGCCATCAAGAAGATCGGTGGAGTCGACCTTGTGATCGGAGGACGCCAGGCTATCGATGGGGACACTGCCCAGGTAGGACCTCAGGTTGCACAGAAGCTCGGTCTGAACCAGGTTACGTATGCCGAGGATATCAAGATAGAAGAAGGAGTCGCCACAGTGCGCCGTCATATCGACGGCGGTGCCGAGACCGTGAAGGTTCCGCTTCCGGCCCTGATTACCGTGAACGGAAGTGCAGCTCCTTGCCGCCCTCAGAATGCCAAGCTGGTGATGAAGTACAAGAGAGCCAGCTGCCCTATGGAGCGCCCTGCCGAAGTCCCTTATGCTGAACTTTACGAAGAGCGTCCTTACCTGACTCTCAACCAGTGGAGTGTAGCTGATGTGGACGGTGATCCTCAGCAGTGTGGACTTGCCGGTTCGCCTACCAAGGTCAAGAGTGTCCAGAACATCGTTTTCCAGGCCAAGGAATGCAAGCACCTCACAGCGGCTGATGCCGACATCGAGGGCATGGTGAAGGAATTATTGGATGAAAAGATTATCGGATAGAGCCATGAACAACGTATTTGTATATTGCGAGATAGAGGGAACGACCGTAGCAGAGGTCTCCCAGGAATTGCTTACAAAGGGCCGCAAGCTGGCCGATGAACTCGGTGTGCAGCTTCACGCTGTCGTGGCCGGAACCGGTATCAAGGGAAAGGTTGAGGACCAGATCCTTCCTTACGGAGTGGACAAGCTCTTCGTCTTTGACGGCGAAGGCCTCTTCCCTTACACCTCAGCCCCTCACACCGACATCCTCGTCGGACTTTTCAAGGAGGAGAAGCCTCAGATATGCCTGATGGGTGCGACCGTCATCGGCCGTGACCTTGGCCCTAGGGTTTCTTCTTCCCTTACCAGCGGACTTACCGCCGACTGCACCCAGCTTGAGATCGGGCCTTACACCGATGCCCGCAGCGGGAAGACTTACGACAACCTTCTGTACCAGATCCGTCCTGCTTTCGGCGGAAACATCGTGGCTACGATCGTCAATCCTGACCACCGTCCTCAGATGGCTACCGTCCGTTCAGGCGTCATGAAGAAGGCCGTCTATGAGGGAGAGGCAGCCGGAGAGGTGGTGTATCCTGAAGTCTCCAAGTATGTCTCTCCTGAGGCTTATGTAGTCCAGGTCATCGACCATCATGTGGAGAAGGCTAAGCACAATCTCAAGGGTGCATCAATCGTCGTTTCCGGTGGATACGGAATGGGCAGCAAGGAAGGCTTCGACATGCTCTTCGAACTTGCGAAGGTGCTTCACGCAGAGGTGGGCGCCAGCCGTGCAGCAGTGGATGCAGGATTCTGCGACCATGACCGCCAAATCGGTCAGACCGGCGTCACGGTGCATCCTAAGGTCTATATCGCCTGCGGAATCAGCGGCCAGATCCAGCACATAGCGGGAATGCAGGACAGCGGTATCATAATCAGCATCAATACCGATCCCGACGCCCCTATCAACAAGATAGCCGACTATGTGATCACCGGTTCCGTTGAGGAAGTGGTCCCTAAGCTCATCAAGTACTACAAGCAGAACAGCAAATAAGGAGGAAAAGCATATGGCAAACTACTATACAGACCATCCGGAAATTGAATTCCACCTGAATCATCCCCTGATGCGCAGGGTGGCTGAGCTCAAGGAGCGTGGCTATTCCGAGAAGGAGAAATATGAGGAGGCACCGGTAGATTACGACGATTGCATCGAGAACTACCGTCGCTTGTTGGAGATAGCAGGAGACATCGCTGCCAACACACTGGCACCCAATTCCGAGGATGTCGATCTCGAAGGTCCGCATCTCGAGAACGGAAGGATGAAATATGCTTCCAAGACCGTCGAGAACATGGAGGCTGTCCGCCTTGCCGGACTTTGGGGCGTCACGATGCCTCGCCGCTACGGCGGGCTCAACGCTCCCGAGACGGTGTTCAGCATGGCCAGCGAGATCATCTCCGCTGCCGATTCCAGTTTCCAGAACATCTGGAGCCTTCAGAGCTGTGCAGAGACTCTCTACGAGTTCGGTAGCGAGGAACAGAGGCAGAAATTCATTCCTCGCATCTGCGCCGGTGAGACCATGTCGATGGACCTTACCGAACCTGATGCGGGATCTGACCTTCAGAGCGTGATGCTCAAGGCCACCTGGAGCGAGGAACAGGGCTGTTGGCTCCTTAACGGTGTCAAGAGGTTTATCACCAACGGAGATTCCGACATCCATCTCGTCCTTGCGCGTTCCGAAGAAGGAACCCGCGATGGCCGTGGCCTCTCGATGTTCATCTATGACAAGAGGCAGGGTGGTGTGAACGTACGCCACATCGAGCATAAGCTCGGTATCCACGGATCTCCTACCTGCGAGCTGACCTACAAGGATGCCCGCGCGGAACTCTGCGGAGAAAGGCGCCTGGGACTAATCAAGTATGTCATGGCCCTCATGAACGGTGCCCGTCTGGGCATCGGTGCTCAGAGTGTCGGTCTCAGCCAGGAGGCTTATAACGAGGCTGTCGCATATGCAGCCGAGCGGGCCCAGTTCGGACAGAAAATCAACCGCTTCCCGGGAGTCTATGACATGCTCAGCCGCATGAAGGCAAAGCTCGATGCCAGTCGTTCGCTGCTCTATCAGACTTCCAGGTATGTCGATGTCTACAAAGCACTTGAGGACATCCAGCGTGAGCGCAAGCTCGAACCGGAAGAGAGGGCCGAGATGAAGACCTACAGTCGCCTGGCCGATGCCTTCACCCCTCTTTGCAAGGGAATGTCTTCCGAATATGCGAACCAGAATGCCTATGATGCCATCTCCGTCCACGGAGGTTCAGGTTTCATCATGGAATACAAGAGCCAGAGGCTCTACCGTGACGCCAGGATATTCTCAATTTATGAGGGTACCACCCAGCTCCAGGTAGTCGCAGCGATCCGCTACATCACCAACGGTACCTATTTGGGAATCATGAACGAGATGCTCCAGGAAGTAGTTCTTCCGGAACTCGAGCCGCTCAAGGCTAAGATAGCATCCTGCGTCGAGACCCTGTCCGGCTGCATTGCCAAGGTACGCGAAGCCGGTGATGCGGAACTTCAGGACTTCCTCGCCCGCAGGCTCTACGACATGACCGGAGAAATCGTGATGTCCCTGCTGCTCCTGCGTGATGCCACGGTAGCCCCTGACATGTTCCTCAAGTCCGCAAAGGTCTATTGCCAGATGGCATGCGAAACCGTTGCCGGAAAGAGTTCATACATAATGAATTTCGACAAGGAGGCCCTTCCTGCTTTCCGTGCCGTTGACGAATGACTTATCATTAACCATTAGATATTCAAGCATATGAAGAGAATCATACTCATAGCCCTGATGGGTTTGCTAGCTGTCGCCCCTGTGGGAGCGCAGAGCAAGAAGATCGTCAAGCAGGCGAAGGCTGACGCCAAGCTGGAACTCCAGGCATTGAAGGACAAAGGTTTCAAGGCTCTGGACAACATCAAGTTGGAAGATGACGTCCAGGATTACCTGACTGCGAAGTACAACGACAAGAGCTGCGTTGAGGTAGTGGGCAAGGCAACCGCTGCCGACTTGAACGAAGCGAAGGCTCAGGCACGCCAGAACGCTCTTGGCAATGTCAACGAAGCAGATGTAGTGGACCAGTTCTTCGTGTATCGCAAGAGCAAGAAGAACTATGAAGTGGTCTGTCATTCACTCGTGAGGGGAGAAGGCGTGGAGATCGCCAGGTCCAACAGGGCCAATGTAGCAGCATCCGAGGGAACAGCAGCTACCATCGCCGCTACCCAGGCGGAGAATGCGAAGAAGGAAGCCAAGGCTGCTGCCGAAAAGGCCAGGAAGGACGCCAAGAAGGCTGAGAAGAAAGCCAGGAAGGACGTGAAGAAGGCTGAGGAGAAAGCCAAGAAGGCTCAGGAGAAACTTGAGCAGAAGAACGAGGAAGCCCGGAAGAAGATTCAGGAGGCCGAACAGCTCAATGTAAACTAGAGCCCTTCCCTGACACCCTTCCAGCTTGCTGGAGGAGGAGATATGATGTCCATCTCGTCTTTGCTGACGGGGTGGATTTTTTATAGTAATTGCTTTTTTTGAATATTTATTCTTACATTTCGCTGAAATCAAATCAATTAGCACTATGAAATCATCCCATTCGTACCACAAGCACTCGGTTCAGGCATTAGTTTTTCTGATGGGCATGATTCTATTTCCTTTGCAAGGCTTATCACAGACATCCACCACGAATCCCACCCTCTCCGGATCCGAGGTGACCGTTAGGGACTACATCCCATCCGTTGGGGCATCGCGCTGCGTCAGCCCTTCTGGAAGGGTCTCCACATACTCATATGACCAGTACGGTCGCCTTTCATCAATCTCCTTGGCTGGGCAGACAATAACATCATACATTTATGACACCCAGCAGAGGGGAAACACATACCTCAAATACATCCAGAAGACAACCCACGGAGGAACTGCTACAGGCAACGGGACTGGGTCGGGATTGGGACTTCCGTCCGGAGACCTAGTCTCAAGGGTCATCTATGACGGACTTGGGAGGGAGTGGATAACTGCCGAGGGGCCGGCATCCGGCAGCGGATCATTAGCCGGAAGGATAGTTACCATTACCGGGTACGATGCATGCGGGAGGAAGGCCAGCGAATACCTGCCTTACAGGATATCATCTTCGACGGTCGGCCTTACTTCGCCGGTATCCGCTCAGTCCTCTTGGTGGGACACCTATGCGGGATCCGGGGAGGGACAATATGCGTCCGTCCGCCACGGATATGACAACTCCCTCTCGCCGAGGAGCACCTGGACTGTTTCCCCGGGCTCCGCATTAGCCGACGGGACGCACGCCGCGAGGGAGACAGTGTCCTCGAACGCCACCGGCGAAGTGGCTTCACTCCGGTACGACGAGTCGACGGGAAACGTGTCGGTGCTTGGTTTGATGCCGGCCGGAACGCTCAGGAGGACCACCACCGTAACCCCCGACGGGGACTCTACGCGCGTGTTCACGGACGCACGGGGCATAACCATCCTTGAGCGACGGTTCGGGGAAGGAGGAACAGAGAATGACACCTACTTCGTCCCTGACAGGCAGGGAAGGTTTGTGTGGACCATATCACCGGTTATGGCAAATCAGGTCACGGCCACCGCAAGGCAGGGTCTCACCCCGTCATATTACCCTTCCGGGGATGATGTACGCAAGTATGTCTTCATCACCTCATTCGACCCTAAGGGAGACCCGCAGTCCGCAAAAGTACCGGGGGCAAACGTCCACGCCGTGACTTATGACTTAAGGCATCTTCCGGTAAGGGACGAATCTCCGCTCATGGACGGGACATATTTCCACCGATTCCAGAACTATGATGCCCTGGGGAGACCGACTTTCTCCTTCCTCGTGGACAGTTCAAGGGTTGACGTCATCCAGCCTGTGGTGACATACTCCCTTCAAGCGAGTACCGTCAATGCAATTGGGCCCGTCCAGCAGCTTGAGGGAATATGGGACCTGGCAGGGACATCATACGGGCAGGCGGTATCCAACCCCTATTCCGATGTGCAGGCATCTCATGCATTCAGTTCTTCTTCAGGAATAATCACTTCCTATTCCAATGACGTGGCGGGTGACGTCATTTCCACCAGGAATAACGTCATAGACGCCGTCTTCATTGCACTGAAGAATGTTGATCCGATTACACTTAGGGCAGCCCCGGCACAGTTCAACATCGATCCGGTATCAACGGATGCCGCATCAACCGTCAATTACTATGATGACCTCGGCAGAGTCGTACAACAGGTAACCCTCTAGCCGGACGGAGGCCTTTCAAGGAGCACCTTCAGAAGGGACCTGAGGGGCAATATCCTTGACAGCGTCGAGGAGTTCGACGCGGACGGCACGGGATCCGCCTACGACAACAACTGGATATGGTCGTCCTTCTCCTACGACGACTTCGGGAACGTCACATCGACATCACGAAGGGCGGGAACTGGGACTCCATCCTCTTACGGAGGACAGGCTCTCATATCGGCATCATACTCCTATGACGGGATAGGAAGGCTTACTGGGAGCTCCGTTTCCTCACAGCCGTCCTCTTCGGGAAGCCCTTTAGTCAGCACAGCTTTTACCCACACAGTCCAGGGATGGAACTCCTCATCTCAGGTGTCGCTCACTACGGCGGCGAACGGTTCGCAGCCAATCTTCGGGGAGACGCTCCGGTACTGGAACCCTTCCCAGGGAAGCGGGGCTTCTCCACGGTACGGGGGAATGGTATCTTCCAAGGACCTAGGACGGGGACTCGGATGGACGCGTACGGAAGGATATTCCTATGACCCACTGGGAAGGCTCACGAGGGTTGACGTATCTGGCAGTTCCTCGGAAAGATTTACCTATGATGCTACAGGGAACGTCCTGTCGATTAGGAGGAACGAAGAAACCGGTGCCAGCAAGGCACTCTCCCTCTCATACACCGGAAACCTCCTCTCTTCGGTGTCAGATTCGATTGCAGGGACTTCGTACTCATACACCCACGATAAAGCAGGGAATGTAACCTCGGACGGAAGGAGCGGACGTACAATGGGGATGAATGTCATCGGAAAAGTTGCCCGAGTGAGTGGCAATACTTCCATGGCAAGGTATGATTACCTCTCCGACGGCACGAAGATATCAGTACTCAATCCTGGTGACAGTTCCTATGTCCTTTACAGGGGGCCATTCCTGATGAGGAAGGACAGCACCGGGACCGTATCCCTCGAATGCATCACGGTCACTGAAGGGATAATCGTTCCGGACGGCTCCTCAGGTTCCCTGAAA